>NZ_CAJKVK010000090.1 GCF_905203285.1 uncultured Succinatimonas sp.
TAAAAATTAAGAGCTTTTTTCAGGTAAAAAAGAAGGTGACTTTTTAGTCACCCTCCTCTTAAATTTTTGAATGGAACGTACTTCTTTGCTGTTCAAGTTTGGCAGCTTTGGCAGCTTTAGCCGCATCGGAGGCCATGCGTTTTTGCTTTTTGACCATAGAAAGCCAAGCAAAGAACGTGAAGATCGATACGATAAGCACGATGATAGTGGCAAGCGCGTTGATTTCAGGAGACAAACCGCGGCGGACGCTTGAGAAAATAAGCATCGGCAAAGTGGTTGAGTCAGGACCTGCAATAAAGCTTGTTATTACCAGATCGTCCATTGACATGGTAAACGACAGTAAGAATGCGGCCACTTCTGCCGGCATAATGGCAGGTAAAATCACGGCAAAGAATACCTTGATAGGACCTGCGCCTAAGTCCATGGCGGCTTCTTCAATAGAGATATCCAGCTCTCGGAATCGTGATCTGATGACTACGGTAGTATAGGCTGAGCAGAATGTCACATGAGCAATCCAAATGGCAAATACTCCTCGGTCAGCAAACCACGGGATAAAGTCACCTAAGGTAACAAAGAGCATTAAAAGGGCAAGACCCGTGATGACTTCAGGAAGTACCATCGGAGCGGTGATAAGCAGGACGAACAAAGATTCTCCTGTAAAGGAACGTACTCTTACGAGCACGAATGCCGCTAAAGTTCCGATAACTACTGAAGCGCATGCAGTCATGAACGCGACAGTCAACGATATTAATACCGCATGACCGATTTGAGCGTCGGAAAACAGTTCGTAGTACCAGCGTAAGGATGCTTTAGTCCATACCGTTACCATCTTGGATTCATTGAATGAATAAATAATGAGCATCAAGATGGGCAAATATAAGAAAGTCAGAGCGCAGGCAAGGATCACGATGCGCGCTATGAAAGATTTATTTTTGCGCATAGAGTTTCTCCTGTTCTTTGCGTTCAATCTTATAGAACCAAACGATCGGGATCACTAAGATAATAAGCATGATGATCGCAACGGCTGATGCCAGCGGCCAATCACGGTTATTAAAGAATTCCTGCCACAGAATGCGTCCTATAAGGATCGAGCCTTTTCCTCCCAAAAGTTCAGGGATGACGTACTCACCGAGTGCCGGAATAAATACGAGCATGGATCCTGCGATAATTCCACTTTTTGTTTGAGGGATAAGGCTGTTAAAGAAAGTTTTAACAGGACGGCAACCTAGATCATATGAAGCTTCAATAAGTGAATAATCGACTTTCATAAGAGCCGAGAATAGCGGAAGCACCATATAAGGCAGATAGCAATAGGTGATGCCCACGTAAACCGCAAAATCGGTTTGCAGCATTTGTATCGGAGAGTCGATGATTCCTATACCCATTAAGATATCATTAATAAGACCGTCACGCTTCATGATGGTCATCCATGAGTAGATACGGACGACAAATGAAGTCCAGCTCGGCATAATGATAAGCATGAACAACACATTGCGTGCAGTTGGTTTACATGTCGCAAGAGCCCATGCAATCGGGTAACCAATAATAAGGCAGAAAAGGGTAGAAAGTCCCGCTACCTGTAATGATTTGACATAGGAACGGAAATAAGTCCCGTCTTCATCGGTAAAGATTGACGTGTAATTTTCAAGATGCAGGATGATTTGCATCGCTCCTTCCTCAAAAGTCACCAAAGGTGAATATGGAGGAATGGCAATCTCCGATACCGACAAAGATATTTTGAAGATGATCAAAAACGGCAACAGGAAAAATAAAATCATCCACAAATACGGGACGAGAATTAAAGCGTAGTCTCTCCATGTCCTGTTATGAGGCTTAGACAGCTTTGTCGGCTTTCTTTTAGCCTGAAAAGCTCGCCTGATAAAAGACATGTTGGCGCTA
Source organism: uncultured Succinatimonas sp. (assembly GCF_905203285.1). Classification (GTDB taxonomy): domain Bacteria; phylum Pseudomonadota; class Gammaproteobacteria; order Enterobacterales; family Succinivibrionaceae; genus Succinatimonas. The sequence continues at coordinate 1,900 of NZ_CAJKVK010000090.1, forward strand.
AAACCCGTAGACATACTTGCCTCCTATATTAAATGGTAAGGGCAATGCAGGATTCGGCGTCCCAGCTTAAATATACCTGATCGTCCCAAGTAGGAAGTCCTTGCTTGAAGCGATCAACGTTAGGCAGCGTCGAGGTGACGATACGACCGTCTTTAAGTCTTACGTAGTAAATGGAAATGTCGCCTAAATATGCGATATTTTCTACTACGCCGTGACACCAGTTGGTTTCTTCTTCGGGTTTTTCGTGTGAAATATAAATTTTTTCAGGGCGCAAAGCGATGGTAAGCGGCATGCCGTCGGCTAGGTCGATATCATGCTGCAGCTCGATAAGGTGCGAGAAATCATCGGCGCGCAGGAGAGACTGCGTGGCGTTTGATGAAATCAATGTGCAGTCAAATAAATTGACCGATCCGATAAATTCAGCGCAGAAGCGGCAGTTGGGGGTTTCGTAAATTTCACGAGGTCCGCCTATCTGAACGAACTGTCCGCGATCCATAATGGCAATACGATCGGCCATAGTCATGGCTTCTTCCTGATCGTGAGTTACCATAAGGCAGGTTACGCCTACTGAATTAATAATGTCTACTAGCTCAAGGCGCATCTGTTCGCGCAGCTTTTTATCAAGGGCGCCCATCGGCTCGTCAAGCAGCAGTACACGCGGTTCTTTGGCAAGGGAACGAGCTAAGGCAACACGCTGGCGCTGTCCGCCGGATAGTTGGAAGGGTTTACGATCCACGTAATCTTCCATGTGCACCAAGTGCAGCATTTTTTCAACGCGTTCTTCAATCTGGTTTTTAGGCAGGTGTTCCTGTTTTAGACCGAAAGCGATGTTCTGCTTTACAGTCATGTAAGGGAACAGCGCGTATGACTGGAACATCATATTAACAGGGCGCTTATAGGGAGGAACACCGATAAGCTCTTCACCGTCAAGTAGAATACTTCCTGAAGTCGGAGTTTCAAATCCTGCAAGCATACGCAAAAGAGTTGACTTTCCGCATCCTGAAGAGCCTAAAAGGGCAAAAATTTCGCCTTCATAAAGAGTTAGATTAACTTTATTGACGGCGGTAAACGCCTCAAACTCCTTAGTGATATCTTTGATTTCAAGGATCGGACGAAGGTTCTGTTCCGTAGGTGAGGGCTTATTACCCGGAAGTTCGCCCGGACGGTGACCGGCATTTTTTGCCGGAACGGCTGAATTGTTAGCAGAAGTAGCAACCGGCTGCTTGTCAGCCGTGCACTCAGGTGTATTTTCCACTGGTGCTTAACTCTCCATAACGCTGTTAAAAAACAGGTAGCAGACACTCCCGATTAAATATAATCGGGAAACTCAGATTGTTTCTTTCCGAAAGCTGACGGAAATTTAGGGCTATGATAATAAAAAAAAATAAAAATAAAAGCTTTTCAGATCTTTTTTTAAAAATAAATCAGTAAAAAAAATGAAATTTAAGCTGTTTTAACATTTTCATGACTTTGTTTTTACTGCCGCATAATTTTTGCAGGTTTGGTACAATGAAAACAGTGTGAGTATTTAAGTATAAAAACTATGGAATCTTTTGATTTTTTTAGAAGAACTAGAATTATTTTCGGTCAGGGATCAGATAACGAAGTAGGTCAGATAATCAAGTATCAGGGCGGAACGCGGGTTTTGCTTTTGCACGGAGAGAAGGCCGCGATAAAGTACGGAATAGTAGAACGAATAGGCAGAACTCTTGAGAGATCCGGTCTTAAATATTTCCCTATGGGAGGTATTAGATCCAATCCGCATATAGATAAAGTATATGAATGCGTTGAATTTTGCCTTAGCAATTCAATTGACTACGTATTGGCTGTAGGCGGCGGATCAGTAATTGATACGGCAAAAATTGTTTCTGCAGGAGTATTTTTTGACGGCGATATTTGGGATATGTTTGAAAAACACCGTGATCCCTATCGGTCATTGCCTTTAGGCTGTGTGGTCACGGTTCCGGCCTCAGGATCTGAATGTTCTAATTCAAGTTCTTTAATGCGTGAAAAAGACGGAAAAAAAGAGAAGCTTATTGCCTATAGCAATAGTTTTATTCCTGAATTTGCAATTTTAAATCCGGATTTAACTTTATCTTTATCCCCAAGAATAACCGCAAGCGGCTGTGTTGACATGATAAATCACGTGTTAGAGGGATATTTTTCAAACACGACGGGGGTTTTGTTGTCGGATAAATTGTGCGAAGCGATTTTATCAAGCATTATTGAATTACTTCCGCAGATTTATGAAGATCCGAACAATATTGATGCACGATCCAATTTGATGTGGGCTGCCACTTTATCTCATAACGACATTTGCTGCATGGGAAGAAGATCGGATAATGTAATCACCAAACTTGCCAATCAGCTGGTAGTTGAAAGGGATTGTCCTTTCGGAGATGCTTTGGCTGTTTTAATTCCTGCATGGATGGAGTATGTCGTGCAGTTTAACCCTCAGCGCGTAGCTCAGTTTTCAAATCGTGTTTTCGGAATAGCCATTAACTTTGAAGATCCTAAAATTACCGCATATGACGGTATAAATGCTTTAAGAGTTTTCTTTAGAAATGCCAAATTACCGAGCAATCTTATAGAGTTGGGGGTTAAAAGCGAGTCAATTGCGGATATTGTAAAAGCATTGGATTTAAAAGAAGGAAAAACTTTAGGATCTTTCGTTCCTCTTGACGCAGTTGCCTGTGAAGCGATTTTATCGCTTGCGGCAAATTACCGTGAGGGCAGGGATATTTTTTAAAAAAAGAATAAAGGCGGCTTTTAACTGTCAGGTAAAGCCGCATTTTGGTAAATCAGATCAGTTAACCGAAATCTCAGTGTTCGGCATGTAAATTAGAGCCAAACTTTTCATATCGGCTTTATATTTTTTAACCGTTTTAGCAAAAGCTTTTTGTTCTTTTTGTGATAGCAGCGGCTTTTTGGAAGGAGCTGACGGTAAATTAACCTTCATCGGATCCACAGGACGATTATTGACGTGGATTTCATAATGCAGGTGCGGTCCCGAGGTTCTGCCGGTGTTGCCGGATTTGGCGATAAGCTGCCCCAGTTTTACTTTCTGTCCTTTTTTTACATGGCGCTTTGAAAGATGCATGTAAACGGTCTTATAGCCGTTATTGTGCTCAATAATAATGTAATTGCCGGCTGCTCTTTGATAGCCTGAAAAATATACGGTTCCGTCTGCAGGTGCATAAACCGGAGTACCGATTGATGCTTTGAAATCAACGCCTTTATGCGGGCGGATAAGTCCGGTAACGGGATGTCTGCGAGAAGGGTTAAACGCAGAATTTACTTTAATTTCGCCGTTAATCGGAAAACGTCTGAAGGCTGTTGCAGGCTGTGGGGCGATCTCGCTTTCGCTGTAAAACTTGTTATTATTCTGATTACGGTAGAGTGCCAGATTGCCGTGATTCTTGGTTTTAAACTGCAAAGCATTTACTTTGGAGTTTTCTCCTTCATCGCTTAATAAAATGCGGAAAGAATCACCTGGTCTTAGGCGTGAGTAATCAAGTTTGTCCGCAAGGATCTGCTGAATCTGATGAATTTCCTTAGCTGAAAGACCGGCTCGTTTGGCGGCTTTATTAAACGTTTCGCCTTTTTTAAAAGAGCCGATAATCAGTTTTTGCTTGATTACCGGAGTTTCACCGATTTTGCTTCTGTCAGCCCCAAGCCTTATTTCATCGGAGCTTACGGCAGTAATCGTGGTCTTATAACGTGAGGAGGCGCTGCACACATTAACCGTGCCGACGCAAATAAGCGCTGATAACGCAAATACTCCCAACTTAAGTAAAGTCGGTTTTAAAAGTAAGTTTTTAGACATGCTTTTACTAAAAAAACCTAATAATAAGACCTGAAAATAAAAATATATTTTAAACCAAAACACAGGTAAAATCAAGGCATTGCGCCTTAATAGCGAAGAGGTAAATATTACGCTTAAAACATTTTTCTGTCGCTTTAAATGTTTAAGTAAAGTACAAATAGTATTTCGATAGCAATTACTGCAAGCAGCAGTGCCGTTACTGCAAAGCCCTCAAGACATATAGGATAACCTAAAGCCAAATATTCGCCGATTTTGCCTCTTATCGTGATGATATTTTTGCTTTGGCTGCGACGGAACCATAAATCACGTTTATCTTTTAGCAAAAAACGTGCGCTAATCGTCGTAATCAGAACTAAAGTAAAGCAAATCAAGATTTTAAATGGCGTAACTGTGAGATCTGTCATAACGAAAATTCCTGTTTGTGATTATAAATAATACTATAGCTTCAAGATTAAGGAGAAATGCCGTGGATCCCGCAATCATTACCTTAATTGTTCTTGCTGTAGTCGCGGTTTTATTCGTGACGGAGCTTATCCCTCTGGCCATAACTGCAATGGCTGCTCCTATTGCATTAGGCTGTCTTGGTGTTCTAAAGCCCAATGAAGTCTTTTCAGGTCTTTCCAATTCAACAGTAGTTCTCTTTGCCGGTATGTTCGTTGTCGGCGCGGCGATGCTTGAATCAGGATTGGCGCAAACGATAGGAAATTGGGTGGTTAAAAAGGTTGGAACAAAAGAAGTTCCTTTGATGGCATCATTGATGCTGGTTACGGTATGTATGTCGGCATTTGCATCAAATACCGGAACCGTAGCCTGTTTAATGCCAGTATTTATCGGTATCTGTGCCGCAGCGAAGATTCCGGTTTCTCCAATCTTAATGGGACTTGCGGTAGCGGCCAATACCGGCGGCACCATCACCATGGTCGGAACTCCGCCTAATATTATTGCCTCTGGTGCTCTTGAGGCGGCTGGAATCGCGCCTTTTACCTTGTTTGAATTTGCGTACGTCGGTATTCCTTTGTCGATAATGTCAATTATCTACATGATATTTATCGGACGCAAATTAGTACCTAAAAACATGGCGGATTTAGGCTCGGTTGAAGCAACTGACGGCATGTCCGGATCTCCGCGAGCTCGTATTTACTGCCTTGCTATTTTGCTTTATGTGATTTTAGGTATTTGTTTCGGAATTCCGGGTCTTACTGCGGAAATGGTGGCTATTTCAGGTGCGCTTTTGTGCGTGCTGCTTGGCTGCCTTACTGAAAGACAGGCCTATAACGGTATTGACTGGGTGACGATTTTCCTTTTTGCCGGAATGCTGCCTTTGGCTACCGCGCTTGACAAAACCGGAGCCGGTGGCTTGATCGCACATCATGTGGTAGGACTTGTCGGAAGTGATCCTTCCCCTATGATGTTTATGGCAGTTTTATTCTGTTTGTCATGCGGTTTGACGCAGTTTATGTCAAATACTGCAGCTGCCGCTCTTTTGTGTCCGATCGGTATTTCAATTGCCCAAGAAATGGGGGCGTCCCCGTACCCGGTACTGATGGCTATCGCCATTGCCGCTTCTTGTGCATTTACTACACCGGTTGCTACTCCGCCAAATACTTTGGTTTTAGGCCCTGGCGGCTTTAGATTTAAAGATTATATTTTTGTGGGAACTCCGTTAGTGGTTTTATCATTTATCGTATGCGTAGTGATAATTCCGATGGTATGGCCGTTTTTCCCTTAAGCAGAACAAAGCCGATTTAACAGTGTTAAATCGGCTTTAAATAAGACTAAAAATATGCTTTAAGGCTCATGTTTTAATTTATTTCATTGTTTTTGTGATAATTCTTAGTATAAAATTTTCTAGAATGTAAGAGACAACCGCGATCATCGCTAAGGAGAGTCATATGAATCCGCTTAACGTCATCAGAGGATTTGACCCCGATCTTTACG
>NZ_CAJKVK010000091.1 GCF_905203285.1 uncultured Succinatimonas sp.
AATAAGCCGTTTAGAGAGGATTTTTAGAGTTACTTATCTAGATCCGCAACTTTTAAGTAAGCACAGGTCTTAGTTACGGGGTTTTTGTTTAATGGTTTTTAAAAAGTATTTTTTGTTTGTTTTGCACTTAATTTACATGTATACGAGCAGAAATTGTGAAAATAATCACCTTTTAGCAAAGGCATATCAAAAAATTGCTCCTATTTTTATTGTTAGTAGTATTTTTATAAGCACTTACATTAGAAACAAGAGAAGGAGTTTAATTATGAGGCAGACAAATAATGCCATCAATATGTTGATTCACGCTTATAAAGCAATTTTATCTAATTGTTATATAAACAAAAAACTACGCGCTGGGGGGGGTAAACTAGTTTTTAAAAGTTTAGCCGGCGCGTTAGTTTTAGGAGCTGTGTTATCTGGAAGTTCATTTGCTCAAACTATTAGCAATTCAGAAGATGATCCTTATTCTCAAAAAATTGATTTAAAGAATCAAGATGTTACTAATAATGGATTTATTAATAATTCTGATATTATTATAAATGGTGGTAATTTAATAAATAAAGGAACTATCGTTACTCAAAATATTGATTTATACACCACTAAATTTCCTCAAATTACAGGAACGATAAAAGCTGATAAGTTAATTTTTAGGGGAAGAAATGATATCAGTTATGGCGATGAAAGTTATATTAGAGGTAATATAGATATATCGACACTACATATAATTGATGCTAAAAAAATTAATCAAACTGCTACGTATTGGACAGGACTTACAATTAATGATCAAAATGTTTTTGATGGTATTAAGTCAGAAATTATAATTGATTCTTACGGAAAAAGAACAGGACTTCGAATCGGAGATCAAGGAGAAGAATCAAAAGAATTCTCAATTAACGCAAGTGTCATTTTATCAGACTATACTGACGATAATGGAGAAGATGCAAGACTTGAAATTTTTAATAACAATGTAGTGAATATAAAAAATATTATAGCTAATCGTGGAAAAGGATTAGTGCAAACTAATAATAATTCTGTTGCTAATATGTTAAATATCTCAGTTGCAAAAGATTCTAGACTTGCTTTTCAGACACTTAAAGATCCAAATTCTACAGATTATGATTCAAATTTAGCTGATGAATATATTAGTGAGTTTAAGTTTTCAAATATAGATTTAGCGGAAAATGCTAAGATTCAAGCAGCTTTTTATGGAGTGCAAGCTCCCGATACCAAAAATTGGTATCGTAATGATCCATCAGCTCGTTTGACTGGAGATAATGTTGTTGTAAGACTAGGTAAAGGGGCAGTAGTTGATTTTGGTGGATATAAAAATAAAGATTGGTTCCCTGAAGATTTTACAGTTGAGTTTAAATCATTAAGTGTGCATGTTTTAGATTCAAATCCAGAACATGGTTCAAGAGTATATTTAACTGGAACATTAGATGCATACGGCAATTATAAAAATTTAAAGACTCCTGTTGATAAGATAAAGTTAATAGCCGCTGCTTCAAACAATACTGGTGATGCGGATTATGATTTAAAAAATCTCGCTAATATAATAATGAGTAATACTAAAGAAGGAGAGGGTGAAGAAAGACATAATGTTCTTAAATGTATACCTGGTGTGAAATTAGAGCAAAAACCTACTGATATTTATGATGGTTCAACAGCTATTATTGCTGGAGATTGTCCTGAATGTACAATTTCTGATCTTAAAGGTATTGATAATTCAGAGCCTCCTATAACTGATGTTGAAACCAAACCAAATCCTAACATCAACGGTATAGCCGAAATGGCTGCTTTAGGTCTGCACGTTTGGCGCAACGAAATTGATGAAATGCATAGACGTGTTGGAGAGCTTCGCGACAGCTCAGAGTCTATAGACGGTGTTTGGGCTCGCGTTAACAACGGTCAGGCTCGTTACGGTAATCAGGATGTAAAGAACAACTATACATCAGTACAAGTAGGCTATGACCGTCAGGTATCTCCGGGTGTATGGGTAGGCGGTGCTTTATCGTACACGGATGGTGATAACGATTTTCGTTACGGTGACGGTGAAACCGATTTGTATGCTTTCTCCTTGTACAACTCCTGGCTCTTTGGCAACGGCATCTATCTTGATTTAGTCGGTAAAATCGGTCGTATGAAGAACTCTTTTGACATTCAATATGATGCAGTTGATTCTTCTGGCGATTATCATACCAATGCCGTTTCGTTATCAGCAGAGCTGGGTTGGCGCTGCTATGCTACTGAAAGCTTTTTTGTCGAGCCGCAGGCTGAGATGTGGTACGGACATGTTTTTGATGCAGATTACCGCACATCAACTGGCATAGATGTAGACAATAAGTCTGTTGATTCATTAGTAGGACGCTTAGGACTTAAGCTCGGTTTTGATTTCCCTGATGAGTTAGGATCTTTCTTTTTAAAAGCATCGGTTCTGCATGATTGGGAAGGCGATGCCGACTTTACTTTCCGCAAAGGTGATATTGAAAGATCTCTTACTGAGTCTTTAGGCGGTACCTGGTATGAATACGGCTTCGGTGCTGACTTTAATCCTACCGATAAAGTGCACTTATATGCCGATATTGAGGCAGGTAACGGCGGAGAGGTGGATACTGATTACAGATTCAATCTCGGCGCTCGCTATGCCTTCTAATCTATAGCTCTTTTACGCATAAGGCCGCTGTTTGATACTGGCGGCCTATCTGTAAAGATATAAATTGATTAGTACTTGATTTTTATTATGTTAAGGGAGTTTTTTATCCATACTGCCTGATTTAAAGCCCTCCAAATCAAGCGTCACATAATCAAATCCTGATTTTTTGATAATGTCTATAATGGCAGCTTTCTTATCCAAAGCTTTTATAAATTCATCTGCATCAAGCTCAATTCTAGCGACGTTGTCATGCACTCTTACACGTACATTATAAAAGCCTAAAGCTTTTATTTTACTTTCGGCAATACCTACGGCATTAAGTTTGCCTTGAGTTAAGAGTGTTCTATAAGGAAAGCGGGTAGCAAGACAGGGAGATGACGGCTTTGCTGCTGTAGGAATATTGTGAGATTTTAAAATAGCTCTTATAGTTTCTTTATTAATCTGAAGATGCGCTAAAGGGCTTATAATGCCAAGCTCTGCAATAGCCTTAAGACCTGGACGGTATTCATTTAGATCGTCACTGTTGGTGCCGTCAAAAACAATTGAGCAGTTAAGAATGTGTGCTCTTTCTTTAATTATGGAAAAAATGCTTTTTTTACATAAATAACAGCGATTTATAGGATTGTCTTTGATTTTATCAAGTATATCTATATCCACGATTTCAAGCTTGACATTAAAATCACTGCATATTTTGTACGCTTCTTTGTCTTCAAGACGCGGATTTAAGGCGGTTTTGGCATAAAAGGCCGTAACAGTGCCGCCTTCTTTTTGACAAAGTTTTGACAAAAGCATTAATAAAAGTGTGCTATCGGCGCCTCCCGAGAAGGCAAGTGCCGTATAATCTTTTGCGTATTGCGTCAAATAAGCGATAAGCTTTTCTTCAGCGCTTGGCATAAAGTTCACCTCTAATGATAGCGTCGGTTTCTTTTAGCGTCAGATTATTTTGTTTGGCAAGCTCTTTTAAGATTTCATACTCAGGATATATAAAATATTGTCCGCCAAGAGCAGAAGGCAGTGTACAGCGCTTTGCCGTTACTTTTCCAAGGCTTGTTTCATATTCAAAACTTTCACGCTGTAAAATTATTCTTTTCATGGTGGTATAGCGCAAACCTATGGAAGTTGATTCGGTTAAAATAATGGTGCTTAACGATAAAAGTTCATCGGGATTGCAGATAACATTAAGCTCGTAGGCAGGGCGGCTTTTTTTCATATAAACGCTTTTATAGCTTACGTCCAAAGCTCCGGCTTGCTGCAACTTTTCCATAAGATAACCAAGAAGTTCTCCGGTGCTGTCATCAATATTGCATTCAATTTTTATTATTTCATCATTAGAGTAAGTTGCAGATACATTTTGGGTAACGCTTTCTTTAAACAACATCGACCTTACAAAGCTTGGCTTTTCGTAAGCGCGTTTACCGGCTCCGTAGCCGGTTTTAAGCATGATACCCTGGGGTATAGGGGCAAAAGTAGGATTTAAGGCGGCAACAATTGCGGCACCTGTAGGAGTAATTAGCTCACCGTGGGTGTCAGTCTGATGCATTGGAATTTCATGTTCGGCAAGGATATTGCATACGGCAGGTACCGGAATAGGCAAAATTCCGTGGCAGCAGTTTATTTCTCCATAGCCTTCTGCAAGAGGTGAACTGTAAACTTTATCAATATTAAGTGAATCAAAGCATACTGCGGCAGCTAGAATGTCGGCAATTGAGTCTAGTGCTCCTACTTCATGAAAATGCACATCTTCTAAAGACTTGCCGTGGGCTTTTGCTTCTGCTGTGGCGATTATAGTGAAGATTTTTACTGCAAGAGTTTTAGCATTTTCTGATGCGCAGCTTTTGTTAATGATAGTGATGACATCTTCAAGATTTCGATGCAAGTGATGATGATCATGGGTATGTTCATGATGGTGTTCATGCTCTGGCAAATGATCATGAAAATGATGTTCGTCATGGTGATGATGTTCATGATGATGGTTGCCATGCTCGTGAGTCTTAGGGAAAAGATAATCCATGTCGCTGTCATGATTGTCAACTGCAAGTTTGACTTTAAAATCACACATATCAAGATTTGCTTTGTTGACGCGGGAGATATTGATTGAAAAACCGTCTAGGTTAATGCTGTTTAAAACTTTTTCCACGAGCTTTTTATCTGCTCCCAAATCAAGAAGGGATGCTACGAACATATCGCCGCTTATGCCGCTTTGTACATCAAGATATAAACAGTTCATGATTCTTTTCCTTATTTTGTTTTTAGTTAAAGGTTGGTTCTTTACATGCACTGACGGCAAGACGGTTAATCTGCGTGGCAATAAATCCTGCCCCAAAACCGTTGTCGATATTTACAGTCGCAACTCCGTTTGAACAGGAGTTAATCATGGTAAGAAGAGCAGAAAGCCCGTGGAAGTTGGCGCCGTAGCCTACTGAGGTCGGCACTGCGATTACCGGATTTGAAACAAGTCCGCCGATGACGGAGGCAAGAGCCCCTTCCATTCCCGCAACGGCGATGACGCAGTTGGCGTTTTGTATCGGATCAAGATTTGACAGAAGACGATGTAAACCGCTTACTCCGGCGTCATAAATACGGCTGACTTTTCCACCGAAATATTCACAGGTACGCGCAGCCTCTTCCGCAACTTTGATGTCAGCAGTTCCGGCAGTTACGACTGCTATGTGACCTTTAAGCTCACGGGACTTTTGATAAGAGATGATTCTGCTTACAGGATCGTATTGCAACATTGGCATGCTCTTTTGCAGCATCTGTGCCTGTTCTTTACTGCAGCGAGTCCCAAATACCTCACCGTCGTTTTCAAGGAATTTGCCGATTATTTTAACTAAGAAGGCATCTTCCTTACCCTGGCAGAAGACTACTTCCGCCATTCCGGTACGGATACGCCGATGCATGTCAAGCTTTGCGTAATCAAGATCAATAAAAGGAGCGGCTTTAAGCTCGGCTTTGGCTTTGTCTACGGAAACAGTTCCGTTTTTTACTCCGTTTAGCAGTTCATCTAAATCCATAGCCATTTTTATATCTCCGCATTTTTAAATTTTAAACAGCGTACGCAATGATTTTCAGAAAGTTTGAACAGTTTGGGAAATTCATTCAAACAGTCTGCAGTTTTGTCGTTGCAGCGCTTGTAATAAGGACAGATGCTGTCAACCGTAATCGGGCATGACGGGGCACTTTTAGGTGAAAACTCATTTAGTTGACTTCTTTTTAACGCAGCAGATGCGTTTAAGAGTTCTTGTGCATAGGGATGCATTAAGGCCTGTCCGCCTTGGGTGTCTTCCAGTATCGTTCCTTTGAACATAACGATGATTCTTTTAGAGAAGCTTTTTGCAAGTTCAATGTCATGAGTAATAAAAAGTACGCTCATGCCGGTTTTTTGGTATTCATTAATGATTGTAAGACAGTCTTTAATTGAATGCTCATCTAAAGATGCGGTAATTTCATCGCATAATAGCACCTTAGGACCGATTAAAAGGCTTTTTAACAGGCATAGCCGCTGCAGCTGTCCAAGACTTACTTCATTTGGACGTTTGTTTAAAATTTCAGGTAAAAGCCCGATTGCAGGCAGTTTTTCTCTAACCAGATTTAGTGCTTGCGTTTTATTCATCCCTTTTAAATTAATAAGAGGAGCGGTCATAAAGTAGGCAAGTTTTTGGTAGGGGCTTACGGCACTTTTAGGATCTTGGAATATATATTGCAATTTTGAATAATAATCTTTTGTTTTGTCGATATTTTTTAATTCTTTGCCGTCAAATAAAACTGAACCGTCGTAGTCTTTTAACATCAAATTGACGATGTTGCACAGCGTGGTTTTGCCGCAGCCTGACTCTCCTACCAAAGCGGCCGATTCTCCATTTGTCAGGGAAAAATCAATGCCTCTTAGTGCACGGATCTCTTTACCGTCATTTTGTTTATAGTTGAATTTAAGCTCGCTTATTTGCAGCATTTTTATGTACCGTCAAGAATTCTTTGTTGCAGGGTTGCATGTTCAAGATGATATGTCCGGTCAGCTAAAAAACGTGCGTCATCTTTATTATGCGTAATAAAAAGAAGACCAAATCCCATTTCTTGGTGCAGATTGTTTAAAAGCTGCAAAATTTGCACTCGAGTTATGATATCAAGAGAGCAGGTGAACTCATCAGCCAAGATAAGCTTGGGTCGCTGCATTAGGGTTAAAGCTAATATCACTCGCTGGCACATGCCCTGGGATAACTCAAAAGATCGGCGTTTAAGAAGGTTTTGGGGATAGGCAAGCTGCATTTTATATAAAAGATCTACGGCAAGGCGCTTGACCTCTTCTTTAGCTTTTAGACTTGAGGCGTGCATGGCTTCTTCAAAGTGGTTTAAGATGCTTTTGCGATCGTCAAAGTTGTCAGCAGGGTTTTGTAAAATCATGGTTATTCCGGTACCGAGATATTTGTTTAGCTGCCGTAAACTAAGCTTGCTGATATCATTTTTTAAAAAGCAAATTTTTCCTGATACCGTAAAGCTTTGCGGCAGTATGTGACATATTGCTTTTAATAGTGTCGTCTTGCCCGAACCTGACGGTCCGGTTAAAGCAATGCACTCGCCTTGGTTTAAACAAAGACCGGCGTTTTTTACAAGCAGCTTGTCTTTGCAGGTAATCGTAAGATCATTTATTTGTAAAAACGGTGTCATTGATGCCTACCTTATCGTCAATTAAATAATAATCAAAGGTATAAAGATGCATATTTTTAACCTTGCCGCTGCATACCGTATTAAGTTCAGGATAACTTATATATAAAGCGGCAACGTCATCATTTAACTTGTTGGCTATTTCCTGCGAAATCGCAGTACGTTTATTTAAGTCAAAAGTTAAATTAAGTAAATCAAGCAGTTTGTCGACTTCCTTATTTTTATAATGTCCGAAATTGGCATCTGCGTCACTTTTGTAGCGTGAAGTAAGGAAATAGCCGCAGTCTCCAGTGGGAATAGCGCTGTCATTTGCAGAACATAA
>NZ_CAJKVK010000092.1 GCF_905203285.1 uncultured Succinatimonas sp.
TCCCTCTGAAATACCGAGTGTGAATATTCCGAGAATTATCCTGCCGATAATATGCCCTACCGATTGTCCGACACGAGCATTACGCAAAGTCTCCGGAACATTTTCTTGCTCGCCGCGTTCTTGAACCTCATGGGATTCACTTTGAGGACGAATTCGCCCGCTTCCTTGAATCTCAGACATAGAAACTCCTGACGAAAAATTAAATTCTCAAACTATAAAAAGGAACATTATGTTCTTCTGTAGTTAAAGGGTTTTCTAAAAGTTGGCGTTTCCAATGACGCAGAACTTTTATAAAAAACTCAACTTGTGTTTCAAAATCAGAGTAAGACAAACCGTTATAAAGCATTTTATGCAGAAAAATCGAATCTAAATCCGGATCGATACTTAGCGTAGCTCCTGCCGTTGCAATGCCGAACAGGTTGGCAGTAAGCAACGTCCGATATAGATTCGTATTATCCTGTGACGGTAAAATTCCCAATTCAGCAATAAGACAAATACCCTCGGAAGTTATCTCAAAATCCACAGCATCATCATCAAAATAAATACGACAAACTCCTTCATCGCTGATATACAATTCAAGACCAAGCACCACTCCCAAGCGTAACAGCAATTCTTTTGCGTTCATTTATGGATCTTCTCTTTTTGCCACAAAAATCATTATTAAAAAACAGGGTCAAATAATGTTTAATACATTTACGCATATATGTATGTTGCATCCATATATATCAAAATCAAATGTTAATTTTGATTAAACGAATCACAAAAAGAGCAAAACGCAATATTTTTACCGATGAACGTATTTACCTCTTTTATTAAAAGAAACTTTAAGCATAAAGCCCGTTAATATTTTAAATGCGCAATTGTTTTCCTTTTTAAGAGAGAGCTTCCCTGTACGGCACACTTGTTAAATTTCAGCAAAAGCATTTGCCCTATATATAAACACGCACAATTAATGTGAAATTAAGCGTCAAATTAGTGAATATATACTATATATCGTATCAATTTTGTGAATTTTTATAAATTTATTGAATATAAAAGCCAAAGGTTTAATGTGTAGGTGAAGTTAAACAAAATCTCATCACGGAGATATTATTATGAAAAAGCACTTTATTGGTGCATTAGTTGCACTATCCTTAAGCTGTCCGGTTTTAGCTGAAGACGGAACATTAGATCAGGCTGCTAACGGATACATTCTTCTTTGCGCCGTTTTGGTATTGCTTATGTCAATACCTGCTATCGGTCTTTTTTACGGAGGACTGGTTCGCGCCAAAAATGCCTTATCAGTTCTTGAACAGTGTCTTGCCGTCTGCTCTATCGCTATTTTATTCTGGCTTGTAGCCGGCTACTCGATTGCCTTTTCATCAGGCGATCATTTGTTCGCTTCCTTTAGCGGAAATCTGGATAAAGCCTTTTTACTGTCAGTAAATTCAGATTCATTATCAGGAGCTTTAAGTGAATATACTTTCTTTATTTTCCAGGCAGCCTTTTGTGCCATCGCTTCATGCCTTATCGTAGGCGCCTTGGTTGAGCGTGTGCGTTTTAGCGCTTTATTAATCGGTATCTTGCTCTGGATGCTCTTATCCTATGCTCCTCTTGCCCATATGGTATGGGGTGGCGGATTTATTGATTCGACATTTGCAGCCTATGACTTTGCCGGCGGTGATGTTGTTCATATCAATGCCGCAGTTGCCGGTATCGTCGGTGCTTACATGCTCGGCAAGCGCAGTGATTTAGGCAAAATTAACCTTGCACCGCACAACCTGACCTTAACCTATATTGGCGGCGGCATGCTGTGGCTCGGATGGTTCGGCTTTAACGCAGGATCTGAACTTACCGCTGACGCCATCAGCGCATTAGCGTTCATCAACACCGCCATCGCTCCTGCTGCCGCGGCTCTCTCCTGGATGTGCGTAGAGTGGATTATGTATAAAAAGCCGTCAACTTTAGGTACCGTTTCAGGTGTTCTGGCAGGACTTGTCGCCATCACTCCGGCCTGCGCATTTGTCGGACCGTTAGGCGCTCTCGTTATCGGAATTGCTGCCGGTGTCTGCTGTGTATGGGGTGTTCACGGCTTCAAGCGTTTAACCGGTATTGACGACTCCTTGGACGTATTCGGCATTCACGGTATCGGAGCCATCATCGGAGCATTGCTAACCGGCGTATTCTGCGCCCCGTCATTAGGCGGAGCCGGATTCAAAGGCGAATGGACATCTATCGGCGGACAGGTATACGGTCAGTTTATGTCAATTGTCATAACCGTTATTTGGTCAGGAATTGCTTCCTTTATCGCCTTTAAAGTCGCAGGACTTCTGACCGGCGGAATCAGAGTCAGCGATGAAACCGAACGTGAAGGTCTTGATATTGCCGTTCACGGCGAACGCGGCTACAACCTGTAATCGGAGGACATGAAAAATGAAAATGATCGAAGCAATTATCAAGCCTTTTAAACTTGATTCGGTTCGTGAAGCTCTTACGACTATCGGCATCAACGGTCTTACGGTAAGTGACGTCCGCGGTTACGGCAGACAGAAAGGTCATACTGAGCTTTATCGCGGGGCTGAATATGTCTTATCCTTCATTCCTAAAATTAAAGTTGAATTAGCGGTTAAAGACGAAGAAGTCGAAAAATGCATTGAGACAATCAAAAAATCGGCTTTTACCGGAAAAATCGGTGACGGAAAAATCTTTGTTCATACTTTAGACAAAGTTGTCCGTATCAGAACCGGTGATGAAAACGAAGAAGCACTGTAATATTTGCACTATATTGCCTAATGCCCTCGCAATTGAGGGCATTTTTATAGAATATTTAACAGGATTCATTCAAATAACAAAGTTCTTGCTAATTGCCCAAACAACAATTGTGATTAAATTTAGCGACAATACCGCCTTTCTTTGTCCAACTTCGCTTAAAAAATGTACAATTATTAGTTGGAATTTCTTTTTTTAATGAGAATTAAACGATGGCTACCAAAAAAACTTTAGCTCTTATCATTATGGACGGTGTCGGTGACAATCCGGTTACCGAATTCAACGCTTTCGCTCATGCCAAACATCCCGTTTTGGATTCACTTTGCGCCAACTACGCTCATACCGATATTCAGGCATCTGGTAAATACGTAGGATTGCCTGACGGTCAGATGGGCAACTCTGAAGTCGGTCACACCAACATAGGCGCAGGACGTATCGTTTATCAGGAACTCACTCGCATTACCAAAGCTATTGAAGACGGTGATTTCTTTAAAAACGCAGTTTTATGCGAAGCTGTAGATAAAGCCGTTAAAGCTGACAAAGCCGTTCATATCATGGGTCTTTTATCCCCGGGCGGCGTTCACAGCCATCAGGATCATATCCTTGCTATGATTAAGCTTGCCGCGCAGCGCGGTGCCAAAAAGATTTACCTGCACGGCTTCGGTGACGGACGTGACGTTCCGCCGCGCAGCATCCTTGAGTACATCAAGCCTTTTGAAGAACTCTTTAAAGAGTTAGGCGTAGGACGCTTTGCCACCATCGTCGGCCGTTACTTTGCCATGGATCGTGACAACCGCTGGGATCGCGTCGAGCAGGCTTATGATGTCTTAACCTTAGGCAAGAGTGAATTCCCTTCATTCCCGTCAGCAAAGGACGCAATTGAAGCAGCCTATGCCCGCGGCGAAAATGACGAATTCATCAAAGCTTCCGTTATCGGTGACAAAGTTCCGATGGAAGACGGCGATACCATGATTTTCATGAACTTCCGTGCCGATCGTGCCCGTCAAATCACCCGCGCTTTCGTCAACGCCGACTTTGACGGTTTTGCCCGCAAGGCAACTCCTAAACTTGCTGATTTCGTAATGCTGACCCAGTATGCAGCTGACATCAACACTGCCTGCGCTTATCCTCCTGAAGATTTAAAGAACACCTTAGGCGAGTGGCTGTCATCTCATGGCAAGACTCAGCTGCGTATTTCCGAAACTGAGAAATACGCTCACGTCACCTTCTTCTTTAACGGTGGCGTCGAAACCGTATTCCCGGGAGAAGATCGCACCTTAATCCCTAGCCCGAAAGTAGCAACCTACGACTTACAGCCTGAGATGAGTTCAGTTGAACTTACCGACAAGCTCTGCGCTGCTATTGAGTCAGGCAAATACGATGTTGTAATCTGCAACTATCCTAACGGCGACATGGTAGGTCATACCGGTGTTTATGACGCTGCAGTTAAAGCTGTTGAAGCAGTTGACAGCAGCATCGGTCGTGTTCTTGAATCATTGAAGAAAGTAGGCGGCGAATGCCTTATTACCGCCGACCACGGCAACTGCGAACGCATGAAGGATTTAACCACCGGTCAACCTTATACCGCTCACACTAACTTGCCGGTTCCTTTCATTTACTACGGACGTAAAGCTCATTTGCGTGAAGGCGGACGTCTTTGCGATATCGCTCCGACCATGCTTTACTTAATGGGTATGCCTATTCCTGAAGAGATGACCGGAACTTCTATCGTTACTTTGGATGAATAATTAACGATACAATTATTATCTTATAAAGCCGCATCAATGAATGCGGCTTTTTTTATACTTCAATTTGTGAGTTTACTTTAACAAACCTAATTTTTCTAAACCCTTCTTTGCCAAATCAATTCTTAACGCATACGGTGTGTTTTCACTCATATCCATATTAAGCGCAAATATGTATGTTTTATCTTCTCTGCGAATAAAACCGACAAACCATCCGATTTGATTTGTGCCTGAACTAAGACCGGTTTTACCGTACAAAACATATTTACCGTTATCTTCAAGCTTTAAAATATTTTCCACTTCTTTTTGAGCTTTCTTAGAACACGGTAATTGTCCGTTAAGAAGTTTTTCTAAAAAAGATAGTTGCTCAAGCGCCGAAATTTTAAGCGTTCCGTCAAGCCAAAAAGAGGTTATGTCTTTCCCGATATTTGCGTTGCCGTAATCAAACAAGGCTAATGCTTTTTGCATCCGTTCTTTGCCGATTTTAGACGCCATTACCTTAAATGCTTCAACATTTGATGTTTTAACTGCTTCTTTAAGACCCATATCTTTTTGCCATGACTTTAAAAAGTATTGACTGTGTCCGTCATAACTAAAAAAGACTTCATCAACGTTTTTGACAATACCAAGATCTAAAGCGATAAGACTATGTGCAATCTTAAATGTCGAGGCAGGAGAAAAACGCATAACGGCTCGTTTTTCATCAGAGCCTAATACGCAATTTACATTAATCTCCTTTAATACCATCACTCCGGTATGATCATTAAAGACCTCTGCTAAACTTTTACTATATTTAACTTCTGCAGCAAAAACCTGAAAACTTACAAGCAACACAAAAAGGGCAGTAAAAAATTTTAGAAAGCGCATCTTGTCACCTAAAACAAAAAGCGCCTGAACATATTAATTCTCAAGCGCATTTTTCTTTAAAATTTTACTTAAATTCCGGAAATTGTCATATCAGGAATCAAAAGAGATCCGGATTTAATCTTAAAGCGGTCATCGTAATCATTGCCGACAAGAGCAATGTTTTTAAACATATCTTTTAAATTGCCGGCAACGGTGATTTCTTCTACGGCATGCTTACGCTCACCGTTTTCAAAATAAAATCCCGCAGCACCTCTTGAATAATTGCCGGTCAATAAATCAACGCCCTGTCCCATTAAATCGGTAATGACAATACCCGATCCTGCTTCTTTCATCATTTCGTCTAAACTTACAGGATCTTTTTCTGACACTACGCAAAGATTATAGACACTGCCTGAATGTCCATTGGTCTTTAAGTTAAGCTTACGGGCAGTATAAGAGCTTAATAAAAACTCTTTAAGCACTCCTTTATCCACGATATCGCTAACTCTTGCCTGCACTCCTTCACCGTCAAAATTGCCTGAGGCAAGACCTCCGACAATAAAAGGATCTTCATGCAAAGATATAAACTCAGGTAAAACTTCCTTATTTAAGCTGTCATGCAAAAAAGTGGTTTTACGGTACACGGATCCGCCTGAAATCGCGCTTAAAAGATGTCCCCATAAAGACATCATTGCGCCCTTTGAAAAAATTACATTATAAGTACCCGTAGTAATTTTCTTGGCGTTTAACTTTTCCAAAGTACGATCTACGGCTTCTTTTGCAACAGCTTCAGGATCTTTTAACTGAGCAAAATCAAGGCTCGTTGAATATCCAGAACCGCGCTGCATCTTAATACCGTCATCGCCTAAAAGGGTAAGTCCGAGATAATTGAATGTACGGGCTCTGGTTCCGACAAAGCCGTTAGAATTGGCAATCGCTTTAATCACTAAAGAAGTTTCGCAGCCTGCTCCGTCACTGTCTTTAATACCTTTAATCTTGTCTTTTAAAACGATTTTTTCAGTTTCAAGCGCCAAAGCTAAAACTTTATCAACGTCTTCCGTCAAAGGATAAACAAGCTTTAAATCCTTTTCTTTCGTACATAAATCTTCTTTATCTGCAATGCCGGCACAAGGATCGGCATCAGTAAAAGAAGCAAGATTTACAGCAGCCTCAACGCAGGACTTGATTGCATCAATACTAAAGTCCGTAGTAGAGGCGTTACCGCGTTTTTTATCTTTAAAAACGGTTATATCAAGTCCGCGATTTTTATTAAACTCGATGTTTTCAACATCAGCTTTACGGGTTGAAACCGATAATCCTTTCTGTAAACCGATAGTGGCTTCAGCCTCATCAACACCTAATGATTTAGCGTATTCAACTGCTCTTTGCGCTATATCCTTAATTTTGCTCTCTTCTTTTGCAATAGCTGCGTAAAAATCTTCTGTCATTTTTTATCCGTTTTCTAATTGATTGCATTTATGCGTCATTTTATCAGAAGCCATAGTAAAAAAGCCAAAATTTACAAGAGGTCAAAGAGTCTTCACTGAGTTTTAATTTTGGGTTAGGCTAAATTTCGGCTAAAATTGAGCAACGCTTAAAAAATGAGGATCATCATGGCAGAACAACAGCATTTTGAAGGTTTTGACAGCGAGCCTGAAGAGTTAAGCCGCAGTGCACACAAACGCGAAGCCCAAGCAATTCGTAAACTTGCAGATAAAATTGCCGATTTGGGGACTTTATCTTTTAAACACTTAAACTTTCCTGACGAAAGCGTTAAAGAAGCTTTTGTCATAGCCCGCGGCATGCGCAAAAACTCAGATGAAAAACGCCGCCAGCTGCAGTTTGCCGCCAAGCTTCTTCGTGCTTATGACGCAGACGATTTGAAAAAGCAAATTGAATCAATCGGGGCGACACCAAAGGCCGATCCGAATGCCATGCGTCTTGAGAATCTGCGTGAAAACTTAATTCATGGCGGAATTAAAACATTGAATACTTTTACGGCAGTGATTAACGACACTGACAGAAATAAATTAAGAACTCTTATTAAAAAGGCAAAAGATGAACTTGCCAAGGAAACTAGCGAACGCCCTGCCGCACGTGCTTTATTTAAATATATAAAAAGCGAATTGCAGCGCTCAGGCGCCGCAATTCCTGATGAACTTGCCAAACCCTACGTTAATAATGAAGGTGACAAGTAATTAAGCTTGTGTCCCGCCTACGGTTAAAGCGTCAACTTTAAGCGTAGG
>NZ_CAJKVK010000093.1 GCF_905203285.1 uncultured Succinatimonas sp.
AGGTTAAAAATGAAGGCGCCACTTTACAATAAAACCCTTAAATAATAAATAGTTAATTTTGTATATTAATATTTTGCCGTCAGTTTAAAATGTAAAAATTTTTGTATACAAACATATGTTCTTGATTAAAACGTATATGAAAATTATGGTGCTTATTTAAAATTTAAAGCCAAAAGGCAAAAAGCTATATCTTTATTAAAATCTGGGTAACAGCTAAGTTTTCACTTCTTTTTTACCTATAAAAAAGCGCCTGAACACAAAAAGTTACAGACGCCGACAACTTTAAAATCTCTTGTCTTTAAATTGCATCTTTTACAAAAAGAAGATCTACTTCATCGTCACTTAAAAGACGATATTCTCCCTCTTCAAGAGATTCATCCAATTCAAGCGATCCGATTTTAAGTCTGGTAAGTTCAATTACCTCACAGCCGACACATTCAAACAAGCGTTTAACTTCATGAAAACGGCCTTCCTGTACCTCAACCAAACCGACGTTATCCGCTTCAATTGTCAATTTTGCGCTTTTATACGGAAATTTTTCCTCAGGATGTTTTAATCCTTTAAGAAAAGCACTTACCGCTTTTTCCGGGATCGGCTTATCGGTTACCGCGCGATAAAGCTTTACAATCTCTTTTTTAGGATGAGTTATTTCATGAATAAGCTCACCGTCATCGGTAACGATTAATAATCCCGTAGTATCAATATCAAGTCTGCCGGCACAATGTAATGTTTCAGGACGAAGTTCATCCACAAATAGCGAAGTTACGATGCGATGATTACGATCGCGATCGGCACACACCATATCAGTAGGCTTATTTAACATATAAACACGTTTTTTAAAGCCTTCTTCATAAAGCGATATCTCATCGTCATCAATGGTAATAATGCTGTTTACCGGAATTTTTAAAGCCGCTTCCAAAGCGGCTTTACCGTCAACTAATACTCGTCCTTCTTTAATAAGTGCGCTCGCTTCCTTTCGGGATAATCCGGTAAGTTTTGCCACGCACTTATCAAGACGTTCTTTTTGTACTTTATCAGACACCGTATTTCCTTAAAATCAAGGTTGCGTTAGTACCGCCAAAACCGAAGCTGTTGGACATTACGGTATTAAGCTCCGTCACTCTTGCGGTGTTGGCGACAATATCAAGACCTTGTGCACTTTCATCCAAAGTTTCGATATTAATTGAAGGAGCGATAAAATTGTTCTCAAGCATAATCAAGCTGTAAATGGCTTCATTAACGCCTGCAGCGCCTAAAGCATGGCCGGTCATGGATTTAGTTGATGAAATGGGCGGCACTTTGTCTTTAAAGACTGCTTTAATCGCCTCGATTTCCTTAACGTCACCGACTACGGTCGAAGTTCCGTGAGTGTTAATGTAATCAATAGGATACGGACAAGTTCTTAAAGCCTGGCACATGCAGCGCTCAGCTCCCTCTCCTGACGGAGCGACCATATCATAACCGTCAGAGCTTGCGCCAAAGCCTACAACCTCGGCTAAAATTTTAGCGCCTCGGGCTTTAGCGTGTTCTTCATCTTCAATAACCACAATGCCGCCGCCGGCACCAATTACAAAGCCGTCGCGATTGGCGTCATACGGACGAGACGCTTTATCGGGGGTAGCATTATATTTACTTGACAATGCGCCCATACCGTCAAAAAGGCAGGCGATAGTCCAGTCGGCAGCTTCTCCGCCGCCAGCAAAAATAATGTCATGGCGACCGAGCATGATTTCATCGCAAGCAGCTTCTATACAGTGAGCAGAGGTCGCGCACGCGGAACTTACAGAATAAGAAACGCCTTTTATCTTAAACGGAGTTGCAAGGCAAGCTGACGTTGTGGAGCTCATTGCCTTGGTTACGGCGTAAGGTCCGATGCGCTTTACGCCCTTAGTGCGCAAAATATCGGCCGAGTCTACGGTAGTTTTAGTCGAGCCGCCGCCCGACCCTACGATAAGGCCGGTTCTTTCATTAGAGACATCTTTTTCTTCAAGTCCTGACATTGCGATAGCTTCTTTCATTGCAATGTAAGAATAAGCTGCCGCATCGCCCATAAAGCGCAAATCGCGTCTGTCTATATAATCTTTAAAATCAATATTAACCATGCCGGCAACTTGTGATCTCATGCCTTTTTCGATGAAATCAGGCTCTGCTACAATTCCTGAACGTCCGGCCTTTAATGAATCTAAAACAGCATCTTTTCCGATACCGATGCTGGACACAATACCGTAACCGGTAATAACTGCTTTACGCATAAACGTCCCTGTCCTCCGAACTCATTTTTACATTTACATTCAAACATTATTAGAACGTCAATTCAACCGCCTAAGTTAAACTTTTTATACTTTTTTTATCTTATCCGTAAATTTAATTTTTTCTTATGCAACAAATTATTTTTTAAAAAATGTTAAATTCATTTTGATAGTAAAAATTCAACAGTTTTTCACAAAAATGCTATGTACTTAGCATCTTAATTTTTCTTAGTTTTTTATAATCTTTCATCAAGAGTTTTTGAACACAAAAAAACAATCAAACAACATAAGGTCTTTTTATGCATATCCAACATAACAAGGATTTGCATCGGTTTACTGTTGAAATTAACGGGCATACAGCTTTAGTTGATTATCAGCTGTATGACGGTGCCCTTGATATCCGCAAGACATTAGTACCTAAAGAGATAAGCGGCAGAGGTATTGCCGCAGCCTTGGTCAAAGCAGCCTATGACTATGCCCTAGAGCAAAAATTAAAATGTATCGGAACTTGCTCTTACGCCGTGGTGTGGCTTGATCGTCATCCTGAATATAACGGACAAAAAAGTACGGACTTTGTCGAAGGTGCCTGCGCCGTTGCACCGCATGCCGTCAAAAAATAATCTAAAAAATTTTTTGGCTTATATAAGCCTTCCGTAAGATAGTTGTGTGCAAATTGCACACAAACCTCAAAGTGCGCTTATAAATTTTTTATATGATGTTTTCTTTTTTAAGGAAACATCTATGCTTAAAGCATTAACGCAAATACTTATCTCCCTTTTTACATTAACCTGCATCTTTTCCTTTCTTTTAAATTATCTAAATGCCTGGATAAACGTGTCATCATCTTTGCCTATAGGAATCTACCTTATAAAAAAAGACGATGGTATACCTAAAAAAGGAGATCTGGTTTTATCCTGTATCCCTAAGCTTTATGCCAATCTTGCTTTTGAGCGCGGTTACCTTACATCAGGAAAATGCGAAAATAAAATCGCTCCAGTAGGCAAATATATTGCTGCGGCAAAAGGAGACAATGTACGAACCGCATCCGACGGAATATATATAAACGGCAAGCTTATAAAAAATTCAAAGGCACAAAAATATGATGCAAACGGCTTTAAAATGTTTACCCAAAGTATCAATCGAACACTTTATGATAATGAAATTTTATTACTTAATGAAAAAGAAAATTCTTTTGATAGCCGCTACTTCGGAATAATTGACACCAACTTTATAATCGGAAAATTAGAGCCTCTTGCGATATTAAAAGAATAAAGAGAAAAACCCCGGACACATGATCCGGGGAAGATTTCACAAGTGCAAATTAAGAAAGTTGATTAGAAGGTATAACGGGCACCGACTGAGTAAACGTCCTGCTCAAAGTCTCTGCAGTCATTAGATGCTGCCTTAAAGTCATCATCAGTACCTGCATCAAAACGAGCCTCAACCCAAACATTGAAGTTCGGAGTAATAGCATAGTTTACGTAAACCGGAATGGTATATGCATTTGAATCATAGGCTTCAGGGCCATTGCCGTCATAGTCAATGTTCATCCACTCCCAAGCGGCATAAACATTAACACCACAGTCAAAGCCGTAACCTAAAACAGCTTCAACGCCCTGTACTGCATAATCATTGCCATTACCGTTCATAGTGAAATCACGGTTGTTATACAAAGCGGCGATAAAAGGACCTACCTCTCCACCCCATGAGATAGCGGCAGCCCACTGCTTATAGTTATCATAACTACGCTTAATATCAGTTGCAGTATAATTATAACCACCTAAATCATCTTGGAAAC
This sequence comes from uncultured Succinatimonas sp., assembly GCF_905203285.1. GTDB lineage: Bacteria > Pseudomonadota > Gammaproteobacteria > Enterobacterales > Succinivibrionaceae > Succinatimonas. The sequence continues at coordinate 4,048 of NZ_CAJKVK010000093.1, forward strand.
GAACATAACCATAACCGGCCTTAACGGAAATCGGACCAAAAAGAACATCAGGAGTTGTATAACCGACAGCTACGGAATAACTGTTTTTAATATCTAGCTCTTCTTCAGCAGCCCAAGCACCGTTTACAGTCTGTCCATCCTTTGCACTGCCGTAAGTTGCCATAAAGTCAACACCATAACCTGACCAGCTATACATGACCATACCGTCACGCTTATCATCGTTGCCAATCTGACCGGCGCATCCCCAATCATCAAAAATATCGGTTACGACCGTTACACCATTGTATACGGCATCTTCAAAGCGTCCTGCTTTTAACTGACCAAACTGACCGAAATCAGCACCAATCCACAAATAACGGTTCGAAAATGAATCGTTTCCGTCTGAATCAGCAACGTCCCATTCAACATTACCGAATGCGGCAATTCCATCAGTTAACTGCGTACGAACATCAATGCCCAAACGTCCTGATCCTACGATACCGGCATCTCCTGACGCTGACGTATTAGCAGAATCCTGTGAATATGCAACAGCCTGAATACGTCCGTAAACATCCATTGATGTCCCGTCTTTATCATAAACGGTAGCGGCAGACACAATTGAAGATACGGTAATTGAAGCAACAGCTAATGCCAATAATGACTTTTTCATAATTTTTAAATCCCCAAAATTTACAATATTATAGCTATAGGCAATTATAGTTATCTATAACTAACTATAATTAGTATAACACAACATAAAATTGAAAAAATAAAAATTAGAAAATGATTAAAATATGTGCAAGGGAAAATAATAAAACAAAATGTTTGTGCTAAAAAAGCATGACCCCGGACAATGCCGGGGTCAAAAAATCAACAACTGCTTAACAGCTGCTTATTAGAAGGTATAACGAGCACCGACAGAGTAAACGTTCTGCTCGTAATCACGACTTTCATTTGATGCTGCGTAGAAATCGCTATCAGTTCCAATATCAAAGCGAGCTTCAGCCCAAACTTTGAAATTCTGGTTGAAATTATAGGTTACCAGTACCGGAATTGTGTAAGCATCAGAATCATAAGACTCGCTACCGTTGCCATCATAATCAATGTTCATCCACTGCCAACTTGCCAAGATGTTAAGACCACATTCAAAACCGTAGCCTAACAAAGCCTCAACTCCCTGAACCTTGTAATCTGAATGGGAAGAAACATCGTTCATGGTGAAATCACGAACACTATACATTGCTACAGCATATGGACCGACATCTGCAGTTCCCCAAGACAAAGCCCCTGACCACTGTTTGTAATTATCATACTGATGAGTATAGCTGTAGTTTCCATTATCATCCTGGAAGCGTACATAACCGTAACCTGCTTTAACAGCGATCGGTCCGAAAAGAACGTCAGGTGAAGTATAACCTAAAGCAACAGCAAAACCGTTTTTAACGTCGGCATCACTTTCACCGTTGCCAAACCATGCACCTTCAATTCTCTGTCCGTCTTTTGCTGTACCATAGGATGCTGCAAAATCGACGCCATAGCCAGACCAAGTATACATAATCTCGCCATCACGCTTATCAGATGAACCTAAATGACCATTGCAACCAGCATCTTCATAAATATCGGTAACAGATGTTACACCATAGTAAACAGCATCTTCAAAACGACCGCCTTTAATCTGACCAAACTGGCTGAAATCAGCGCCTACCCAAATATAGCGAGCGCTAAAATGATCGTTTGCATCGCTGTCTGCAACATCCCACTCAGCCTTGGCAAAACCGTCAATTCCGTCAGTAAGGGCAGTATTAACCTGAATACCTAAACGACCAGAACCTACAAGACCGGCATCACCTGATGCTGAGGTATTGCAATGATCTTGTGAATAAACAACAGCCTGAACACGACCATAGACATCCATAGAGGTACCGTCTTTATCATAAACGGTAGCAGCAGAAGCAGATGAAGCTGCAAAAGCAGCAACGGCTAAAGCTAATAATGACTTCTTCATTTTATTTATCCCAATTAATGAAAGATTTTTATTATGTTTGCAAGACGATTAGCGCCTGCAATAAAATTTTTGCATTATACACTTATTTTTTGAGATCAAAATATGAAGTTGCAAATTGCACTAATAAAAGGAAAGGAAAAAGAAAATTTGAGCAGATAAAAAGCAAAACCCCGGCATAAGCCGGGGTCAAAATCAACAGCTGCTTTGCAGCGACTGATTAGAAGGTGTAACGAGCACCAACAGAGTAGACGTTCTCTTCAAAGTTGGTCTTATGAGTCCAATTATCGAAGCTGTCCTTGCCATCATCAGTGCCGGCATCAAAACGTGCCTCAGCCCAAACGTTGAAGTTAGGGTTAATCTGATAGTTGACATAAACAGGAATAGTGTAAGCATCAATATCAGCACCATTAGCACCATCCTGATCGATGTTCATCCATTCCCAACCAGCACGAATAGCAACACCGTTGTCAAAACCATAGCCGACAATTGCTTCTACACCAGATACAGTGTAATCATCCATCTTAGTGCCATTATGCCATACTTTAGTAACTGCATCAGCATTAACAGAAAAATCACGTGCCTGATAGGTTACTGCAACGAGCGGACCTGCGGCCTTGGTACCCCATGACAAAGCAGCTGCCCACTGAGAGTAGTTATCATATACGCTATTGGAAGCACTACCCTTATCATCATTCATACGATAGTAGCCATAACCAGCCTTAACAGCAATCGGTCCAAAAAGGACGTCAGGAGAAGTGTAACCTAAAGATACTGCAAAACCATTTTTAACATCGACAGACTCGTTTTCATACCAAGCACCATCCATGTTTACGTTATCTTTGGCAGTCTCATAGTTTGCCTTGAAATCAACGCCGTAGCCTGACCATGAATACATGATCTGACCTTCACGACGATCGTCATTGCCTAACTGACCGTCACAGCCCCAATCATCGAAAACATCGGTAGTGGAGGTTACACCCTGGTAAACGGCATCACGGAAGCGACCGGCTTGTAACTGACCGAATACACCGAAATCAGCACCAACATAAACATCACGAGCTTCAAAATTCTGCTTCTTGTCAGAGTCAGCTGCATCCCACTCGATGAAAGCAAAACCAGCGATGTTATCAGTGAGCTGAGTACGCATTGCGAGGTTAACACGAGCTGAACCAACTAATGAAGCATCACCAGAATCAGGAGTACCGCCCTGATTTGAATCCTGTGAGTAAACAACAGCCTGGATACGACCACCAACAGCTAAAGAGGTGCCGTCCTGATCATAAACAACAGCAGCAGAAGCAGAGGAAGCTGCAAAAGCAGCAACAGCTAAAGCTAATAATGACTTCTTCATAATCTTATCCCATTAAAAAATTATATACTAGGAAAACAAGTTGCGGCTTTTTTGCCACGGTCTAAATATACCATTATTTTATTCTTTCTAACCAACTATTTTTACTTTTTTGCAGGTATTGCTTTTTATTAAAAATTCAATTTTTAATTAACTAATTGATTTATATATAAAAACATAATCT
>NZ_CAJKVK010000094.1 GCF_905203285.1 uncultured Succinatimonas sp.
CGCCGATGGTAGTGCAACGTACGTTTGCGCGAGAGCAGGTCATTGCCGGGCATCCCTTACAAGAGCCGCTGTCTTATGGATAGCGGCTTTTCCGTTTCTATGCCTTTAATTTTTGTTTCTCTTTAGGTAAATTAGCTTATAGGTTTCATTTAAGGATTTACCATGGCATCCCGTGAATTACTGCGTAAATTAAATTTAAAGAACCCTTGGCATTTATTGGCTGTCGGTTTCGGTTCCGGACTTGCACCCAAAGCTCCCGGTACTTTCGGCTCTTTAGCCGCAATTCCGATCTGCATGGTTCTTTTATATATAAATCCGATTATCTCCGTTGTTTTTATTGTTTTAAGTTTCTTTATCGGCGTTAAGGCATGCTCCGAGGCTGAAAAAGCCATGGGAGTTCATGATCATGGCGGAATCGTCATAGATGAGTTTGTCGGTATGTTTATAAGCGTAATGTGCTATCCGGCAAATTATTGGTATGCATTTTTAGCTTTTGTGTTGTTTAGAGTTTTTGATATTTTAAAACCTTATCCCGTGTCTTTGGCAGATAAAAAGGTAGCCGGCGGTTTTGGCATAATGATTGACGATGTTTTGGCCGGTGTATACGCTTTTATTATCGGAAGCGTGATTTTAACTTTTATTTAGACGCTTTTTGCTCTACTTTGAAGCTGTCAATTACGTTCCTGCATAAGGATAGGTTGCCGTTAAAGAGGAGTTTGGTCGTAGCGGCTTCGCTTTGACGGCCTGATACTTGGCAGCTGAGGCGATGGAAATCATTAAATAAGATATCTGTTCGTTGATAAAAATGGTTTTCCGTATCAGGAAGATATCCGTCTTCCGGCTTTTTTAAAAATCCTGTTAGTATGATGCTATAGTGATTGTCACTATATTTTTCGTTTATTAGTTCATATTGACCGTATAGCAAGTTTTCTTTGTCGGAAAACGGTTTTAATATACTGTCTTTAAAATGTTTTTCATCTTTTAGGTAGTTAAGCTCTTTATCATTTAATTTAATGTTTGTATATGAAATTGTAAGTTTGTTATTTTCATTGCCCAAAATAACACTTAACATGTTGTCATGTTTGAATACGCTGTCTTTAAATTCTTTTGGACAATTAAAACTTACGGTGTAGTCCCTGCCATCAATGTTAAAAGAGACACGTTTAATTGATTGATTTACTGCCTTATCTGATGCAGATGCGCTTAATGTGATAAAAAGAGCAGATAAAAGAGAGATTTTTAATATTGTTTTCATAATAATAAAGAAGGACCGGGAAAGTCCCGGTCGCAATTAATTTACTTATCGTGTTCAAAACGGTAGCACGGCTTATATTTTCGTTCTGACAGCAAAATTCGTCCTTGAGCGATAAAGTCGCGCATTAATTTGTCCATGTTATCAATGATCTCTTTGTCTCCATGAAGGATAAAAGGACCTTTCTCCGCAACCATTTTTATACCGTATTCTTTTACGTTGCCGGTTACGATTCCGGAAAAAGCACGGCGTAATGCTGCAGCAAGCTTCCACGGCTCTTGATCTTTATGCAGGTCAAGGGCGCTCATATTCTCATGATTGACTTCAAATGGTCTTTGCAGCTCCTCGGGAATAGTTAAAGACCAGTTAAAGCAATATGATTCATGTACAAGATTGCGATGCTCGTGTACGGTTTTAAGACCTTTGCTTACCTCAATTGCGACAGCTTTCGGATCGTTTATTATTATTTGGTAATAGCGCGAGATCTCATCGCCAAGAGAAGATCTTAAAAATGAATCTAAAGCATCGAAATAGGGTTTGCTGTTTTCATTGCCGGTTAAAATAAGCGGAACCGGATTATGGCGGTTTTCCCTTAATAATTTAATACCGAGAATAAACAGCAGCTCTTCAGCAGTACCGGGACCACCCGGGAAAACTATAAGAACGTGCCCCAAACGCACGAAAGCTTCCAGACGCTTTTCAATGTCCGGCATGATAACGAGTTCGGATACCATTGAGTTAGGCGGCTCAGCGGCGATAATTGACGGCTCTGTAAGTCCTATGCGGCGGCAATATTCAGCACTTTGCTGAATATGTCCCATAATGCTGCCGCGCATAGGTGCTTCCATTATTCCGGGTCCGCATCCCGTACAGATGTCAATTTTGCGTAAGCCGAGCTCTTTACCGACTTTGTAGGCGTAATTATATTCTTCGGTACTTATTGAATGGCCGCCCCAGCAAACTGCGATATTTGGGGGTGTATCAGCAAGCAGGGCTCCGGCGTTGCGCAGGATTAAAAAGATCCAATTGGTTATGCTTTGAGCATTAGATAATTTGTCAGCTGAAAGCTTGAAAAGCTCTCTTTGTGCAACGTTAGTTAAAACAATATCACGCAGTACCGAAAAAAGATGCTTTTGCAGCATGTTGACTATTTCACCGTCAACAATTGAAGATTCAGGGGGATTGATTAATTCAATCTTAAGACCGCGTTCGTTTCTTACTACATTGATTTCAAAATTCTGATAGTTTTCAAGCAGCTCTTTTGAATTATCGGTTAGATTGCCGCTGTTTAAAACTGCAAGAGAGCAATTACGATATAAATCGTATAACTCTCCTTGGGAGTTAAGGGAGATGCTGTCGGCTTCAAGCTGCGTTAAAAGAGCCATTGAGCCTTTGGGCCATACTACTTTTACACTCATACTCTATCCTTATATTTTCTCTTTATGTTTTTTTATTGTAGCCTGTTAACCGTTTTTTTTCAGTCAAAAGACTGATTATTGCCGGATAGTCCTTAAAGGAATTAAGTCATCGCTAAATTCATTACGGATAGGATTAATGTCAATTCCACCGCGACGGGTAAAACATGCCATAACGCAGAGCTTAACGGGACGCAGATTTTGTTTTATATCATTGAAAATCTGCTCGCAGCACTGTTCATGAAAACCTCTGTGACGACGATATGACACAATATAGGAAAGAAGGGCTTTTTTATCTATTTGTTCCCCTTCATATCTAATCATGATTGAAGCATGATCGGGCTGTCCGGTTACGGGACATAATGTCCTTAATAAATTTGAGCTTAAGGTTTCGATAACGTAATTACCGCCTGAAGGAACAAGTAATTTAGGATCCGGTTCGTACACCGGTTTTTCTATAGGCTCTTCGTCAATTGAGGTACCGCTTAGTTTTTGGATATTAAAGTCCTCATTGATTTCGTTTAAAGCATACAGTTTAACTTCAACGCTGGTTTCAAGAACCTTGCTCAGATCATGAGCGATAATAGCCGCTACTTCGCCTTTATTGCTGAATTTGGTTTGGGTAAAAGATCCGATATAAAGTTTTAATGATTTTGATTCGACTATATACGGCGATGTTGCCGGAACTTTGATTGATCCGACGGCAACTTGCGGGATACCTTTTCGATTTAGATAGGTAATTTCATAAAGACGCCATAAGTCATAGCCTACACTTACGTCGCTTTTTAATTGGGCGCGTCCTAAATTACGTCCGATAGACTGCAGTACGGTAGGATCGTATTCTTCAAGATAGGAAGTTGATTTGCCAAGAAGCAATTCATTTTTCTGCATGTTATAAATCTCCGAAGTGACTGCCTAAAATTGATAAGGCAACTAAAGCGGCTGTTTCAGTACGTAAAATGCGCGGACCTAAGCTTACACCAATAAATCCGCATTCTGCCGCATCGTTAATTTCTTCTTGAGAAAGGCCTCCTTCAGGACCTATAAGTAGGCGGATTTTTGCGGTTTTTGGCTTTAAATCCTTAAGGCGTAAGGAAGACAGAGGATCAAGAGTTACATTTAAAGCATCAGGATCTTTTTTACACCAGGTTTTAAGATCGGTGATATCGTTGACTTTGGGAACAAAAGCTCTACCTGATTGTTCGCATGCGCTTACGGCAATTTTTTGCCATGAATCAACTTTTTTTAATGATCGTTTTTCATCAAGTTTTACATTACAGCGAATTGAAGTTAAGGGAGTTATCTCAAAAATTCCGAGTTCTACTGCTTTTTGAATGGTTAAGTCCATTTTATCCCCGCGGCTTATGACTTGTCCGAGTTCTATTTGCAGCGGAGATTCGCTGTTATTGGCAACGGCTTCTAATATTTGCGCGGCAGCTTTATTTCCGGCGTGAACCAATTTAGCTTTAAACTCATGACCTATTCCGTCAAAAATATTAAAAAGATCACCTTCTTTAAAGCGCAAAACCCGGCATAGATGTCCCGATCCGTTTTCGCTAAGCGTAATTTCCGTATTTTCCTGAAGATTGCCTTGCGGCTCATATATGCGTACTGTTCTCACTTTTGACTCGCTTATAGTGAAAAAATGTCCTTAAAGAGTTGCTCAAAGTTATCAAGAGGCTCTTCTTTTATATCCTTTAAATTTTCCTGGCCTTTGCATTTGCGGCTGACAAAAGGATTCTGATTGCCCTGAACTTTTAAAATAAGCTCGTTGCGTTTGCATTCATTGGCGTCAGGAGGATATTTACTATCCCAGGCTTTAAACAGTTTCTGCTGGTTTTTGGAGATCTTAAGACCGTATCTATCCTGCATGTAAAGGTAAGCTCTGGCGATGATCCCGCGTGCGGCAGGCTGAGGTTGAACGCGGCGATGCTTAAAATCGATTACGGTTTGACATTTACCGTAGGTCTTATTAGTTGCGTTCCATTCTGAAAAACGAAAATTGGAGCGATCTTGATTAACTTCACCGACAGACGGATAAAGATTATGCAAATCTCCTTCCATTTCCATAAAAAGCTCGTCAGATACGCTGCAGCGTTTCCTGCCGCCTTTTTTCCAGCAGGAAAACTGTTTGCCGAATTCCCATGCCGGAACTATATGTTCAACGGTTATTTTTGAGGCAAGCTGTTTTTGACTTTGTCTTCTTACCTGATAATTACATGCCTTAAGATTGGGGTAATAGGTATTATTTTTAAAAATTAAAGGGCATGAACAATATAGGGTTTTAGGTTTTTCAAGCTCTCTGAAAATATCCGGCAAGATTTCACGGGCTTTGGGATAGTCCGACATCGCGGCCGCTTCATGAAATGAGCTTGCTGCAACGATCGCAACAATAAAAGGAATTAAAATATGACGTAACTGCATACCTAAATGTGCTTAATTTTGTTAATCTAGTCTTTATATAATCTCATAAATTGAAGTTAAAAACAGTCTCTAAGGAGCGTATATGTTCATTGATTTAAAACAAGCGGCAACTTTCGGCGTTGCCGGTAATTTTACCGGTCATTTGGAACAAGCCGGAGAAGCACGTGATTTTACTCAAGTTAAAACTGCGGAGAAAAATGCACCTAAGGCTGTTTTTCCTACTTATCTGCCTAAAAGCGGAAATTCTATTCCGGCATTTTTAAATGTTTTTCCTTTTGATGAATACAAAATTGAATTCCCAAAAGGGGAGAGCAAATTGCAAATCGAGCCTGAATGCGCAATTGTCTGTGATTTAACCTGGGAAAACGGCAAAGTTGTCTCAATAACTCCTTTGGTTTTCGGTGCAAGCAATGACTGCTCAATTCGTAAAGAAGGCGCTAAAAAGATTAGTGAGAAGAAAAACTGGGGCAGTGCGTCAAAGGGTTTTGCTTCAAATTTAATTAAGATTGATAAATTTACCAAAGGCGGTATTTTAGACAGATATCGCATTGCCAGTTTTCTCGTTCGTAACGAAGAGGTTTTCGTTTACGGCGAGGATAGCCCGGTACGTGATTACAGTTATTTTTATGAGAAGCTTATCGCATGGCTTATCGATAAATTTAACAATCAGGAGAATGCAGGTCCTGCCGAGAATATTAATTTGTATTTAAATGAAGCAGGATGCCCTAAGCAGGTAATGATTTCGGTAGGTGCAACCCGTTATACCGATTACGGTGAGCACAATTTCCTGCAGCATGGCGATAAGGCTGTAGTCGTTGTATATCCTGAGGATGTTTATTCGCAGGAAGAGATAATTAAGCGTGTCGGTAAAGATAATCTTGAAGAGGATGATATTTCAGTTCTGATTCAGGAAGTAATCGTTTAATGATGATTTAGAAAAAGAACGGCCCTTCAAGGGCCGTTCTTATAAATGCAGTACGTAAATTAAGATAAAGCCGCTTTTAAAGCATCGACTTTATCGGTTTTTTCCCATGGGAAATTATCTCTTCCGAAGTGTCCGTAAGCTGCAGTTTCCTTATAAATAGGACGAATCAAATCCAGCATTTTGATAAGGCCGTAAGGGCGTAAATCAAAAACTTCATTGACGGCTGCGGCTATCTTTTCATCAGAAATAATTCCGGTACCGAAGGTGTTCACGGAAATTGAAACCGGCTTGGCTACGCCGATAGCGTAGGACACCTGAATTTCGCAGCGTTTGGCAAGACCTGCAGCGACAACGTTTTTAGCGGCATAACGTGCTGCGTAAGCTGCCGAGCGATCAACTTTTGACGGATCTTTTCCTGAGAAGGCTCCGCCTCCGTGACGAGCAGCTCCGCCGTAAGTGTCAACAATGATTTTGCGTCCGGTAAGACCGCAGTCACCGACCGGACCGCCGATTACGAAACGGCCTGTAGGGTTGATGAAATATTTAGTGTTTTTGGTCAGGTATTTTGCCGGAATGACTTTTTTGATGATTTCTTCCTGAACTCCTTCAATTACGGAGCTTAAAGAAACATCAGGACTATGTTGGGTTGACAGGACAACGGTATCAACCGATTCAATTGCTCCGTTATCGTCATAAACGAAGGTTACCTGGCTTTTTGCATCAGGACGCAGCCAAGGAATGATGCCCATGCGTCTTACTTCAGCTTGGCGCTTAACTAAAAGATGGGCGTAGGTAATGGCTGCCGGCATTAAAACAGCAGTTTCAGAGCAGGCATAACCGAACATAAGTCCTTGATCTCCTGCACCCTGATCTTCCGGATTTTCGCGATCGACGCCTTGATTAATATCAGGAGATTGCTTGCCTATAGCATTTAAGAATGCGCAGTAACGACCGTCAAAACCGACTTCAGTGCTGTTATAGCCGATGGAACAGACGGTTTTTCTAACTACATCTTCAAGATCGACGTTAGCCGTGGTAGTGATTTCGCCGGCTAAAACCACCATACCGGTTTTAACCAGAGTCTCGCAGGCAACGCGAGCCTTTTTATCTTGAGCTAAGATAGCATCCAGTACCGCATCGGAAATTTGATCGGCAACTTTATCAGGATGTCCTTCCGAAACTGATTCTGAGGTAAAAAGTCTTGACATAGATGGATATTACCAGACGTTATTAAACAATAAATTTCAAACGGTGAATTATACCGCAAAGATATGCGATTTTCTTAATTCATAAGATTAATTTAGTTAGTTTAAACTAATTATAGTTACTTATAGACAATTTATTTCATAAAAATAATATAAGTAGAAACTTGATTGGTGTCTTCTTTATCAAAAATATAAGAGTTTTTTTACTGCTCGAATATAGGGCGTATTTTTAGACGCAAATCTATTTTATTGATTTAAAAGCCTTATTTTCACTTACTGTGCAAATGTGCAACAATCTTGCCTT
>NZ_CAJKVK010000095.1 GCF_905203285.1 uncultured Succinatimonas sp.
AAAAATAAAAAATCCGATTTTTACCTAGACTGTAAATTTCAGGAAGTTCCGCAACGCGGCAATAAAATACACATTTGATGTGAAAGCTATTGATTTGCAATAAGTTTTTTGACAAAGAAAAATGCGCAAATCAACGCGCCCGCTAACGCGACTACAGATCCTGCGTAACCAATATAAGCAATATTTACTTTACTTGATACAATACCGCCAACCAAGGCTCCCGCGCCTATTCCTAAATTGCAAATGCTTGAATAAATCGACATTGCTATAGAAGCCTGCTCCGGCATGAGTTTAATAACCTGATCTTGAAATAACAGGCTGTACACGGCAAAAGACAAGCCCCACATAATACAGATTAAAACAGTACTATAGTAATGGTAACTGGCAATATGCAGACACAGCAGAAAAACGGCAAGACCGAAAGTTGCAAAATACGCAAGTCCTTTTAAAGATGTGCCGCTGTAACGTGAAAAAATAAAACTTCCTGCCACTCCTGAAATTCCGAACAAGCTTATTGTAACGGTAACCAGATCGACATGAAGCTTAGCTTCATTAAGTAAAAACGGTTCAATAAAAGAATATCCCGTGAAATGTCCTGTGAAGATACAGGCAGTTATCACATACAAAATCATTAAAGGACCGTTTTTGACAATTTGCGGCAAAGAAGATAAAGATGAGCGATTAGTCACAGGCACTTTAGGAAAAATAAATTGCAGTAACACAATAATGATGAACGCAGCAATTCCGAGCAAAGCAAAAGGAGCACGCCAGCCAAAAGACAAACCGACAATACGCCCCAGCGGCATTCCTAAAACCATGGCAACTGCGGTACCTGCGCCGACTAATGACAAAGCGGCTGCTCGCTTGCCTGGAGGAGCTAATTTAACGGCAAGAGGCATTGCTATTGACCAAAAAATACAATGAGATAACGCGATACAAATACGAGCAATGAGCAATGTAGCAAAAGAGTCTGCAAAAACAGAAATAATATGGCCTAAGCAATAAACTCCGATAATTATAGAAAGAAGGCGTTTAAACTCAATTCTTGACGCTATAAGCATTAAAGGAAGCGACATGGTAAGTACAACCCATGCATAAATCGTAATGATTAAACCTGCTTTTGCTTCCGTAATATTCAAATCTGCCGCAATATCAGTCAAAAGCGCAACCGGCGTAAATTCGGTAGTGTTAAAAATAAATGCCGAAAATGTAAGCAAAATGATAGGAAACCAAGAAGAGAATTTTACTGTAGCCATATGTAACGCCGAAAATTTAAAAAATCGCGCTCATTATAAATACTAATTGTTAATTTGAAATTAATGCCCTAATTTTGATCTTTTAGCAAAGTAAAAATAAGCCGCACGGTTTAAAGTGCAGCTTAATATACTTAATCTTCGTTTTTCTGCCAGAATTTCCACCACGGGATCTCTTCCTTGCCGTTGGCCACTTCATAAAGATGATCGACAATTCTTTGACGAATGGTATCTCGTCCGTCATCGGCATCCCAATCCATGGTAGTAAGCAGCTTTACCGCATCATTTACGTGAGCTACGGTGTAAATATGGAAAACACCCTTTTTTACTGCGTTTACAACGCTTGGACGTAAAACCAGCTGATTAACGCAAGAGAATGGGATCACCACTCCCTGAGTTCCGGTAAATCCGTGAAGTCTGCAAACTTTAAAAAATCCTTCAATTTTTTCATTAACTCCGCCGACGGGCTGTACGTCACCGAACTGATCAACTGCTCCCGTTACTGCCAAATCCTGACGAATAGGAACTTTTGCCAAACATGAAATAACGGCACACAAGCCGGTAAGAGAGGCACTGTCGCCGTCAACCTCACTATAAGACTGTTCAAAAACCAAACTTGCCGACATCGGTAAAGGCTGATCAGATCCGAACTCCTTTGTCAGATATCCGTTAATGATCATCATTGCCTTGGCATGAATTTGACCGGCAAGCTCAGCTTTCCTTTCAATATCAATAACATCACCTTCTCCGCCTGCTCTTGCAGTTGCAGTAATACGCACCGGCTCTCCGAACTCATACGAAGTTCCTGCCGTTTCAATGACCGAAAGACCGTTTATCTGACCGACTACAGCTCCCTGCGTACTAATTAAAATCTGCCGATCACGATGATCGCGAAGCTCAGATTCAGCCAAGAAATTAATTCTAAAATCCATAGCTGCTATGGATTTTAAAACGTGACGTTTAGCTACCGTTTCTCCTTTAGCAAAAAAAGAAGCATCTTCAATAAGCGAACGGATCTTTTCTTCAGGAAGACCGAGCCAACGTCTGTCACCGCTTTCACGGCATGCATACATGCATAACAGCCTTACCGCGTCTTCATCAAAATCTTTAATCTCAGGATCTTTTTTCTGATAATGCTTAATAAGACCTGCCATTAGCTCCATACCGCCTACCGACGGAAATTCGAGCACCAAATCAGCCTGTAAAGCATGCTCAAGCTGCGGCCACATCACCATGAGCTCTGCGCAATCACCGCCGTCTCCTGTCAAAATAAGCTTTGCATGGGAATTTTTATCTAAAAAATCCTCAAGCAAACCTATCCATTTGGGATGATCGTTTAAATGCACACAAGGAATTATCACTACATCATATGAAAGCAGCACGCTCTTACAAGATGCATCACCGAAAAGTTCCCGTCTGCTCGGAGCTTTAGCAATAAGCACGCTCTTATCAGAAACTTCACTAACGATAGCTGCCGCTACTTTACACTGATCAATGCGATTCACGGCACATAACATCAAGATATTACGGTTTTTAGAATTAATTAATGCCTTTACGGCATTTTTAGCTCTTAACTGTAAAGAAGCAAAAGAACGTGCCGTTATTTCTTGTGTCGTCGCAAAATTATTTTGTTTAAAGGCAGGATATAAATCTTCTGCTTCAAGTTCATAGCAAGCCCTTACGATATCACTTGAGCCGTTGCTTTTTTTAAACGTTACTTTCTTCAACTACCGCCTCGAAAATTCCGGGTAAATGACGATACTTTTCAGCCAAATCGAGACCGTATCCTACTATAAAACCGCGTTCTAAAACAAATCCTGAATAATCGATCTTAATGTCGGTAATACGGCGCTCTCTTTTATCGATAAAAGCACACAGCTTAACTGATTTGGCTCCGCGCACCAAAAAATGTTCTTTAACTTTCTGCATGGTAAGACCTGAGTCAATCACGTCTTCAATAATCAAAACGTTTTTACCGCGCAGATTCAACTCAACATCTTTTTTAAAGCAAACTTCATGGGATGACTGGGTATCATTGCCGTAAGAGGAGACTCTTAAAAAATCCAACTCAAGCTCAAGCGGGGCAAGTGCTCTTACCAAATCACTGAAAAACAATACCGCCCCCTTTAACACGCAAACGGCGACAAGCGACTGACCGGCATAATCTTTACAAATTTGTTCACCCATTTCACGCACGCGAGAGGTGATCTCTTCTTTGGTAAAAACAGGCTTTAGTTCTTTTACGGCTATAGACATAAAATCTCCTAATCAAATTCAAAACTGTAGATTAAGTCCACCGCCTGATCAATTGAGGAGGCAAACTCCGCGTAAAGTTTACGCATAAATTCATAACGGACCTTAAATTCACCGATAGCGTTAAAAACACCGTAACCGTATGAAACACGGATCCTTCGGGTAATATATCCTTGTACCGCAACTTGGGTGTCCTCTCCGCTTCCTGCGGTTCCTACTTGAACATCCTGAATACCGAAAGCACCAACAAGCGAATTAACGATACCGGTAGTGGAACTTAAGCCAAGCCCCAAAAGTAAAGAACTGTTGCTGTCCTGAGAGCTTGCATCTTTTTCAAGACCGTGACCGTAAAGAATATATGACAAAGCTTCATTGTCAGACATTGCCGGACTTGAAACGAAGTCAATTTTAGGATCAGAAGCACTGCCGGTAACTTTAATTCCGACATCAACATCATCCTCAAGAGCAGCTCTGTCTGCGTAAACTTCAACATTCAAAGACGGATTGGCAATATCTCCGTTAAAGCGGGTTTCCGCACGTCCTACAACAAAATGATGTCCGTAAAGATCGATTTTACCGTCAACCACATGTATCTGACCTTGTGCTTTAATACCAGGATCATCAAGAGGCTTTAAGATATCAATTCCGCCCTGCAGATAACCATCAAGTCCCATTGCCTTAAGTCTTACGTCTTCACCAAGACGCATTTTCAAATCAATATAAGTATTAACCGGAGATGAAGCTTTTTGCCGCATCAATTCACTGGCTCCGTTCTTTCCGACAATTATTTCATCACCTGAAACGCTCACTCCGGAACTTTCAATATTTTTAACGGAAATCCTTGCCTCCGGAATAGTTACTGTTCCTATTACACTAAGATTTTCATCAAAAGTTACTCTAGTATCGACATCGGCAAAGGCCTGACCGTAACCTAAAAGAAACAAAGGCAAACGATTTGAAGTTATGCTTAAATCAGCTTTAGCAGCCTCAGACCAGTCCAATGTGCCGTTTAGATCAATTTTACCTTCGTTAAGACTTATAAAGCCCGTTATATCACCGCGATTTCCGTATGAAATTACATTAAAATCAAAATTTTCTATTGAACCTACGTCATAGCGCGGTTCACCTTTGCCTTTCACCATAATGCTGCCGTTAAAAAGCGGTTTTTCAAGAGTGCCGGAGAAATCACCTTTAATCCCGGCAGATCCTTCAAGAGCATTAAAAGCACCACCTACTGCAGTAAACAGCGATAAATCAAGGTTGTTTAAATTAAGGTGCCCGGAAAGACGCTTTACTCCTGTCGGATCACTTATTTTTAATGAAGCATCAACGTTTCCGCGATCGCCCAGCAAATTTAAAAGTGCGTTTAAAGTAAGAGTGTTTTGCGTCATGTCAGCGTTTAAATCAACTTTATCCAAAATGATAAGAGCACCCTGACTTGCTGCGGCAATACGATTTGACGTTATGTAAGTCTTGATATCCGGAACACCGTTTTTAATATTGACATCAGCATCGGCTGTAACGGTACCGCTTACAAACGTGCCTTCAGGCAAAAAAGGCTTTAATGATTCAAGCTTAAATGATGCTACTTTAAGAGCCGATTTAACTTCTTTAGGACCGAATATTGTAGGACTTACTGCAATAGTTCCTATATCATCCCCGCTTAGATTAAAAGCACTGACATTTCCTTCCTTAGAAGCTGTATTTATATCAACAATTAAGGGTTTTTGCAGTGATATGGCGCCGCTTAACGGATTGGAAATGAAAAACTCATTGACGGCTCCGTGCCATTTACTGTTTTCTTTATCATAATTACCCACAAGCGACATAAATCCAGAAGTATCACCACCGCAGTTGAACACCAGCTCGTGCTTTTCTAAACTGCCGTTAAAATCAACTATGCATTGACGAGACGGTTTTAGTGCTTTAACAAAACGCAAAGTATCGGCAACAGCCGTAAACATGATATTTTCACTTGCAGTATCGACATTTCCGTCAAAAATCAAATTACGCACATGAAAATCACCGCTTGAAAGACGCTGGCTCTTGCCGTTTAGAGCCACGACAAAATCATTATGTTCTCCCGTAACGTTGACATTACCGACAAATTCACCTTTTAGAGTCGGGTATAAATAACTTAAATTATTAAAATTGATCTTACCTTGAAGCTGCGTTTTATTTCCGTATACTCCGGTAAGCTGCAAAGTATTTTCAGGTTGAATAAATTCAATATTCTTTACCTCAATACCGGTATGTAACGTTCCGTATATTTGCTTGCCGATAAGTTTTGATTTTCTATCGTTTAAATGAAAATCAGCGTTTAAATCTTCGACATTAATAATCAAATCCTGATTTTGCGGTTCATAAGCAACATCAATGTCAGAAACGAAAGACAATGATCCTTGCAGTATTTCATTTACAAACCCCAAATCAGAAGCTTTAATATCGGCATCTCCTTTAAATCCGAACGTCTTCTGATAATAAGCATCGCCGCTTACATGGGCATCAATTTCAGATCCTTGATAAACCCCCTTTAGCATTAAATTATTTATATGTGAATAACTAAGACTTGATTTTCCTGAAAATGCCGCAGCAAAATTATCAAAGCCGTAACCTGAAAGTTTACCTGAAAAGTTAATATCAAGCCCTTCCTGCAGCGATCCTTTTGCATCCAGGGTCAAATTTTCAACTTGGGCTGTCGGATCTTCAACATATAAAGGCCAAGATAAATATTGAGAATCAACCTTGATTTCAAGCGGCAGCATTGATGACAAGCTATTTATCCTTATATAAAAAGCCGTATCATCAGGATTGATTAAATGACCTTTGGCTTTTAAATCAACTAAAGATCCATTAATATCCGCACTGCCTTGAAGACCGTATAAAACACCGCCGAAATTCTTTTCCGTAGCATCATTAAGCGCCCCTTGACCTGAAAGTTTGAATTCCATCGGAAAATGCTCAATAAAATTCATATTGCCGGTCACAGACACCGAGCCTAACTCATGAAATGCCTCCAATTGCGTCACATAAAGCTTGGTATCAACCCAAGCCGCTGAAAGGGTTATATCGCATAATCCGGTATCAAAACTGCTTTGATAGTAACGTCCGTTCGTAAACTTAATATTGGTAAGAGTAATATCAAAAGGGAGATTTACTGTAGGCAAATCTTCTATAAGGCCGTTACCGTCATCAAATCCTGAAACGGCATTTTCAGTTTTCACCTCCGAAACAAGCTGTGCTTTTTCAGCTGTCTCGTCTTTTGTAAACACTAAAGTCTGATCTTTCCCCGACTGTAAATTACTAATCGCCTGTGTAACATCTTGCTGTATTTTTTCAATCTTCTTCCGATCTGTTTCGCTTTCGCCGCCTTTTAAGTGAACTACCGGCTTTGAAGCAATCGTATCAACCATATAAAGAAGATAGTTGTTGGCTCCAAGACTTTTTGTTTTAAACATATCAACATTTACGTCAAGAATATCCATGCCGTAATGAAAATTATTGACAGTAAAATCATGAATTTGAATCGCAACCGGAAAAACAATCTTTTCAGGAGAGAGGTTTTCTTCCGGCAAAGGTTTTTCAACATTCGTTTCGTCTTGCTTATCCGAGGTCAACAACACGACCTCAAGATTATCAGCCTTTAATTTACTTACATCCAGATATTTATATACGAGAACATCGGTTAAATCATAAGCAATGTCAAAAGAAGAAGCACTTACCTTAACAATATCTTTAACTTCAACGTACAGATTACCGGTCTTAAATCCGCGATAAAGAGAGCCTCCTTTTAAATCAATATCAAGAATAACAGTATCTTTTACCAGATCTTTTACGGTGTTTAAAGTAAATTTAGCTCCTGAGTACGTACCTACAAGAAAACAAACGGCAGCAAAAACAACCAATATAAAAATAAGAAAAATACTTATAAGGAGTTTTAAGATATTCCACTTCTTCATAATTAAAACTCCGGACCGAATGCAAAGTGTAAACGGATATTCGAGACATCG
>NZ_CAJKVK010000096.1 GCF_905203285.1 uncultured Succinatimonas sp.
CCGTCAACCCAATTACGCAGCTGTTCCTGCCAGGAAACCGGTTCTTTGGAGGTTCCTGAGATTGAAGTTGTGGCTTTAGGCTGTGCGTTTCTTGCCTGCAAGAATTCTGCCGGTAAATCGCTTAGCTGAATGTCTCTGCCCGTTACCATAATGGTCAGGTATTTGCAGAGATTTTTAAGCTGGCGGACATTGCCGGGCCATTGCTGGCGGCACAAGAAAACGAGAACTTCCGAAGTCAGTTTTTTAGGCTCGGTATTATTTTCAATCGCACTTTGATTTAAGAAGTGCTTGGCAAGCATCGGAATGTCATTGTTGCGATCGCGAAGCGGCGGCATGTTAATGTGAATAACATTTAATCTGTAATAAAGATCGGAAATAAAAGTTCCTTCTTTTACCAGATTTTCAAGAATGCGGCTTGTAGCAGCAATAATTCTTACATTCACTTTATGCGGTTTCTGTTCGCCTACGGGTAAAAACTCACCTTTTTGCAAAACCTGCAGTAAACGGGTTTGTGCTTCCATCGGCATGTCGCAGATCTCATTAATAAATAAAGTGCCGTTTTGTGCTTTTACGATTGCCGCTTCTTCTTTATCGTTTTTGCCGATACCGCCGAAGATTTCATGTTCAACAGTTTCTTTGGGCATTGAAGAAACGTTTACTGAAATAAAAGGTTTGTCCTTACGATCGGAATGGTTATGTAAAGCCATGGCAACAAGTTCACGGCCCGTTCCGGTTTCACCGTGAATAAGAACCGGAACTTCAGTACGTGAGACACGTCCGATGAACTTAAATACTTCCTGCATGGCAGGCGATTTGCCGATGATTTCGGCTTCTTTACTGTCTGCTACGGCATCGCTTGCTAAAACCATTTCTTTTTTGCGGGTTAAGTTAAAGCGGTGCAGTGCGGCACGACGGATAAGACTTACGGCTTGTTCTATATCAAAAGGTTTGGGCAGATATTCAAAAGTTCCGTGCTCATAAGAATCAATGGCGGCAGTCAGGTCGCTATGGGCGGTTATGATAATAAACGGAATATTCTGGTCAACCTCATGCACCTTCTTTATAAGAGAAAGACCGTCTGTTCCCGGCATGTTGATGTCAGAGACAATAACATCGGGGACTTCTGTTTTTAAATAGGCGAGAGCTTCATCTCCGGTTTCAAATAAGCGATGGGAAATACTGTTGACATCAAGCGCTTTATCAAAAACGAAACGAATGCTGGCATCGTCATCAATAACCCAAATCATGGGATCCATAGTTAAATTTCCTCGCTTTTAAACACATCTTTTTTAAGGGGTAGGATTACGGAAAAAGTAGTTTTTCCTTTTTGGCTTTCACATTCGATGGTGCCGTTATGGCGTTCGACAATGCTTTGAGCAATGGATAAGCCCAGTCCGTTGCCTTTGGATCTTGAAGTTACCATCGGGTAGAAAATTTTGGGCATGATGCTTTCGGGAATTCCCGGTCCGTTATCCGTTATCGCTACGCAAATGGATGTCGGATATTTAAACCCGTTAATCACCACACCGTTGACCGCACGGGTTTTGATTTTAATAAGCGGTCTTTCAGTATTGGATTCCGTAAGCGCCTGAATGGCATTGCTGATGATATTGATGAAGGTCTGCTGCATGGCATCAACGTCAAGCATCAGCTCCGGCAGCGAAGGATCATAGTCCTTTTCAAAACGGACTTTATCTTTTGTTGCCATGGCTTCAAGCGACAGAACTTTTTCTACTACATAGTGGATATTGGCAAGGCTCATCGGATTGGGACGCTGCGGACCTAACAAATTATCCACCAATGTTTTAAGGCGATCGGACTGCTCAATAATGACTTTAGTGTAATCGGTAATATCCGCTGCTTTACCGAAAGTCATCTCAAGCAGTTGGGCCGCTCCGCGGATACCGCCCAAAGGATTTTTGATTTCATGGGCAAGATTGCGGATCAGATCGCGGGCTGCCAGATGCTGGGTACGTCTCTGGCGTTCGTCATTTAGTTTTTGCTGGTAATTAATTGATTTGATTTCAACGATAAGACCTTTATTCTTACCGGAGTATTGGCTGATGCTCATATCAACGCTTATGGTATGAGTAGGATCTATTCCGACGGCAATATCGGAGGCTGAAAATCCCTGAAAATTGGCTTTTAGCGCACGTGAGAGATTTTCCATTAAATTCTTTTCATGGCGATCAATAAGATCGGTAAGTTTTAGTGAACGCAGCTTAGAACGCGACATGCCGAATAACTGCTCGGCAGACGTATTGGCATATATGATTTTATATTGCCCGTCCGTAAGCATGATAGCCGTCGCTAAACTTTCAAGAATAGTCTTTGCATCAGTTGGCATATAAAAAACCTGCACCTGTTCACAAATACATTACATGAGCAATTTTAGTGCATTGAACTTTTTATCTGTCTATTATACGAAAAAAATGTGTTTAATGTTCAATTTTAGTGCATTGTCATAATGCAAAACTTTAGAAGATATTTGTATGTTTTTCAATCTGATAATAAATTAAAGGCCCTGTTTTATAGCAAACAGAGCCTTTTTTAAGATCAATTTTGGAGCGATGAATTATTCTGCTTTCTTGCCGCCGGCAGCACGGAAAGCACGGACACGCTCTAAATCTGACAGGAATTTTTTACGCAGACGAATGCTCTTAGGAGTTACTTCGACAAGTTCGTCTTCGTTAATAAACTCAAGAGCCTGTTCAAGTGACATATGAACTGCCGGAGTCAGAATGATGTTGTCATCTGATCCTGCAGCGCGGACATTAGTCAATTTCTTGGTCTTAAGGCAGTTGACGGTTAAGTCGTTGCTGCGGTTATGCAGACCGATGATTTGTCCTTCATAGACCTCTTCGCCGGCATCAACGAATAAACGGCCGCGCTCCTGCAAGAACCATAAGGCATACGGTACCGCTTTGCCGGTATCGTTGGAGATAAGCACGCCGTTTTGTCTTTCACCGATGGATCCTCCGGCAAACTCATCATAGCTGTCAAAGGTGTGGTACATAAGACCGGTTCCGGAAGTTAAGGTCATGTATAAAGTCTGGAAACCGATAAGTCCGCGAGCGGGGATTCGGTAATCAAGACGAACACGTCCTTTGCCGTCAGGATTCATATTCTTAAGCTCACCCTTGCGGCGGCCTAACTCTTCCATGACGGGACCTTGGTTTTCTTCATTAAGATCTAAAGTTAAGACTTCATACGGCTCCATAACTTTGCCGGATTCGTCTTTGTGAAGAATTACTTCAGGACGTGAAACACCAAGCTCATAACCTTCACGGCGCATCTGCTCGATTAAAACCGATAAGTGTAATTCACCGCGGCCTGAAACTTTGAAGCGATCAGGATCTTTAGTATTTTCAACGCGTAAAGCTACGTTATGCACAAGTTCCTGACGCAGGCGTTCTTCAATATTACGGGAAGTGATGAATTTACCTTCTTTTCCGGCAAAAGGTGAAGTATTGACGCAGAAGTTCATGGAAACGGTCGGTTCATCGACGGTTAAGGCTGGTAATGCTTCAACCTTGGAGTTATCGCAGACCGTATCTGAAATCTTAAGCTCACCAAGACCGGTTACGGCAATAATATCGCCGGCTTCGGCCTCTTCAACTTCATTACGATGCAGACCTAAGTAACCTAAAACCTGACCGACACGGCCCTGACGGGTAGAACCGTCGGCACCGACGATGGTTACTTGCTGATTTGAGCGTACGCGTCCGCGAGTAATGCGGCCTACACCGATAACGCCCACGTATGAGGTGAAATCAAGCGAGGAGATTTGCATTTGGAACGGTCCGTTAATATCAGCCTGCGGCGGGGACACTTTTTCGATGATGGTTTCAAATAAAGGTTCCATGGTGTCGCCGTGCGAGCTTTCGTCAAGAGATGCCCAGCCTGATAATGCCGATGCATAAACAACAGGGAAATCAAGCTGTTCGTCGGTTGCTCCCAAATTATCGAATAAGTCAAAAACCTGATCGATAACCCAATCCGGGCGAGCTCCGGGACGATCGCATTTATTGATAACGACAATAGGTTTTAAGCCGCGGGCAAATGCTTTTTGGGTTACGAAGCGGGTCTGCGGCATCGGTCCGTCCACAGCGTCGACCAAAAGCAATACCGAATCAACCATGGACATAACGCGCTCTACTTCACCACCGAAGTCGGCATGTCCCGGGGTGTCTACGATATTGATGCGATAACCGTTCCAATTGATAGCGGTGTTTTTTGACAAAATGGTAATACCGCGCTCTTTTTCAATGGCGTTTGAATCCATAACTCGTTCTTGACCGAGTTCGGTGCGATCTAAGGTTCCCGATTGGCGTAATAACTTATCAACTAATGTAGTTTTGCCATGGTCTACGTGAGCAATAATGGCAATATTACGGATCTTCTGTACGTCCATATATGCAAACCTGTAAAAATGAAATAGGTGATATCTTAAGGCTGTTGTGAAATTTGCAATATTTTACCTTAAAAATAAGGTTGAGGCTTTAAAATCTGATATTGTTCACATTCTTTTAGCATTTTTTGATGTTGCTTATCTTAAAGCTTTCTATTTTTGCAAATGCTTTTTACAAATTGGGATAACGAAAATCATGAGTACTGCTCTGAAGTTTTAGCCGCTGATTTTTCCCTTAAATGGATCAAAATTGTCATTTTCCGTGCAAAATTAAATGCGATAAATATCCCAAAATGTTAAACTTATCAGATTATGATGCAACATGATAACTCTGAAAGTTTTTAGAGTCTGTTTGCAATCGGTTTTCATTATGTGCGCGTGTCTGCGTAGATATTGCCTCATCTTAGGAGATTTCGGTTTATGACAACCGTTGCTGATGTATTAAAGCTTATTGAAGAAAACGGCGTTAAATTCGCTGATTTACGCTTTACCGATACCAAGGGTAAAGAGCAGCATGTTTCTATCCCTGCAAAACTGGTTACGGAAGATTTCTTCTCTGAGGGTAAGATGTTTGACGGTTCGTCAATGGTCGGCTGGAAAGGCGTTGACAAGTCGGACATGATTTTGATGCCTGATCCTGACAGCGTACACTTGGATCCTTTTTATGCTGATCCGACCATTATCGTAAGATGCGATGTTCTTGAAGCCGATACCATGACCGGTTATGACAGGGATCCTCGTTCTGTAGCAAAGCGCGCAGAAGAGTATCTGCGTTCAACCGGTATCGGTGATGAGGCCTATTTCGGTCCGGAGCCTGAGTTCTTCTTATTTGATGACGTTAAATTCTCAAATGAGATGGGCGGCTGCATGTATAAAGTGGATGATTATGAAGCTGCTTGGAATTCAGCTACCGAGTATGAAGGCGGCAACTTAGGTCATCGCACTATGGTAAAAGGCGGTTACTTCCCGGTTCCTCCTGTAGATCCGTCACAGGATATCCGTTCTGCAATGTGCCTTATCATGGAGGAGTTCGGTCTTGAGGTTGAGGCTCATCACCATGAAGTTGCAACTTGCGGACAGAACGAAATTGCTACCAAATTTAATACATTAACCAAGAAAGCCGACGAAGTTCAGGTTTATAAATATATCGTACAGAATGTAGCCAATCAGTACGGCAAGAGCGCTACCTTCATGCCTAAGCCGATTTTTGGCGATAACGGCTCCGGTATGCACTGCCATCAGTCAATTGGTCGTAACGGCGAGAACATTTTTGCCGGCAATATGTACGGCGGATTATCCCAGGAAGCTTTATGGTATATCGGCGGTATTATTAAGCATGCCAAGGCCTTAAACGCTTTTACCAATCCGTCAACTAACTCTTACAAGCGTTTGGTTCCGCACTTTGAAGCTCCGGTAATGCTTGCCTATTCAGCTTCAAACCGTTCCGCTTCCATTCGTATTCCGGTAGCTCAAAATCCTAAGACTGCGCATATCGAGGTTCGTTTCCCAGACTGCATGGCCAATCCGTATTTGGCTTTTGCCGCTATGCTTATGGCAGGTCTTGACGGTATCCTCAATCATATTGAACCGGGCGATCCGATGGATAAGAATCTTTATGATTTACCGCCTGAAGAAGCTGATGCTATTCCGTCAGTCTGCGGTTCTTTAGCAGAAGCCTTAGATGCTTTGGAGCAGGATCATGAATTCTTAACCGAAGGCGGTGTCTTTACTGAAGATATGATTAAGTCATACATTGAAGTAAAGCGTGCTGAAGCTGCCCGTCTCCAGACTGCTCCGCATCCGATTGAATTCGAGATGTACTATAGCCTCTAATTTTTTTAGTAATTAGAGATAGATAGCTGTTTTAAAACCCTGCAGGAGATTACAATAATCCTTGCAGGGTTTTTGTTTGCCGGTATTTGATTTTGAAAGAATTTTTTAAAAAATTGCTGACGAGAGTGCGCGGAGATGATTTGTTCATTGAAGCTGCCGCCTTGTCTTACACTACTATTCTGGCTTTAGTGCCTGCCCTTACGGTAGTTATCTCAATTTTTGCCATGGTTCCTGCTTTTACTCCGATAAAACAGGCATTGCAAAATTTTGTGCAGAATAATTTCATGCCGGTTTTTTCCGAAGCTATCGGCGACTATATAGGAATTTTTATTGCTCATGCTGGTCAAATGACGGTTACCGGTACGGTGATTTTGTTTATTGTGTCTTTCTTCCTGGTAAGAGCGGTTGATAGAGCCTTAAACAGGATTTGGCGCGGCGGAAAGCGCAAAATGACTATGACTTTTGCGGTGTACTGGACATTATTGACTTTAGGGCCTTTGGCGACCGGTATTCTTATTTGGTTTACATCAAAGGTTATCGCATATTCTTTTCTTGATACTCCTTTATCTTTCGCTACCGGTCTTGCTTATTTTCTGGTCCCGGTCGTGGTTGAGTTAATTTTGGTATCAGCTTTATTTATTACAGTGCCGGTTGCGGTCGTAAAGATCCGTGATGCCGTACGTGGTGCTTTATTTGTGACGATTTTGTTTGAGGTGTGCAAGCGGATTTTCAGCGCTTTTATTTTAAATTTCTCTGATTATGAGGCAATTTACGGCGCTTTGGCTGCTATTCCGGTTTTAATGATCTGGATTAATATTAACTGGGTGATTGTTTTGTTCGGTGCCGAGTTTACGGTCTTTCTTAATGAATATCGTCAGGAGAATAAGCAGGGATCAGAAGATAATCAGCAAGTTGAGCTTGAATAACTGCCTGAGAAAAATAACGGGCTGTTACGCAATTGTTGATATAAAGCCCGTTAACAATTAAATCAAGATATTTAAGCTTGCTGCTTTAACTTTAAGATTTCAGATTCAGATAATCCGGATAATTCTGCTATTTGTGACACAGGAAAACCGGAGTTTAACATTTTCTTTGCCGTTTCAAGCGCTTGAGCTTTGCGGCCTTTTTCTTCGCCTTTAATTTCAGCGGAGCTCATATGCGAGGCATAATCCATTTCATAACGCTCGGCGGCCTCGTAGCGCAGCATCTCTTCTTTGTCTTTGCTAAACACTTTCTCCACCTCCGCAAGCT
>NZ_CAJKVK010000097.1 GCF_905203285.1 uncultured Succinatimonas sp.
ATATATTATTTTTTAAAGATTTAAAAATGACGACACGATTAAAAGGTTTTAGCTCACAATCAATTGCAAAAATCGCTCAGCTTGAAAAAAAGATAGTTCCGTTAATTTCGCCTCAGAGTTCTTTGGATAAAAATTCCGCAATGCAAATTGCTTTAGATATTGAAAATAAATTTATGCAGTTTGACGGAAGTATAGATGAAAAGCATTTACTGCAAATGGATGAAGCACTTTACTATTATTATGTGGCTTTTATTCAGGGAGAAAAAAAGGCTGTTGAACATATCAGTAAATTAGTTAAGCAAGATGTAGTTAAAACGTTAAATAAAATTTTTAATAATGATAGGGAGAAGGTAGAAGAGTTTTTTTTACTTTTGCAAAGCAAAAATGATTTTGAAAATGCTTTAATTCAGCTTGAGAGTTATTTTGCAAAGACTTATAAGATAAATATTTATAAAGACGATCCTTCTCCTTGTGTTGATGCTCAGATTAATGAGTTTGATGTAATTTTTATACCGTCAGTATTGGTTTATTTTTATTATCAGTGCGTACGTCATAAGTTAATCAATAAAGAGGAAGATTATTTACCCTTTTTACAGCAGTCTATTTCCAAGATGGAAGATATGAGTTTTTGCAGTAATTTTTATATGGATAACTGCGATATTTTGAATTTACTGCTGAATAATGAGCTTCAATCAGGAAGTGAAGATTTACAGGTTATGCCCGGTATGCCGGCGCAGACAGCCTATAAAATTGGTCTTGCGTATTATTTCGGTACGGATTTGCCGCATGATATTGATAAAGCCGGACGTTGGTTAAGTTATGCGTCAATGGTAGGACATCCTGCAGCAATATATGCAAGGCAGTTATTTATTATGGATATAAATTCAAGCGCGGAAGATTGGGAAAGCGCTTTAATAATTCCATTATTTCATGCGTTTAAACTTGCTTTTAATCATGATAACGGTCTAGTTGGCGTTCGCTTTGAAAGCCGTTATTCTGAAGACTCTGATCTTTCAGATAAAGAGACTTTAATTACCGATTTACTGTATAACTTTTTATCTGTGTTTTTAAATGCGGTAAAGCTAGGACATCGTAAGACGGAAGATTTATTATCCTATTTGCTTTCATCTCAGGTATCTGAATATTTATTTGATGACGTTCCTTTGATGAAGGTTATGCAGGCTAAATTAATTTTATCTGATATCGAAAAATTTAAATCTTATGTGGCAAATTATGCTGCAAATGAAGAAAAACCCAGCCAGACTTTCTATTCGTTGGCTTTGGAATTATTAAAAGAAGCCTATGAAAGCGGACATTGCGAGCAAGCTTTGGAACCTCTTGCCAATCTGCTTATAAGTCCTCAGTTTAATAAAAAAGATTTACCTTTGATAGAACAGGCCATAGGTTGTAGGGAATGCGCAGATGTTGCGTTTAAACTCGGATCTTATTACTGGAATATGTCGGGGGAAAAGAAGGATACGGCTTTAGCTGAAAAATGGTGGTCAAAAGCTGCCCTCTTAGGTTCTTCGCTTGCCTTGTTTAATATGGCTATTTCTGCTCTTGACGGCAGGGATTTGGAAAAGGCTGCTAAATATGCCTTAAAAGCCGTAAATTCTGGGGCAGTAATGGGTTATTACATTTTGTATAGAGCCTTACTCCCAAAAGATCCTGAACTTGCGCATACCTATTTGCGATTAGGTGCAGAGTATGAATTACCTTCTTGCGTAAAAGAATATGCACGTTTGAAAAAGGAAAGAAAGTTTAAGCCGCTTAAGTTTATTCAGATTGTGGATAAGATTGCTTCTCTGTCAAACAAAGATCCTTCAGCTTGTTTGTTTATGCAAAATGTATATATAAAAGGTACGTTATTGCCGCGGGATTTGCATAAGGCGGAAAATTTTTATCGTAAAGGCGTTTCATTAACACCAGCTATGGCGCAGTATTGCCCTGATTATATTTTGGAAGATCATCTTGATTGCGCCGAAGATTCTTTTACTTATAGAGTAGGAGTTCCTTTTAATAGAGCTCATCGCTTTATAGCCAATTACTCTAAAAGAAATCCTTTAAAAGTTGAATCTTCTAATGTTTTAAAAGATTTAGTAAAAAAATTGTATGAGTCTTTGGTTTTAGGAACTAGAGTAATAGAAATTGATACTCTTTTGGGCTGTATCCATGATGATTTATTTAGTAGCTATGATGTCGCAATAAAATATGAGCATCTAGAACAGGCAGATAATGAATCATTGTTTGCATTAAGCGATACTTACCTTAAAGATGCGGCAAACAGGCTTTGTTCTCAAACTTTCCGATTAGGGGCTATCGGTAACGGAACCGAAAATTCGGGAGCAATTCCTTATTCATTAATGCTTGAAGCTTTATTAAATAATGAGCATGTAAATTCTCTTTATGAATATATAAAGGGGATGATTGCGCTTCGCCCGATGGCATGTAAACCGGATCTGCATGCAGCCTTTAAATTCTTTAAACGTGCGGCAAACGGCGGATGTGAAGCTGCTTTTATTTTAAGTGAAATATCTTTTGATATGTTTTTATATCATCTTGAAAACAAATTTACGGATCGCTCTATTGAAAGTACAATAAGCGGATTCATTAACACCGGTATTACTCAATAAAATGCAATATTTATTAAAAATTACATTAAAAGATACTCCGGTTTGGCGTTTAGTTGCAGTTGACGGCACTGCAGATATCGCTTTTGTCGCGGAGCTTATTGCGGCTTCTTTTGATTATGAGAAAGCAAGGCGTGTTTTTACCGTTAACGGAGTTGAATATAGAGCAGGCAACGGTGGAGAGGTAGAAGATATAAAAGAGTTGTCTTTGTTTGATGAATTACATCTTGAACAGGGCCAATCTTGTATTTATCGTCATAATATGAACAATGATCTCATTCATATCGTTGAAGTTATGAAAAAAGAAGATCATTTGTTTTGTCTTATGCCTTCAACATTAGTCGGATCAGGTCTTTTGCCTAAAGATTTACCTTTTGATCTTGAGCATATTAATGCTCATTTTGATAAAGATGATATTGATAGTCTTGATTTGCGCGAGTGTACAAAAAGAATGCGCGCTTTAGGTGTACAAAGAAAAGACTTAAAAGAGTCTCTGCTCCGTCTTGGCTCTCGTGATTTAAGCGTAAAAATCAATTGTTGATTTGATTTTTGTGCCGCTTCTTTTATGATTTAATGCGCTATTTTGGCGCATTAATTAAATATTTTGGCTCTTTTTAGTATGTTTTTAAGAAAGTATCAGCATTTTTGCATCGTTTTATATTTATGCTGATACAATTATCCGATTTATCAAACGATATAAAATTTCGTTTCAATTCGAAATGGACATATCCGTTTATTTCGAATCAATAAAAGTTTTGATAATCAGTCAGACTTTTCATCAATTCTTCATTAACTGCAGATAACCGTCTGATGTTAGTGACAGTCATTACGTCCTTTAATTGTTATAGCGGCGTAGCAGATCCGTTGATCTGTTCAAATTTCATTGGTTAAAGAAGTTAGTTCAAAAGTCGAAAGGCTTATGGAGCTGTTTTTTATGAGCGGAAGTTTGTTATTTTGTATATGCTTGGCATATTTTGTTGCCGCATATTTTTGCTATGGCGGATATTTAAAGCGTGTTTTTAGAATAGATCCTAAAAATCCGACTCCTGCACACACCCAGTTTGACGGTATTGATTATGTACCGACCCCACGAATCGTTCTGTTCGGGCATCATTTTGCATCGATTGCAGGTCCCGGTCCTATCGTCGGTCCGATTATGGCTGCATATTTCGGGTGGCTTCCTGCTTTAATTTGGATTTTGGTAGGCTGCGTCTTTGTCGGAGCTTTCCACGATTTTGCAGCAATGGTAATGTCTGTGCGTAATAAGGGTCGTTCCATTTCATACATAATGGAAGATCTTATGGGTTACGCAGGTCGTATGTTGTTTTTGATTTTCTGCTGTTCCTGCTTGGTTCTCATTGTCGGTATCTTTACTTTACTTATAGCCGGCATGTTCGTACAGATCCCTGCAGTTGCCACGGCTTCTTTGCTCTTTATCGGCATGGCGCCTTTATTTGCTCTTTGCTCAATGAAGCTTGGATTCGGCCTTAAAAAATCATCTTTTTTATTTGTTCCGCTTGTGTTTTTGACTGTTTTGATCGGTGATTTGTTGCCGATTGATTTGGTTGCAAGTTTCGGCATGTCAAAACAAGGTGCTACATATATCTGGATAGCTGTTTTGGCTATATATGTTTTTGCCGCATCCGTTGTTCCGGTACAGTGGCTCCTTCAGCCTCGCGATTATCTGAATTCATATCTTTTATACGGAATGCTTGCCTTAGGTATTGTCTCGATTATCGCCTATAATCCGGATATTAATTTAAATGCTTTTAACGGTTGGACTGCATTGACTGCAGACGGCAATATGACCGCCATGATCCCGGCGTTGTTTATTTTTATCGCTTGCGGTGCGTGCTCCGGTTTCCATTCATTAGTAGCCTCAGGTACTACTTCAAAACAGATTAATTCCGAAAAAGATCTGTTGCCCATTGGCTACGGCGGTATGATTTTAGAGGGTATTTTAGGCGTTATGGCCTTAGTTGCCGTAATGGCTATGGAGCCTGCTACTTTCTTTGAAGTAGGCAAAAACCAACCGATGGCTTTTGCTACAGGTATCGCTTCTTTCTCTGCTGCTCTCGGAATTCCGGAAGTTTATTCCAAAGTATTCATTTCTTTGGCAATTTCGGCCTTCATGATGACCTCTCTTGATACTGCTACTCGTCTTGGCCGTTTCTTGTGGCAGGAACTTTTCATGCCGCGTGCCAAGAAGTCTGCAGAAAACAACAATAATGAACCTTCTACTATTAAACCTCAGATGGCTCAATGGAGAAAGGTTATTACCAATCCGTTCTTAGCTGCTTTTATTATTGTAGGTCTTTCCATGTTGATGGCTTTAACTGGAAGTGCTGCCAGCATTTGGCCGATTTTCGGTGCATCTAACCAGTTAATGGCAGGTTTGACTTTCCTTGGTATTACTCTTTATCTGATGATAAAGGGAGCTAATTGGTTTATTTCTTTTATTCCTATGGTTCTTATGATGGTAATGAGCTTATGGGGCGTTGCACAAGTTGTTTCACAGCAGTGGGGACAAAATTCGGTTCTTGTCGTATCCGGTATTTTCCTTTTTGCTATGGCCGTTTTGATGATTTTGTTAGGCGCTTCAATTATGCTGCACCATTTAAAAGCTATTTACGGCAAGAAAGAATTTGCTTACGCTAAAGTAGAAAATGACTAATTAGTCATTCCTTGCCAGATAAGACCCGCATAAACATGTTTTCTGCGGGTTTTTCTTTTTTGAGGCTTTTCTTTTGTTAGAATTTATTTGAGGAGAACGCTATGCAAGGAAAAGTAACAATTTACGATGCTAAGGCAAAGCAAGGCCATATTCAGGCAAATGACGGTAATATATACAGCTTTGATGCTTTGTCTTTTACAAACAAAAATGATGAATCTTTAATTAAAGAGGGGATGTCTTGTACCTTTGAGATTATTGATAATAAGGTAAGCAATTTTTGCTTAAATGACGCCGAAGATTTTATTTTCAGGAATGAAACTTTTAAAGAGCCTGAAAGTTTTGAGCTTATCTCAGGAGATTTGCCTGCCAATTACATATTGATTGATAAAGCAAAGGTTTCTATAGCCAAAACGGATCGCGTCAGAGAAAAAGCGATATATAAATTGAAACATGATTGTAAGATTTTGGGCGCTAATATTATTTTGGATGTTAAAGAAAGTACCAATATAAGAAGCGCTATGGGATACGGCTTTAAGTTTTATACGATAGAGGGAGTTCCTGCAACGGTTGGTATTGCCGATCCTACAGGTACCGTATCACGTGATGATTTGGAGCATCGTCTGCATCATAAAGAAATCATGAAGCAAAAAAATAATGCAGAAACTATAAAGATAGCTAATCTTGCATTGAGAATTTGCGGCGTAATTTTGTTCATTATTTTTCTTTTAGGATTTATTTTTACATTGTAATTGCGGTTTCTCTTGTAAATGGAAAATAGTTGTCATATGCTAACTAAAAAAATAGAAAGGAGCTTACCGTGGATACATTAATTATTGCCGTTATCGTAATTTTAGTCATGATCCCTTGTTTTCTGGGGTTAAGAAGGATATTCGGTACCCTTACCGGAAAAAGCAGTACATGCGGATGTTCAGGAAATGAATGTCACTGTAATGACAAAAAGCAATGATATTAATATGCGAATAAATATATTTATTTTTCAAGGAACTAAATAGAGAATTGTTTATGGTATAGTTATCCGAAGGCTTTTTTAAAATGCAGCAAATGTAGCTGCAGTTTTTTTTGAAAACTGGTGTTGCATTAAAATTTTTTTATTTTCATTTTGAAAATTAGTTTAACAACTTGAAAAAGAAAAGCTTTGGCACTATTTATAATCTATAAAGATCCGGTTTTTTAAGAAGGCGGTTATGCAAGATAACGATCCGATTTACAACGTAGGTCATTTGACCGAAGACACATTGCGCAAGCTTGAAGCAAGCGGTTTGCGCATGACTGTTCAGCGACGACATATTATTGATATTTTAATGAACAGCAGTTGTACTTCACCTAAAGAATTATGGTATGAGGCAAAACAGTTTGTTCCGGATCTCGGTATTGCAACCGTATATCGCTTGATCAATCGCCTTGAACAAATCGGAGTTCTTTCCAAAGCTCGTAATTTGGGAATGCAACCGCAGATCCCGGAGCTTGGTACTTTAACCGATGCCCGCGGCAAAAATATAAACAGACAGATTAAATTAGCTTTAAATGAAGTGGTTCGTTTAGGCCTTATTTCTAAAGGTGTTATAGGCCCTAACAATAATATCCAATTATCATTAGTCGGAAATAAAATTAATATTACGGTAGTGAAATAAAATGACGAAGCAACAAGTTCCCACAGTTCAGGATGCTGTTACCGAGCCGGTTCCTCCTCGTGCCGGCATTATTGCAGAATCCGGAGAGAATTATCTTGAGACGATTTTAATTATAAAAGAGAGAAATGAGGACGGACTTGTTAGAGCTGTAGATGTTGCTAATGAGTTGGGTTTTTCAAAACCAAGCGTCAGCCGTGCTCTTGCTATGCTTAAAGAACGCGGGTTAATTAAAATCGCACCGGCTGGTGCTATTTTATTTACTCCTGACGGAAGGGCTCTTGCTGAACATGTGTTTGAACGTCATCAGTTGTTGACGGTTTTTTTAAAGAACGTAGCAAATGTTCCGGCTGATATCGCTGAACATGATGCCTGCCGTATAGAGCATGTAATTTCCGATGAAACTATGAATGGAATTCGTGTCTATCTTAAAGATAATAAGTTGATTTAAAAGTTTAATATTGAGTAAATAGTTAGTAACCTAAAAGTTGCGAGTTTTTACTGATCTAGTGTCTATTATATTAGACACTAGAT
>NZ_CAJKVK010000098.1 GCF_905203285.1 uncultured Succinatimonas sp.
CACACATGGATATGGATAGCACTTATTGGTCATCTGCCGATGACAAAGATGCTGTCGGCTATGGTCTCTATGCAGGTTACAATTTCACTTCATGGTTAGCTCTTGAAGCTGGCTTTAATATGTTCGATGGCTTCTCTATGAAGGATGAAGGCGTTTCTCGCGATTTAGATGTCTACGGACCTGAAGCAGCATTACGCTTAGCTTATCCGTTAGGACCTGATGGTTCAGACATTTATTTGCGCGGTGGTGCAATGTGGGCTACTGTTGATGCAGAGCATGGTGATGAACCTTACCATGAAATTGCTCCGTTTGTTGGTGCAGGCGTTCAGTATGCCGTAACCAAGAACATTGACGTTCGTGTCGGTTATGATTACTACTTTGACGTAATTGATGGTGAAGACAATCCTGATACCGATATCGGCTTGCTCTATGCCGGCTTACAGTACACCTTCGGCGGTGCCGCTCCGGTTGCTCCGGTTCCTCAGACCGTTACCGAGAACTTCACTTTAGACGCAGCTACCCTCTTCCCGTTTGACGGTTCTTCACTTTGCGAAGAAGGCGTAAAGGCTGTTAACAGCGTTGTTGATTCAGTCGCTGCTAAGAATATTCAGAATGCCGCTTACGATGTTAAGGGCTACACCGATCGCATCGGTTCTGAGGCTTACAACCAGACCTTGTCAGAGAAGCGCGCTCAGGCCGTTGCTGACCAGCTCCAGGCTGCAGGCGTTGCTCCTGAACAGCTTACCGTTACCGGCATGGGCGAAGCCGATCCTGTTTCAACCGGTTGTGAAGGCTTACGTGGCAACAAGCTCATTGACTGCTTAGCTCCGGATCGTCGTGTTGAGCTTGCAGTTACCGGTGAAGTTACCGAAACTGAATAATCTATTTAATTAAGTTTAATTAGATTAAAAGAAACCCCGAGATGAAAATCCCGGGGTTTCGTTGTAATGAGCTTTAGTAAATTTTACTGATTGATTTGTTCGGCGTTGCTTATTACTTCCTGATAATACCTAATCGCTGATTCATCAGGATTTTTAAGTGCTTGCTCGAAAATATACTTTATCTGCTCCAGTACCGTAGCCCTTACGATAAACACGAGCTTGCTGTCATGATCATCATCAGGCCAGCTGTCAAGCTCGGTTAACGGATACAGATTTCCTTGTACTCCGTGAATGACCACCGGTTTTTCCTGATCTTTAATATTGACGATGCCCTTGATGCGCAGGATCGAATCACCGTATTGCTCCTGAACTAGAGAAATTGCAGATAACAAAACCAAAGGATCTAAAGGATCCGATACTGAAACGCAGAAGCTTTCGATATTGGAGTGGGCAATGATTCTTGGTTTGGCAACACCGATAGTATTGGAAACTGATGCCGGTTTAAACGGTGAGGCAAGAGTTTTGTCTTTAATGTTAAGCCAAGCAGCAACTTTATCCGGATTTTGGTGATCGGAATTTTTATATGGTCCTATTTCCTCAATGATTTTAGGTGTGATATTGCCTTTTAACATCGGATAGATACGAGCTGACGGATTGATTTTTGATGCAACTTCAGTAATTGCGTCAATTTCGTCAGAATCGATTAAATCGGTTTTGCTTATAAGAATGATATCGGCAAGAGCGATTTGTTTTACGGCTTCATATTGGTTTTTAAGTTGCTCTCTGACAAATTGTCCGTCAAGAACGGTTACCGTACCGTCATAACGATAATAAGTCATAACAAACTCATCACCGGCAAGAGTTGAAATTACGCCTGAAGGATCGGCAAGACCGGTAGTTTCGATTAAAACACGCTTAAAGTTCGGAATAAGTCCTTTTTTAGCGCGAATGAAGTTAGTGGTCAATGAATCAATAAGCTCTCCCTGCAAAGAACAGCAGATGCAGCCCGATCCAAGTAATACGACAGTATCATCAACCGCTTGGACTAATTCATGATCAAGTCCCACGTCACCGAATTCATTGATTAATACCAAGGTATCTTTAAACTCTTCGGTATTTACCCATTTATTAAGCAAAGTGGTCTTTCCCGAGCCTAAAAAACCGGTAATGATATTTACGGGGATTTGAAAATCCTCTTCTTCAATAACTTCTGTCACTTTATTTCACCGTGTAATAAAAAATTAAAAGCATATGTTAACGCTAAATTGCGGTATTCGTCAGATTCATTTAGCAGATCATGATAGGCACCTGACAAATTGAAATATTTAGGTCTGCTGATGTCGTTTAAATGCTTTCTCATAAAGTTTATGGTGTGCGGGGTCGATACGACATGATCATCTCCTGCTGTTACGGTCAGCATTGGGATGGTGAAATCAACATTACTGTTCATGATTTCAAGCTGTTTTTTTAAGGCTTCCTTAACAAAGGCAAAAGAAGGACCTCCCAATGCCAGATCTGGATGCAATCCGTAATAGTCGTGATAAGTTTCGTAGCGATCAAAACAGTGACTATGGATGTTCTTTTTAAACTCGATTCTTTTGTATTCTGCTCCGTGCGGAGTATACAAATACTTAAGAAGCGGTAAATTGCCTACCGTGTTGACGAATAGTTTTAAGATAGGTTCGGGCAAATTGAAAGCAGGCCATAAGTAAGGAGCCAGAAGAGCGACGCGCTGAGGTTTGTTTTTTTCATGAAGCAAAAAATCCAAGGAGATGAGCCCGCCCATAGAAAAAGCCATTAACAGATACGGACTTTTGACATTAAGCGCATCAAGTGCAAAAGCAAGATCTTTTCTATAAACATTGAAATCATCAATATGACATTTAAAACTGCCTTTGATGACTTTAGAAGACATGCCTTGACCCCGGACAAAAATTACAAAAACCTGCAGATTCTGCTGGCGTAATGAATATAAAAGTTCAGCGTATTTATGTTCGCATTCAGCTCTACCCGGGACGATTACTAAAGTATGTTTGGGGGTTGCGCTTGTAAGTTCAATCGCACTTAACGTGATTTCATCTGAAACTTTTATAGAGTGTTTAATAATTTTGTGTTTATAAAAGTCCTCAATATGCGCAAGTTGGCGCATATAGTCAGAAACCGTGGTGAGAAAAGGAAGATCATTCATAATAAGCCCTGCATACTAGTACATATTCTAGTTTAGCACGGCTAACTATACTGTCTGTGACGCCAATAAAAATTAGCGTTTTCTGAAGATCTTAATTACATTCGGAATGGTTTTTATACGGCGGATAATACCGGCAAGGTGCAGGCGATCGCGTACGGTCACCGTAAGATTAATGATATATACTTTGCCTTCTTTGATTTCCGAATTAATTGAATCAATTTGCGATCCGGCTATATCTACGGCGTTGGAAATCTCAGACAAAATGCCTTGACGATTTTCAAGCTCAATTCTAAGTCCGGTTTGGAAATCCATGCTGGCAGCAACTTCTCTATCCCAATTAACGTCGAGGAATTTATTCGGATCTTTTGCCATATCGCGAATATTAGAGCAGTTGAAGTTATGGATAACAAGGCCTTTGCCCGGGGAAATATGCGCAATAATATGATCGCCCGGGATTGGCATGCAGCATTGAGCAAATGAATAAGGCAAACCGCCGGTTCCGGTAATCGGCTGGGTCTTTTCATCGGCAATCTTTTTACCGATTTCTTTAGATAGGCGCTTGGCAACGATTACGGTAAGGATATTGCCAAGTGCGATGTCCACCAAAAGTGCGTCCAAATCCGGCTCTTTAAACTCTTTAAGCACTGCGCTTAAATGTTCAGGCGCAATTTCATCAAGACGTACGCCTTTTAATGAAGTCTGCAGCAAACGACGGCCGATAAGTACGCATTCCTGGGCTTTTAAGCTCTTTAGATATTGTCTTATCTTAGAGCGGGCACGCGGAGTAACTACCGAGGATAACCAGATGGCGTTAGGCTGGGCACTTGGGGATGTGATGATTTCGACGGTTTGTCCTGACTCAAGGGCGTGGCTTAACGGGAACATGCGGTGATTGACGCGGGCGCCGATACAGTGCTGACCGATGTCGGTATGGACAGCAAAAGCGAAATCAACAGGTGTTGCGCCGGACGGCAAATCGTAAATCTTGCCTTCAGGTGAGAATACGAAAATCGTATCAGGATAAAGGTCGTTTTTAACTCCCTCAATGAATTCGCGGGAGCTTGCCGAGCTTTGCTGTAAATCCAGAATATTGTTGATCCAGCGCTGAGCGTTCTTTTGGGCGGTTGTTGAGGTCGGCTCTGATCCTTTCTCTTTATAAGACCAATGAGCTGCAACGCCGCGGGCTGACATCTGATCCATAAATTCAGTACGGATCTGAATTTCAATAGGAACTCCGTGAGGTCCTATAAGCGAGGTATGCAGTGATTGATAACCGTTAATCTTCGGAATGGCAATATAGTCTTTAAATCCGTCAGGTCGCGGCTTAAAGAGATTATGCATTTGTCCTAAAACACGGTAGCACGTATCAACGTCGTTGACGATGATTCTAAAACCGTAGACATCCATGATCTCACGGAACTGCAGTTCTTTATGTACCATTTTCTGGTAAATGGAATAGACACGCTTTTCGCGGCCTAAAACCCGAGCCGGGATCCCTACTTCATTTAAGCGTCCGCGGATGTTTTCAAGGATGTTGTTTACTATTTCTTTACGGTTTTTTCGGGCTTTGATAACTGCTGATTTCAATACTCGATAACGCATCGGATGCATTGCCGCCATTCCGAGCTCTTCAAGCTCGGACTTTATTTCCGAGATACCGAGACGATTGGCTATAGGTACGAAAACATCAAGGGTTTCTTTG
Organism: uncultured Succinatimonas sp.; assembly: GCF_905203285.1. Classification (GTDB taxonomy): domain Bacteria; phylum Pseudomonadota; class Gammaproteobacteria; order Enterobacterales; family Succinivibrionaceae; genus Succinatimonas. The sequence continues at coordinate 4,772 of NZ_CAJKVK010000098.1, forward strand.
GCAATGCGGATACGTTTGTCAGGGCGCAGCGAGCCGATGGTCCGCATGTTGTGGGTGCGATCGGCAAGTTTGATGAGAATGACGCGGATATCCTGCGTCATAGCCAAAATCATCTTACGGAAATTTTCCGTTTGAGCTTCGCGATAATCATGAAAACGCAGCTTATCAAGCTTGGTAACACCGTTTACGATTTTTTGTACTGTTGGTCCGAAATTTTTTTCTATATCTTTTTCGTTGATAAAGGTATCTTCAACAGTATCGTGAAGCAGAGCAGCCTGAATAGTCTCAACGTCAAGATGCATCTGTGCAACGATGGTGGCTACAGCCAGAGGATGAGTGATATAAGGTTCGCCTGATGCTCTTTTTTGTCCGTCATGTGCACGGTCGGCAAGCTCAAAAGCCTTGTCGATATAGTGAATTTTTTCAGCGGGTAAATAAGAACAGACCAGATCGCGCAGCGACCAGTAAAATTCCAGGTTGGGGGCGTTTAAAACATCACGAGACAAAGCCGGAGGAGCAGAGATTTCTTGCACCGGGAGGTCTAAATTTAAAGTATCCTGCTTATTTTCTCCGGCCATAGCGTTTACCTTTGCAGTTAGCTGAACATTTCGGCTCCGTCAATAGGAGCGAACTCATTATTTCCGGTATGTAAAGAAGCATCGCGTAAATGATCTTTACGATCTTGCTTATCTAAGAATTCTTCGGAAATTAAACCTTCTTCAATTTCGCGTAAAGCGATGACGGTAGGTTTATCGTTTTCTTCATCTACTAAAGGTTTGCTGCCGTTATTGGAAATCTGACGGGCACGACGTGCTGCAAGAAGAACTAGATCAAAGCGGTTGCCGACGCGGGCAACGGCGTCTTCCACAGTAACTCTAGCCATTTAATCACTACCTCAAAAAAACAAAAAATAAAAAGCTGAATATTTATTATAACCGATTATCGGTGCATTTAACGCTTCTTGGCGTTTTTTGGATCCTTATTCGCTGTAACCTTCAAGCATCGCATCCAAAAGCTGTTTGTGCTTGTCGCTTTGACGCTTAAGCTCATAGCGATGGGCAAGAACGATGGATCTTAAAGCTAAAACACTTTCATCAAATACGTCGTTGACGATAAGATAGTCATATTCATTGTAGTGAGAAATTTCTCTTTTAGCTTTTTCCATGCGTTTTTTTATAACTTCGTCACTATCTTGACCGCGTTTTTTTAGGCGGTTTTGCAATTCTTCAAGTGACGGGGGCAAAATAAAAATGCTTTTTGCATACGGGGATTGCTCACGGATAAGGCGCGCGCCCTGCCAATCTATGTCAAGAAAAACGTCTTTGCCGTCATTTATCCACTCTTCAACTATTTCTTTTGAAGTTCCGTAATAATGATCGAAAACTTTGGCGTATTCGTAAAAAGCGTCACGTGCTATCAGAGCTTCAAATTCTTCGTTGCTGACAAAATGGTAGCTTACATGATTGGTTTCACCGGGACGCGGATCACGGGTGGTATGGGATACGGAAAGTCTTAGCGAATCATCTAAATTAAAACGCTGCATTAAAGCTGCAATAAGTGACGATTTTCCGGCGCCGCTTGGGGCTGATACGATAAATAACGTTCCTTTTTCTTTAGACATTTTCGTTTTCTTCTATAGGTTGAAAGCTTGAATACCATATTGATAAAAGTTTACGGGTTTCATCAATTCCGATGCCGCTCCATGCAGAAAATGGAATAACGGTAAAGTTGCCGTCAAATTCCGATAACAGCAGTTTAACTTCCTTGAGTGCTTTACTGCGGGCGGTTACGCCTAATTTATCAGCTTTGGTTAAAAGAATGATGGCAGGAAGGTTTGCCGCGGTTGACCAATCTAAAATCAAACGGTCATGATCTTTTAAAGGATGGCGGATATCCATGGTTACAACAATTCCGCGTAAGGCTCTGCGTTTTTGCAGATATTCGCTCATGGATTTTTGCCATTGTTTTTTCATGGCTTCAGGAACAGCTGCATAGCCGTAACCCGGGAGATCCACCAAAAATTTATTTGCCTGTACGGCAAAAAGATTGATGAGTCGGGTACGTCCCGGCGTGCTGCTGGTTTTTGCCAAATGTTTTTGATCGCAGATTGCGTTAATGGAAGAGGATTTTCCGGAGTTTGATCGTCCGGCAAAAGCGATCTCAATACCGTTATCCGGCGGCATTTGGCGGATATCAGGTGCTGAAGTGACGAATTTGGTTTGACGGAAATCCAAAATAGGTACGGCAGGGGCCTGTTCCATGTGATCCTCTTTTTAACGGCTTTATGAAATAAAGTTATCGATAGAATAAGAATTTAGCGGCGGACTTTAAGCTATTAAAGTCTGCTTTTCAAGGGAAATATGTAAAATTTTTGTAAATTATATCATGGGGCTTATATATGAAGGATATGAAGAAAAAGAAAAGCCGGCTTAAGCCGGCTCATAATTACTGAAGGTTTAATTCTTTTATCTTGCGGGTAAGCGTATTGCGTCCCCATCCTAAGAGTTTTGCCGATTCCTGCTTGTGGTTGCCGGTATAGGCTAAGGCAGCTTCAAGCATGACGCGCTCAAATTCAGCAGTGGCTTCTGAAAGAATGTCTCTTTCTCCTGCCTTTAATCT
>NZ_CAJKVK010000099.1 GCF_905203285.1 uncultured Succinatimonas sp.
ATCTGCTCATTAAAGAAATAGGGTGATAAATTGTCGTTAAAGGCGGATTTAGGCAGCGGGATAGAAATAAATCGTCAAATCCTACGATGGATACGTCATCGGGTACACTGATGCCGTGATTATGCAACTCCGCCATAAGACCGATAGCAATGGTATCGTTGTAGCAGGCGATAGCCGTATATTTAAGATTTCTTGATAATAAAATTTTTGCAGCTTCCGCGCCGCCCTCGAGGAAAGGCTCCACTTCGATGATATAACGATCGTCAACTTCAAGGCCGGCTTCCGTCATGGCTTCTCTATAGCCGCCTTCACGTTCGACGCGGTCAAGAATTTTGTGCGTTGATCCTATATAAACGATTTGTTTATGTCCGTTATGTATAAGTTCATTAACAGCAAGTTTTTCTCCGTAACGGTTATCGACATTTACACAGCGGTTTTCAAAGCCTTCAAGGGTACGATTGACCAAAACGAGACTTGGCACTAACTCCATATAACTTTTCAGTTCTTCGTCAGGCAGTGTTAAAAAGTGTCCTACAATGCCGCGGCAGTGGTGAGACAATAATTTTTCAATTGCCTTTCTTTCGCGGTTTTGATCGTGAAAAACCTGACAGATTAGAAGTGAATTGCCTTTTTCGTATGCGGCATTTTCACATTCTTTGGCCATGATCCCAAAGTAAGGATCGGAAACGTCGGAAACCACAAGACCTATAACATCGGCATCCTGTTTGGCTAAGGCTTTGGCGTTGGCGTTTAGATAAAATCCGAGTTCGCGCCTTGCCAAAAGTACAGCCTCTCGTGCCGATTCACTGACTTTAGGCGAGCCGTTTAAAACACGTGACACCGTGGCCACGGAAACATTAGCTCTTTTTGCGACATCTCGAATGGTAGCCATTCTTTTCCCTTAATAGTTTTAATAAATTAATTTTTATTTTAATCTTATCGTGAAAACGTTTCCACACTAAGTTTTAATTATTGTGATATTTCAATTTATTACATTTAGTATCAAGAAAAAGACACAAATATTTAATAGAAATTAAATTACAAAGTCATGAATCGTATTGTTAATTTGTGTTAGTGGTTTTTAAATTAAAAAATAAGATTTAAAGCACGTTTTTTGTCCTTTCACGATTGCAAGTTGAAGCAAATTGAAGCCTTTTTTAATCATTAAAAACAAGAAATGAGATCTGTGCCGTAAATTTCTAAAAAGTCCGGTTTTATAGTTGTATTGGGTTTATCGGGGGTTATAATGTAAACGTTTACATCGGCATATCTGCCGTATTTTGGAGAAAATAAATGACTACTATTCTTGTTACCGGTGGCGCAGGTTATATCGGCAGCCATACTGTTATCGAATTGGTTAAAGCAGGATATGATCCTATTATTTTCGATAACTTCAGCAATTCAAAACCTGCAGTACTTGCTCGTATCAATAAAATTTGCGGTCGCCACGTCCCGTTTATCGCCGGTGACATCCGCGTAAGAGAACAGCTTGAAGCGGTGTTTAAAGAGAACAAAATTGACGGAGTCATTCATTTTGCCGGCTTGAAAGCCGTAGGCGAGTCCGTTAAGAAGCCGCTTGAGTACTATGACAATAACGTTAACGGTTCACGCATTTTGTTAGGCGTAATGCGCGATTTTAATTGCCATAACTTTATTTTCTCTTCATCCGCTACGGTTTACGGCGAGCCTGACAGCGTTCCTTTGACCGAAAATTCACCGGTAAAGCGCGCAAATTGCCCTTACGGCCAGACTAAAGTCGACATTGAATATATGTCAGAAGAATTGCAAAAGGCCGTTCCTGAGTTTTCCATTACTTTACTGCGTTACTTCAATCCGGTAGGCGCTCATGAGTCAGGTCTTATCGGTGAAGATCCGCGCGGCATTCCTAACAATCTTATGCCGTACCTTACTCAGGTCGCAGTAGGTAAGCTTCCTTGCCTTAATATTTTCGGCAACGATTATCCGACCAAAGACGGTACCTGCATCCGCGATTACATTCACGTTGTTGATTTGGCTAAAGGTCACGTTGCTGCCATTAAGCATTGCCTTAACAAGAGCGGAGTCCATATTTACAACTTGGGTACCGGTATCGGCTACAGCGTTCTTGATATGGTTAAAGCATTCTCTAAAGCTATCGGTCGTGAACTTCCTTATAAGTTTGCTCCAAGACGCGCAGGCGACGTGGTTCAGTGCTATGCAGATCCTTCCCGCGCTAAGGAAGAGCTCGGTTGGACTGCCGAACTTACTTTAGATGATATGACTCGCGATTCTTACAATTGGCAAAAGAACAACCCTAACGGTTACGATGATTAAGAGGTATTTTTATGAGCCAGTTTGATGCAACTTCACATCCGCACCGTCGTTACAACGCTTTGACCGGTGAGTGGATTTTGGTTTCTCCGCATCGTGCAAAGCGTCCGTGGAACGGCCAGGTAGAAAAAGCAGCCGATGATAAGAAGCCCTCTTATGATCCTAACTGCTATCTTTGCCCGCGCAATACCCGCGTTTCAGGCGATGTAAACCCTGACTATGAGCGCAATTTCGTTTTTACCAATGACTTTGCCGCTTTAACTCCGGATACCCCGCTTGACGGACCTGCAGGTGATGACATTTTCAAATTGGAGCCGGCTCGCGGAACAGCTCGCGTTATCTGCTTTTCAGCTGACCACTCCAAGACTTTGCCTGTCATGGAAGTAAATGAGATCCGCTCCGTCGTTGATTTGTGGGCTTCACAGCTTACAGAGCTTTCCGAGACCTATAAGTGGGTACAGCTTTTTGAAAACAAAGGCGCCATAATGGGTTGCTCCAATCCGCATCCGCACGGACAGATTTGGGCTTGCTCCTTCCTTCCTGAGGAGATCACCAAGGAATTAAAACAGCAGAAAGCTTACTTTGAAAAACATAAGTCAAAGCTTTTGCTTGACTACGTAAAAGCCGAGCTTGAGAAGAAAGAACGCATTGTTTGCGAGACTGAATTCTTTGTCGCTTTGGTTCCGTATTGGGCATTCTGGCCGTTTGAGACCATGATTCTGCCTAAGTTCCCGGTAGCTTCAATCAATCAGTTAAAAGATAACGAGCGTGATGATTTGGCTCTTATTATCAAGAAACTGACTACCCGCTATGACAATCTGTTTGAGTGCTCTTTCCCGTACTCAATGGGTTGGCACAATGCTCCTGCTGACGGCGAAGAACATCCTGAGTGGCAGATGCATGCCCATTACTATCCGCCTCTTTTGCGTTCTGCTACAGTCAAGAAGTTCGTTGCAGGTTTTGAGCTTTTATCTGAAAAACAGCGCGATCTTACCGCAGAACAGGCCGCAGCCCGTTTACAGGCATTAAGCGAAGTCCATTACACTAAACGTTAATTGATAAAGGTTAATTATGAACGACGTAAAAACTAAAGCAATCGAGGCTTTTAAAGCTCATTTCAACGCTGAGCCTACTATGCTTTCATATGCTCCGGGCCGCGTTAATATCATCGGTGAGCACACTGATTATAATGACGGTTTTGTTATGCCGTGCGCAATTAAGTTCGGTACTGCAATTGCCGCCCGTAAAAACGGCACTGACAAGATGCGCGTTTTTGCAGCTGACGTAAACGGTGACACTGATGAGTTCACCGTTACCGTAGATATGGATAAGCATCCTGATAAGCTTTGGAGTAATTATCTGCGCGGCGTTACCATGCTGATTGCCAAGAAAGGTTATAAGTTTGAAGGTCTTGATTTGGCAATTTGCGGAAATGTCCCGTTAGGTGCAGGCTTATCTTCTTCTGCTTCTTTGGAAGTATCTTTTGGCAACCTTATTTCCTGTGCTTTCGGTCTTAATATCGACTTACAGGACATTGCTTTAATCGGTCAGGCTGCTGAAGCTTTCATCGGCTGCAAGTGCGGTATTATGGATCAGACCATTTCCGCATGCGGCAAGAAAGACTGCGCATTGCTTATTGACTGCCGCTCTCTTGAAAAGACTCAGGTTCATATTCCTGAGGAATTGGAAATTCTTATTGTAAATTCCAATGTAAAACATCAGCTTGTCGGCGGTGAATACAACGAGCGCCGCGAACAGTGTGAAAACGCCGCTAAAGTTTTAGGCGTTAAGGCACTGCGTGATGCCACTATGGATATGTTAAACGCCAAGAAAGCCGAGCTTGATGATGTAACTTATCGCAGAGCCCGTCATGTCATCACCGAAGACGATCGTACTTTGGCAGCTGTCGATGCCTTTACTAAGGGCGACTTGAAGCGTCTTGCCGAGCTTATGTACGCATCACATTGTTCAATGCGTGATGATTTTGAAATTACCATTCCGGAGATTGACGGCTTGGTTGAAATCATTCGCGAGGCCATAGGCGAAAATGCTGCCGTTCGTATGACCGGCGGCGGATTCGGCGGCAGCGTTGTTGCAGTATTAAAACCTGAAAAGGTTGAAGCTGTTAAAGCTGCAATCGATGCCAAGTATGAAGCTATTTCAGGACGTAAAGCCACCATCATTGAGACCCATGCTTTTGACGGTGCTACTTTCATCGCTCTGTAATTTTAGCTATTAGTTAAAAGAAGCTTCCTTATGCTAAGACGTAAGGAGGCTTTTTTATTTTTTTAATACCAGTAATCAATGAGGTTGAAAATCATTTCTTTTAAAAAGTGATAATGTCAAAAAATTAACTGTTTAAGCGCTTTTTGCTACAATTTACTTAACTTAGGAGTAGTTTGATGGCAGAAAAACGCGAGACAAACAGTATTGATGCCGTACAGGCACTAATTGATACTATTGAAGATATTTCAAAGATCAAAGTAAAGCTTGAAAAAGATCCGGATTTTGATTTTAAGGCAATGAAGCAAAAGGAAGCCGCTCTTGCCGCTTATGAGATAGAGCAAAGCAGAAAAGCCGATCTTAAAAGCCTTATAAATAAGATCCATAAATCCGGTCGTATTGACGCTAGATATACTTTTGACACGATAATAAAAGATCAGCTTAATTCAAAAGCTGTGGGAACTGCTCAGGGTTTCTGTTACGCAATAGATGACGCCACCATGCCGATGCTTCTTATCATTCAGGGAGCGGAGGGGTCCGGTAAATCGGTGCTTGCCACAGCGATAGCAAACGAACGCTTAAAATCTTCTCCTGAAAGTGTAGAGCTCATTTATTTTGATGAGCTAAAAAAAAGCCGTTTGTTTAATCAAAGCGAAGATCGTGAAGAACGCATAGAAAGAAATGATCGCTGGGAGCGTTTTTGTACGGTTAAGCTTTTGATTTTGGACGGACTGTGTCAAAACCATGAAGGCTTGCAGCTTTTTGACCAAAAAATCGTAGCGGAACTTTTGCGTACCCGCCATGATAACGGTTTGTCTATGGTTATAACTACCGTAGTTCCGTTCGAGAGTCTGCATAACAGCATAGGAACCCATTGTTTTGAATCAATGAAAGATTATTCTGTTATAGCCGAGTCTTTATTAGGCGGAAGCCGCCGCAATCCGATTCGTTTTAACGGTAGGGCTTTAGCGTGAGTGTTCTTGCTTTTGATTTTGGAATTAACAGTATTGGCGTTGCGGTAGGCAATGAATTTACAATGTCCGCAACTCCTCTTGAAGCCGTAAAAGCGCGAGACGGAATTCCCAATGCCGATCAGATAAACGCTTTATTTAAAGAATGGCAGCCGTCCTACATTGTAGTAGGCTATCCGATCAACATGGACGGAACCAATGAAGAGCTCACCTTTAAAGCAAAGAAATTCGGAAATAGGCTTGCAAATAATTTTAAATTAAAAGTTTATTTTAAAGATGAGCGCTTAACCACGGCAGATGCCAAAGAACGCATTTTCTCGCAGTACGGCTATAAAGGCCTTGCAAGTAAAGGCAAGATAGACTGCGTGTCTGCAGCATTAATTTTAGAGGCCTTTTTTGAAGAAAAGGCCGTGAACGGTTAAAGCTTTTTTAAAGCTGCGGTAAGTTTACCGATCTCATGGCGAAGCAGCTCAATTTCAGCGCGTAAAGCGCAAATCTCATTTTTTAACTCATCAGTTTCGTTTGTTGATGATTCTGATTTATCATCATTTACTTTTGATGCAGGATTGCCGGTATTGTTTAAAATATAACTAACAGCTTGTTTTACAGCGTCTTTATCTAAGGTTTTCCACAGCTTAACGGCTTCTATGATAAGAGGAAGCGATACCGGTTTGTTTAAATGTGATTTTAAAGTGGCAACACCGGGAGTTATTCCTTTTGCTGTAAGCCTGGCGGCAATTTCCAGTAATTCATTAATAGTATTTTGAGTGGAATTTTGTGTCATTCTCGATCCTTTTTAGTATGATCGTCTCAATTTCAATTTGAACAAAGAAAAGATATGCACGATATTAATAAAATCTCAGCAATTTTAGATGAAATAGAACAAGAGTTACAAGTCTTGGAACATTGGGGCGGGGAAAAGAACAGACCCCACGAAAAAGCTTTTTTAAGTACCGCTCCTTTTTGTATCGATACTATGGATTTTCACCAATGGCTTGAGTATGTATTGGTTGCGAAAATGCGTCAACTGATAAAAGAGGGTAAGCCACTGCCTAAAAAAATGCTCCTTCATCCTGCCGCTCAAGAGTATTGGCGGGGAAATTGGGCAAAATACCGCAGATTAATCGGGGTATTAAGAAAGCTTGATGAATGTTTTAAGTAGTTAAGTATGTTTATATTAGTCGTTTACCTTATCTATCGCTGTACAAGTATTTTTTTGATTAAATTTTAATAATGAGCTAAAATACCTCGAACAATTTGAGACGTATCTATTAAAAGCACTTGTAATGCGAGCGTAGTTCAATGGTAGAACAGGAGCTTCCCAAGCTTCTGACGCGGGTTCGATTCCCGTCGCTCGCTCCATTTTATATGTACATTTCTCCTGCTTTGAGAATTATCGTTAAAATTGTTCTTACATAAGTAATTAATATAATCTTTCCATTGTTTTATGTGGATTAAAGACTAAAGATCTTTAATTAGTATTAAAAGATAAGCGTATGCAAGATTTTTTGTATTTTTTACCTAAAATATTTCGCCCCCAAACTAAGTTACGCTTATCTGCAAAAGATATAGTAATTAATCATGTAAAAAGTAAGATTCTATCAAGAGAGTTATTACCAGGCGACAAATT
>NZ_CAJKVK010000100.1 GCF_905203285.1 uncultured Succinatimonas sp.
CAGTTAACCAATATTACTTTTAAGTATCAGAAAATATATCTATTCGGTATTTTACTCATTGCTTTGATTCAATTATCATACAAAACGTTGACGATAATTAAGATGAAAGCAAACGAAAAATGAGTGTTCTGTATATTCAATCCTTTGTTCTAATTGCCTACGCAATCTGCTCTCTGGTTATTCCGTTAAAAATTTCGCATAAAGGCAAATTTTTAGTTTTACTTGCCATTTTGGTCTGCGGTTTTAAGTACGTCGTATACGCAATGACCGGCGGAATTTTAGAACCCAAGCTTCCTCCCTACGTCGTTGTCATTCTTGAGTCGCTTTTTGCCTCATTGCTGCTTGGCGTAGCTTTATTGATTGTTAAAGATCTTATTGTTTTACTTTTCTTTGTCTTACGCAAAACCGGTATTTTGTCCTGGCATTTGCCGCAAAATAAAGCCGCAGTGGTTGTAAGTTTCATTGCTCTAGCTTTAGGTTTTTACGGAACTTTTTCGCAATTTGTCACTCCCAAAGTGCAGACTGTTGAAGTAGCGATTAAAAATTTACCCAATGAATTTGATGGCTTTAGAGTAGTACAGCTTACAGATATTCACGTAGGACCTATTCTAAAAAGGGATTACGTACAGAGAATTACCGATAAAACCAACCTTTTGCAGCCTGACCTTATAGCTATAACCGGAGATTTCGTTGACGGCAGCGTTGCAAATTTGGCGCAGGAGTTTGAACCGCTTCGTGATTTGCATGCCCCTTACGGAGTGTATGCGGTAACAGGCAATCATGAATATTATTCAGGAGCAGCTGAATGGATTGAAGCACTGTCCAAGCTTAACATCAAATTTTTAAATAACGAAAATGACATTATAGAAAAAGACGGTGCAGAGATTGCCATCGCCGGAATTCCGGATAGACGCGCTCAAAATTACGGATTTGAAAAACCCGATCATGAAAAAGCATTGTCAGGACTTCCCGATATTCCAAGAATTTTGCTTTCTCATGAGCCGCCTGTAGCCAATGAGCACCCTCAAGCCGATTTGCTTTTAACCGGACACACTCACGGCGGAACCATGTTTTTCTTAAAACCGCTTATCGCCAGATTTAACGGCGGTTATGTAAGCGGAAAATATGAGCTTGGCGATATGACTTTATATGTCAGCAACGGCAGCGGCATCTGGTCAGGATTTTCCTGCCGAGTCGGCGTTCCTTCGGAAATAACCCTCTTTGTACTAAAAGGAGCAAATTAAAGCTGACAGTTTTTCTTTGCCTTAAAAAGATCCAATTTTGCATTTTCATTTACAAATTAAAATTTTTTGCATATTGTATCTATAACGTTTTACGGAGAATTTTTATCAAAGATGCCGTAAAACTCCGTTCTTTAGAACGGAGATATAAGGCATGTGCTATACTGTTGTCAGATAAAGTCTTACAAATTCAGACAAAAACCAAGTCTGCATTTGCAAAGATATTAAATCTACACAAAACAAGGGCAGGACTTGCCCGGATGGCCTGTCAAGCGAACCTCGATAGAGGTCGGCAGCAGGAACCCGCCGAAGCTTACAACAGTAGCACTATTGTTATTTAGCAGTAGGAATCATCGGTCTTTAGACCAGTGAGGATGTCAAGTTAATGAAAATATCACAGCGTTCTTTATGGTGGCACCTCGCGTAACTGCGGGGATGTGATATTATTTTAACAAATAAACCCGCAGCTTTGCGGGTTTGTTCATTTTTAAAGCCCGCAATATTTAATTTTTACGGAGCTTAAAATGAAAGAAATTCTGCTTTACGGTAAATACAGCAACAAGCCTCATCTTTTTTACCGCGATCATGTTTTAAACACCAATACTCTGCTGCTTGAATCGGCTGAAATTGTTGATAAAAGCGGCACCAAAAGCATTATCGGGGCATCTTGCGCGCTTAAAGTGATCTGCAATGATTTAAAAGTTACGCTTAAGGCAATAAACGATAACGGTTGTGCTTTAATTCCTCTTCTTGCAGCAAAACTTAAAGCAAAATCTTGTGATGAAAAGACCATTACTCTTTCCTATGCAAGACCGCCTAAAAATATTGACGAAGAGACACGGCTTAAATTTCCGTCGCCGCTTGATGCGTTAAGAGCTGTCCAAGATACCTTAAAGGAATTTAAAGACATAACCTTTGCCGGCATTATCGCCTTTGATTTTATAAACAATTTTGAAGAAATCACAGACGTTTCTCAAGGTCTTAACACTTGTCCTGATTTGGTATTTAACCTTTACGACATCTCCGTGGTTTTTGATCATATTAATAAAACCACAGTAGTTCACGGCTATGCCTTTAACGAAAAAAACAAAAATGACTGCTTAATTAAAGCTTATAAGTTAAAAGAAGCTTTGGATTCGTTTAACGCAGACTTACATTTAAAGCACCCTAAAGTTGATAAATTAAGCTACAGCGTCAATATAGACGATAAAGCATTTGAAGATTTAGTCGTAAAAATTAAAGATCACATTATTAAAGGCGATGCCTTTCAAGTAGTTCCCTCAAGAGTTTTTTCACTGCCCTGCCACGATCCGTTTTTAAGTTATGCATATCTAAAAGAAGATAATCCATCACCTTATATGTATTACATACAAGATGTTGATTTTACTTTAATCGGAGCCTCTCCTGAATTTGCGCTTCGCTATGACAAAAAAAGTAATGAAGTGTCAATATCGCCTATTGCCGGAACAAGAGCGCGCGGAATAGATGCAAGCGATAAAGTCGATCCTGACTTAGATGCGAGAATTGAACTTGAACTTAGAATGGATCAAAAAGAAGTATCAGAACATATTATGCTCGTTGATCTGGCGCGCAACGATTTGGCACGCATTGCAAAAACGGGTACTCGCCGTGTGGAAAATCTTCTGCATGTAGATAGATACCAAAGTGTCATGCACCTTGTAAGTGACGTAAAAGCCGAACTTAAAGAAGATCTTGATGCCCTGCATGCTTATCAGGCATCAATGAATATGGGAACCCTGTCCGGAGCTCCTAAAATTATGGCTCACAAAATTATTTATAAATATGAAGGCGTAAAACGCGGTTCATACGGCGGGGTCGTAGCCCGTCTTGAAACGGACGGATCGTTTGATTCCTGCATTGCAATTCGCAGCGCTTTCATAAAAAACGACATAGCCTATATCCAATCAGGATGCGGCGTGGTATTTGACTCGGATCCTGAAGCTGAAGCAATGGAAACCGTCAATAAAGCCCGCTCGGTTATAAGAGCAGTATCAAAAGCCAATAAGGAGTTTTAATCATGCCTTACCGTATTAAAATCATTTTTATCGATAATTTTGATTCTTTTTCTTATAACTTAGTCGATGAGCTGCAGATTTTAGGCGCTGAAGTCACTGTTTATCGTAACGACGCAGCTCCTGAATTTATCCTAAAAAAAGTACAAGAGTTTAAAAAAGAAGGCTTTAACATAATCGGAGTTCTTTCACCCGGACCTTCAAGTCCTAATGACGCGAATAATTTAATGGCTATTATCGAAAAACTAAAAGGACAGATTCCTTTATTGGGAATTTGTCTTGGGCATCAGGCTTTAGGTCTGTCTCTTGGCGGAAAAGTGGTTAAATCTCCGTATATTGTTCACGGTAAAGCATCCCTAATCACGCATTGTAGTGATTATTGCTTTAAAGATCTGCCTAATCCTTTAAGAGCTGCTCGCTATCACTCCCTTGTCGTTACCGACTTACCGGAACATGTAAAAATCATTGCGTCCTGCGATAACATCGTAATGGCACTTTATGAAGAGAAAATGCGTCTTTTAGGTCTGCAATTTCATCCTGAGTCGATTTTAACCACCTACGGACGCAAAATTTTATTAAATGCAATCAATCTATTAGCTTAGCGTATTAACTTTTGCCTTTAGCAGATTGAGTTAAAGGCAATTGCTAATCCGCCAAGGGAGGTTTCCTTATATTTTTGATTCATATCCTTGCCGGTTGCGTACATAGTGCTTATTACTTGATCAAGACTTACGCGCGGCTGGCTTAAACGCGACATTGAAATACGGGCAGCCGATATTGCCTGTAATGCACCGAAGGCGTTGCGTTCAATACACGGGATTTGAACCAGTCCGTCAACCGGATCACAGGTCAAACCCAAGTGATGCTCCATTGATACCTCAGCAGCAGAGCAGGCTACCGGTGCTTCTGCTCCTAAGACTGTTGCCATTGCACCTGCCGCCATGGAACTTGCCGCACCGATTTCAGCCTGACACCCGGCCTCAGCTCCGCTTATTGAAGCATTCTTTTTATAAAAAGATCCGATAAGCATCGCACTTAACAAAAAATCGACGGCTTTATCGTCATTAAAACCGATGGCATGATTTTTAAGATAAAGCATAACTGCAGGAACCACAGCGCAGGCTCCGTTGGTCGGAGCTGTTACAACTTTGGCACCTGCGGCATTTTCTTCAGCAATACAAAAAGCGTACAAAGAAATGTAATCGATAATTCCTAATGGATCTGCCGTAATTGTAAGTTTCTGATAAAGTTCTTTACCGCGGCGTTTTAAATGTAAGGCACCAGGTAAATAATCGCTTTTGCAATGTGATCCGTTATAGTAAACCTGCTGCATGGTTTCCCATATTTCAAGACAATAATCCTTTATATATTTTTCATCATGAAACTGTTTTTCAAACTCAAGGGATAATTTTGCTAAATTCCAACCATGCTCTTTACAAAGATTAAGTGCCTGCTCAGTATTGCTTATAGGCATAAAATCTTTTTTATCAATGATTAACGGATCGGTGTCCTGTTCTTTTTTATAAAAATCAGCTTCTACTTTTATAAATCCGCCGCCTACCGAGTAATAAGTTTCTTCTGATAAAACATCACCTTTTTCATCTAATGCTTTAATAGTCAGGGCATTTTCATGCAAAGGAAGAAATTCTGATGAAAAAACAAGATCTTCTTTGTAATTAAAATCTATATCCTTTACACCGCATAATTTAATTTTGCGTTCATTTATAACCCTGTCAATTATTTCTTCCTGCAATTTGGCATCAAGATCTTTTGGAGAAATTCCGCATAATCCCCAAATAACGGCCTTATCGGAAAGATGTCCAATTCCGGTTAATGATAAAGATCCGAAAAGAGTGATCTTTACTTTTACAATTTTATTTAAAACGTCAGAGATTTTTTTACAAAACATATTGCCGGCAAAAAGCGGTCCTAAGGTGTGAGAAGACGACGGTCCGATACCGATTTTAAAAATAGAAAGATTGCTTTGCACGATTTAATTCCTAATACCAAATTGGCAAAAAGTTTAGCAGAAAATACAAAATTCGGATTCAAATTTCTCTACACAACCTACAAAATCATCTATTAATCAACAAAAAACTTGCCCTTGATCATGCCTTTATCATAAGACTTTGGCTTTATAAAAATATGCTTGTAAAATTTTATTAGTTGCGAAAAACAGCAGCTTTCCTTGGTTTTTAATAAAAGGAGATTTTTTATGTTTGATTGGATTGATGAAGGTAAACTTTTTATTTCAAATCCTGATGCAGACGGCAATGAAACCTACTTTTACGTTAAGGAGCTGCGTTTTTACAATAAATCCATAATGATGGTGGGTGCAGAAGCTCAAACTCTTGAAGAGCTTTGCGACAACCTATATGAAGATTACTATGTCGGCGTACCTCTGCATGAAAATGACGATGATAATTATTTTGAAATCATCGATGAGGACGGATATATAAACCGTTTTGAAGCAGACAATGAATTAAGACTTGAGTTTGAGGAAGGAAAAATTTACGGATGTCCTGACTCGGAACTTAGTGAAGAAATGTTCTGCAAAATTTTAAGCATTTCACCGTTTAGAGGAAAATATGCGGTTATCTATGTAATAGGCAGATCCTTATCTGAAATAAGATACGCAGAAGATCATCAAGATTATGAAAATGATGTTCTTGAAGATCTCACCGTTTTGCCTTGGGAGTATCGTGATTATGATGGAGAAATGCTCTACGGTGATTTTCTTGCTTTCTGCCAGTATGCACCCGAGGATATTGACTTTGACGACGATTATGAAGATGAAAATGAAGTCAATTACAGCGACTATTATGTAGATGAAAACGATCTTGATCCTCAAGAAGACAATGACGATGACGATGAACCGTCAGATCGTAACTACGATGAAAACAGCGATAGTTATGATGAAGAAAAAAGCGATGCCGACGACAAGGAGGATCCTAACAGAATCCCCATTCGCTGATTAAGCTTATAAAGTCTTCCTAAAAGTAGCGCTGACAAACATCAGCGCTATTAATTATTAATAGTTAATTACTTGTTATTTGCGGACTATTTTGCATTATGCTTATATTTTCAACCTATTTTCAAAGTCCGCTTGGTCTTATTCATTTAAATAGTGACGGTAAATTTCTTACCGGCGCTTATTTTCAAGATCACGAAAATTTAAAAAACCAATCTACTACGGTATTTAAGGAAGATCTGAAAATTTTTCAAGAAGCAAAAACCTTTTTAAACGATTATTTCCAAAAAAGAAATCCGCATTTTGCCCAAGACAAATTAAAACTTGACGACAACGCATTTAGAAATGCCGTGTACGCAATTTTATTTGAAACATCTTTTGGTGAACTAATAACATACGGTCAAATAGCAAAACATCTTTTATCCATTAAACATTTAAAAAACATGTCGCCGCAAGCTATAGGAAATGCAGTAAGCCATAATCCCATCTCCATTATCATCCCCTGCCATAGAGTTATAGGTGTTGACGGCAGCCTTAACGGATATTCAGGTGGAATATTTAGAAAACTTGAGCTTTTAAAGCACGAAGGACATCAGGAATCTGAATTTCTTCTGTGATTGCACCACACCTTAAATGTAATGCACTAAAATACCGCACATAAAATATCTTTTATAATCAATTGGTTATTAAATTTAATTAAACTTATAAAAATTTTTGTAAAAAACTCTTTCTTTTAATTTTTAAA
>NZ_CAJKVK010000101.1 GCF_905203285.1 uncultured Succinatimonas sp.
TAGCCGTAAGTACGGTAATCGGACGCGTAATTGCATGTCTTGTCTATATACCGTTAATTTTAAGACGTACAAAAATCAGAATTATCCCGCGTTTTCTCTTTGCTTTTAAAAAGAAGATTTTTGCCGCTATTTTAAACATAGGTCTTCCCGGTGCCGGAGAGAATTTATCCTGGCACAGTCAATATATGTTTATGACGGCAGTGGTGGCATCAATGGGAGCGATTCCTCTTGCAACTCACGGTATATATTTTCAGATGGTGCTTATCATGATGCTGTTTTCGATTTCAATTGCTATGGGAACGGAGATTCTGATAGCGCACTATGCGGGGGCTTTGCAGCTTGACTTAGCTTATAAGCAGTTAATGCGTTCAGTAAAAATCGGTATGTGCGCAACGATATTGATAACTTTCTCAATCCCTCTTGGAACCGGTAAATTCATTATTTCTCAATTTACCGACAGCCTTGAGGTTTTAGCTTTGGCAACGCCGATCTTTCTTTTAACGGTGATCCAAGAGCCCGGAAGAATTTTAAATATAATTATTATCAATTCGCTTCGTGCTGTAGGAGATACCAAGTTTCCGCTTATCATGGCAGTAATTTCGATGTGGGGTATAAGTGTTCCTTTAGGCTGTTTTCTTGGGCTGCATTGCGGTCTTGGTCTTTTGGGCGTGTGGATAGGTTTTGCGGCAGATGAGTGGGTACGCGGTATCAGTATGTTTTTAAGATGGCGCTCTCGCGTTTGGGAAAAGGCGGCAAAACTTAATTATCAAAAGCATTTGCAGCAGGCATAGCAGGAGTTTTAATAAGTGAGCTTTATAAAGACGTTTAAAGACGGAATTAAATATATGGAAATATGGCCTGAAGATCCTATTTTAGGCTCCATTTTTACTGAAGGACGGGTTAAATATATTATGCGTCTTGGAAAATATTTGCTGCCGCCTTTTATTATGTTTTTAATTGTCTGGAATTTTATAATGGGCGGAGGTCTTAAAGGCGTTGAGTTCTTTTATACGTTAAAAAGCAATTGGCCGGTAACTTTATGCTGCGTGCTGTTTTTGCTGGTGTTGCCGCTGCAGGGATATTATTGGTTCGGTAAGCGTTCTTCGGTTAAACTTAATAAAAAGCAGAAGCTTTATTACGAAGAATTGTGTAAAAAACTGCAAAAAGAACCCGCAATTGATCCTGTTATGATGGATTTTGCCGTTACTGTAAAGGAAGGTTTAGCTAAATTCGGAAGGGATATTTTAAAAACTCTATGATTATCCGGCTCTTCCTTTGCAGGAAAAGTTGTCGTATATGTTAGAATATTGCTCCGTTGTTATATAGCGTGTTCCCTAGCGGTAGTGATGCCGCTTCTTTTTATAATCATTTGAAAAATGCAAGAAAGTATTATTCGTAAGCTCGAATCTTTGTGCGAGCGCCATCAGGAAGTAGAACAGTTATTAAGTCAGCCTGAAATTATTGCCGATCAGGAAAAGTTTCGTGAATTGAATCGAGAGTATTCACGTTTACAGGTTATGGTAAACACCTTTCAGGAGTATAAGCGTGCGTCTGATGATCTTGAAGAGATGCAGGTTATGCTTGAAGGTGACGATGAAGATATGAAGGCAATGGCTCAAGAAGAGCTTGAGCCTACTAAGGAAAAAGCAGCAGTACTTGAGCATGAGCTGCAGCTTTTGCTGTTGCCGCATGACGATCGCGATGACTGCAACTGCTTCCTTGAAATTCGCGCCGGTACCGGTGGTGATGAAGCAGCTTTGTTTGCCGGTGAACTTTATCGTATGTATGCAAAATATTGTGAGTCAAAGGGCTGGCAGCTTGAAGTGGTTTCACAAAGCGAAGGTGAAGTCGGTGGCTATAAGGAAATTATTGCTAAGTTGTCAGGTGAAGGCGCATACGGTTATATGAAGTTCGAGTCAGGAGGTCACCGTGTACAGCGCGTTCCTGCTACTGAAGCTCAGGGCCGCGTTCATACTTCTGCCTGTACGGTTATGGTTTTGCCGGAAATCCCGCCGTCAAAAGCTCCTGAGGTCAATCCTGCCGATTTACGTATTGATACTTTCCGCGCATCCGGAGCCGGCGGTCAGCACATTAATAAGACTGATTCTGCAATTCGTATTACACATATTCCTACCGGTATTGTGGTTGAGTGCCAAGATGAACGTTCTCAGCATCGTAATCGTGAGAGAGCAATGGAAGTGTTGTTATCACGCTTGGCTAAAATGGAAGAAGATAAGCGTCTTGCCGAACAAACAGAAGCACGTCACAGTATATTAAGTTCAGGTGACAGATCTGATCGTATCCGTACTTATAACTTCCCTCAAAGCCGTGTTACCGATCATCGCATCAATCTGACCCTTTATCGTTTAAGTGAAGTCTTAGAGGGCGATCTTGATCTTATTTTAAAACCGGTGATTGAAGAATATCAGGCTGAACAATTATCCGAAATGGCAAAACAGGGCGGACTGTAATGCAGTTAAAAGCCCTTTTGCAGGAGGGCAGAAAACGCCTTATTTCTTCAGGATGCGAATCGGCACGCTTAGATGCCGATTTGCTCTTGATGCAGGTACTTAATTGCCCCCGCAGTTATTTAATAACGCATGATAATGATGAAATAAAAGATAGATTTGTTGTTCGCTATAGAAATCTAATTTCAAGACGCATGGCAGGTGAACCTATAGCTTATATTGTGGGTTATAAGGAATTTTGGGGATTACCGTTTAAAGTTAATAAAGATGTCCTTATCCCTCGTCCTGATACCGAGCTTATAGTTGAAACTGCGCTTAAATTTAAGCAAGCTTCTTCCGTTTTGGATTTAGGTACAGGCAGTGGCGCGATTATACTGGCGATAAAACACGAGCGCCCGGAAATCAAAGCTTTTGCGGTGGATATTTCTGACGGGGCTCTTAACGTGGCAAAGGAAAATGCCGCACTTTTTAATCTTGATGTTATTTTCATTAAAAGTTTTTGGTTTTCCGGATTAAAAGATGCAAAATTTGATCTGATCGTTTCTAATCCACCTTATATAGAAGAAAACGATGAACATTTAAAAGCTTTAAGTTTTGAACCTATAGGAGCTTTAACATCAGGCCAAGACGGGCTTGACGATATCAGACTCATCGTACGAGAATCACGGCAATTTTTAAACAATGACGGTGCTTTACTTTTAGAGCATGGGTATAATCAAGGTAAGCGCGTACGTGACATTTTGACGGAAAATGGTTTTAGTGAAGTCATGACCCTTAAGGATTTAGGTGGAAATGAGCGCGTAACGTACGGAATTTTTCGAAAATAGAAGGAGAAAATCATGGCGGCCAAGCAGGTAAAAGTTAACGATATCACTATTGCAAACGATTTACCTTTAACGGTTTTCGGCGGCATAAATGTTCTTGAGTCGCGTGATTTGGCGATGCGCGTTTGTGAAAAATTTATGGAAGTAACTAATAAATTACAGCTTCCGTACATTTTTAAAGCCAGTTTTGATAAAGCCAATCGTTCTTCTTTGCGTTCCTATCGCGGTCCGGGACTTGAAGCCGGAATGAAAATTTTCGATGATTTAAAGCGCGAATTTAATGTCAATATCATTACTGATGTTCATGAGCCTTATCAATGCGCTCAGGTTGCCGAGCACGTTGATGTTCTGCAGCTTCCGGCCTTTTTAGCAAGGCAGAGTGATTTGGTGTTTGCTTTAGGAAAAACTAAAAAGCCGGTAAATGTTAAAAAGCCGCAATTTATGGCTCCTGCGCAAGTTGCCAATATTATTGAAAAATTTCATGAGACTGGAAATGACAATGTGATTTTGTGCGAGCGCGGTTCACAGTTTGGCTATGACAATTTGGTAGTCGATATGCTTGGATTCGGAGTGATGAAAAAAGTGTCAGGCAATGCACCTGTGATTTTTGACGTAACTCATTCGCTGCAGTGTCGAGAAGCCAATGCTCAAGCCTCAGGGGGAAGAAGAGCTCAGGCCTTTGATTTGGCAAAAGCCGGTGTTGCCATAGGGCTTGCAGGTATTTTTCTTGAAACTCATCCTGATCCGGATAAAGCGCTGTGTGATGGACCAAGCGCATTGCCTTTGGATAAACTTGAGCCGTTCCTTACTGATTTAAAAGAACTTGATGCTTTGGTTAAGTCCCAGGCTCCGCTTGATATTCGTTAAATTAAGCGGATTTTAAAATCCATCTTTTAAAAAAGGCGCAACGCGGAAACATCAACTGAACCAGCGGTCCGATAATGATTGCGCCTATTACAGTTCCTTCTCTTATTCCTTGTATTTCCGTTCCGTGAGAAAATATAAGCGCAATGCAGGCAGCAGATGCTACTAAAATCACGTCATAAATAAGTTTTACAGATCCTAATTTTTTGTCCCGACTTTAGAAGCATAAATCTCTAGTTTTCCCTGTTCTACTCTCATTTCCCGTCGAAATTTATGAATCATAAATATATGTCTAATAAGTGTCAAATTAGCGGCAAATATGATATAATGTTATAAAACTATAAGAGGGCAATTTATGGCTTTCCGTCTCAAAGTTACTAAAACAAACGGCAGGGAATACGCTGCAATCGTCGAAAATATCTATAGCAAGCAGCGTCACGGCTCTTCTTCAAGAACAGTTCGCACTTACGGCGATTTAGTCAAACTTCGACACAAGGAGCCTAATATCGATGAAGAAATCAGAAAAGAAGTCGCACGTTTGAATGCGGATGCCGAAGCTGCTAATCAGGCATGGGTTAACCGGCACCTGCAATCGGTTGACCTTGTCCGGGAAAAAGCGCTTAAACAGGTCAATTACGGTATCGCCTTCTATCGAAAAATCTGGGAGAGCTTAAAACTGCACACCTGGTTTGACCGCGCTAAACGCAACTCCCGCGGCGCCATCAAATATGACCTTGAGCAAACCGTCTTTCTGTTGGCCGCAATGCGTATTCTCAGACCGATGTCTAAAAGCAAGACCTTTAGCGCCAAAGATGAGCTGGTATTCGATTTTAGCAATCTTACGCTTGATGACATCTATAACAGCCTTGATGTTTTGGCAGACAAAAAGACCACCGTCATAGCCAATCTCAACAAAAACCTTGAAGAGATTTACGCACGAGTCAAGACCATAGCGTTCTACGACGTAACGACTTTCTACTTCGAATCGTTTGATTCAGACGAGCTCAGAGCCCGCGGAATGAGCAAAGAGAACAAAACCAACGAAGTTCAGGTTGTTCTCGGACTTCTGGTGGACGGCGAGGGTATTCCTATCGACTACGAGTTATTCCGCGGCAATACGTCGGAAATGAACACCATCATCGAAGTGGTCAACAACTACAAAATGAAAAACCGCCTGCAGAGAGTGACCGTGGTTGCAGATCGAGGACTAAATTCCCATTTAAATCTGAAAAGCCTGACAAATTTGAATTTTGACTACATCGTTGCGCAGTCTATTAACCGATTAACGGAGAATATTCGAGAAAAAGTTTTCAGTGATGATAACTGGGATGAAGTGCTGGTTTCGAGCGATAACACAGAGACATTCAAAGTCAAAACACTAGATCAAAGTTCGTCTTCCGAGCTTGATAATAAAATCATTGTGACCTGGTCGGCTAAGCGCCAAGCCCACGACCTCAAGGTTCTTAATGAACGCTTTGAAAAATGCCGAAAACTTTTAGAAAAAGGTACCGGAGCTGTCAATGCATCGATAAAACACGGGGTTAGACAGTTTCTAAAAATCAAAAAAGGTACAAAAGTTGAATACTCAAGCAATGAGGAGCTGTACAAAAAACGCCAAAAGCAAGCAGGCTACTACGCACTTATCACCTCGCACAAAAACACTGACGCAATGCAGATTTATCGAGACCTGCGGAATCTGTGGCATATCGAAGAATGTTTCCGAGTCATGAAAACTAATCTTGATGCACGGCCGGTCTACGTATGGACGCCGAAGAAAATCCGGGGACACTTTTTGGTTTGTTATCTGGCATTGGTAATGGAACGTTTGGCGCATTACCGAATTGAACAAGCCGGCATTGAATTATCGGGACAGAAAATCATTGAGCTGCTTGGGCAAGCAAGGATGACGATTTTAGAGCAAGATAAAACCAAGAAAACGCTGTACCTTAAGCAAGGGATTAGTGCCGACGCGAACAAGAACAACGAGTATGCCGAAACGGTCGATAACCTGATGCGTGTCGTCGGGATTGATCCGCCGGCTGCTATTGAAGACAGCATAGGGTTAGCAAGGAAGCTTAAGGTAAGCTCTAACATGAAGTTAGTGATTTAAAAAATTAGACAACTATTTTTGATGCATAGAAAAGCCGGCTATTGCTTGTCAGTAGCGGCTTTCCTTTTTGTTTAAGCTTCTAAAGTCGAGAGCGCTGTGTGATGGACCAAGCGCATTGCCTTTGGATAAACTTGAGCCGTTCCTTACTGATTTAAAAGAACTTGATGCTTTGGTTAAGTCCCAGGCTCCGCTTGATATTCGTTAAATTAAGCGGATTTTAAAATCCATCTTTTAAAAAAGGCGCAACGCGGAAACATCAACTGAACCAGCGGTCCGATAATGATTGCGCCTATTACAGTTCCTTCTCTTATTCCTTGTATTTCCGTTCCGTGAGAAAATATAAGCGCAATGCAGGCAGCAGATGCTACTAAAATCACGTCATAAATAAGTTTTACAGATCCTAATTTTTTGTCCCGACTTTAGAAGCATAAATCTCTAGTTTTCCCTGTTCTACTCTCATTTCCCG
>NZ_CAJKVK010000102.1 GCF_905203285.1 uncultured Succinatimonas sp.
TTAAATAAAGGCATTTAATATTATATATTTATTATGTTTTTAGAAAATTTTTTCTGTGCTTCTGAGGATACTTATGAAAAATAATAAAGAAAAAGAAGTTACTATCGTTGATATAGCTAAGTATCTGCAACTGTCGAATATTACGGTATCACGCGCATTCTCAAATCCTCAGCTTGTAAAGCAAGAAACCAGAGAATTGATTTATGAAACAGCCGCCAAACTGAAGTATCGTCCAAATGCTTTTGCCCGCAGTTTAAAGACCAATTCAAGTAAATTAATCGGGGTTATTACCGACAGTACGTATAATCCCGTGTATGCTCAAGTTGTGAAAGAATTGTGCGAGAAAGCAGACAAGAACGGATATACCTTAATGATGTTTGAAACCGCTGGCAGCTCAATCAATGAAGAAAGAGCGCTTGATGCCTTATTCAGTTATAAAGTAGCCGGAATCGTGTTATCGGTAGTTCATGATATAAAAGGGTACAAGCCGTCTTACGTACAGCGGGCCCGTGGCTATAACATTCCCTTGGTGCTTTTGGATCGTGATATAGACGGTTATCGCTTGCCCGGTGTGTTTTTGAATAATTATGAAATAGGGGTGAAGTGCGGCAATTATTTGGCTCAAAAGGAAATTAAAAAGTTGCTGATTGTAGGCGGACCTGAGGAATCTTTGATTACTCAGGAGCGTATTAAAGGAATTTTATCGATTCTTGAAACAAAGCAAGTCGATTATGAAATCGTTTATGCGGATTATGCTTATGATAAAGCAAAGGAAAACTTAAAGACTTATTTTAAGACGCTTCCTAATCCCCCTTTTCATTTTGTAGGAATTAACGGACTCATTTCTCTTGCCTTTATCGGTATGTGCAGGCAATACGGCATAAAAGACGTGGATTATTTTTCAATTGATGAGGTTCCTTATGCTAAAGACTTCGGTTTTGATATTCCTTGCGTCTATTCAAGTCCTTTTGAATGGAGGCAGAAGATCTCGGAATTGCTGTTTAATCTTATAGAGAACAATAATTCGTCTAAGTTTAATGAAAGACTATATGTATTAGGAAAAGTAATTGCTTAATAGCAAAAGGAATAATGGGTAAAGCCTATTATGGTCGGAACTCTGTCTGCAGCGGTTTTGCCGGTGCAGTTTGCAGCTGCATGATAGGGTAAAAGACCTATACAAATTCTATAAACCTTAAAGTAAAAAGAACTAAAAGTAAGGAAGATTAAGCTGTAATCAAATATTTTTACATTATATATCAAATGGTTATTTATAGAAACATTCTTCGATGTGATTTTACGGGGCGTAATCGTAGCTCTTTATAAGAAAAGCAAAATTCAGCCAAAAATATGTCGTAATTCTCAAAATAAAGCTTCAATTTTTTTTATTGAACAAGTTTGCAACATAGATCACTATCTTTTTATTTTTTTAAAACAATAATGATAACGTTATCATTTAAAGACAAAAGCTACATTTTCGTGGCTTACTAAAACATGAGGACAAAAAATATGGCTCAAATTCCGGCAAAGATGAAGGCACTGGTAAATCACGGTCCGCACGATTATCGTTTGGAAATGATTGACACTCCTATGCCCGGTCCTAATGAAGTTTTGATTAAAGTCGGCGCATGCGGTATCTGTGCCGGTGACATCAAGTGCGAAGCAGGCGCTAAGATGTTCTGGGGAGAGAATCCTTGGGTTAAGACTCCGGTAGTCCCTGGCCATGAGTTTTTCGGTACCGTAGTAGCTATGGGCGAAGGCGCAGAAGAGCATTTCGGCGTTAAGATGGGTGAACGCATTCTTGCCGAGCAGATTCTTCCTTGCGGTAAGTGCAGATTCTGCAAATCAGGCCAGTATTGGATGTGCCAGCCTCACGACATGTACGGTTATCAGGGTAAGATCGCCGACGGTGGTATGGCTGAGTACATGCTTTTCCATCCGAATTCAGTTATTCATAAGATCCCTGATGCTTTGTCTCTTGAAGACGCAGCTTTTATTGAGCCGATGGCTTGCTCAATGCATACTACCGAAAGAGCTAACATTCAATTTGAAGACGTCGTAGTTTTGGCAGGTGCCGGTACTTTAGGTCTCGGTATTGTTCAGGCTGCAGCATTGAAGCATCCTAAGAAGCTAGTTGTTCTTGATACTATTGAGGCTCGTTTGGAACTTGCCAAGAAGTTCGGTGCCGATGTTGTCATTAACCCGGCAAAAGAAGACGCTTTGAAGGCAATTCTTGATATGACTGACGGCTATGGCTGCGATGTTTATATTGAAGCCACCGGCAATCCGAGAGGCGCGGTTCAGGGTCTTGAAATGACCAGAAAGTTAGGCCGCTTCGTTGAGATGAGCGTATTCGGTGCTGACGTAACTGCCGACTGGTCAATTATCGGTGATCGTAAGGAACTTGATATTTTGGGCGCTCACTTAGGACCTTATTGCTACGACACCGTAATCTCTTTACTTGAAAGAGGCTTGATTACTTCTAAGGGCATCGTAACTCATACTTTCGATCTTGATCATTGGAAGGAAGGATTCGAGACCGCTCACGGCAAGGATGCAATTAAAGTAATTCTTAAGCCGTAATTGAGAAATGTTGAGGAAATCAGTGTTTCTCAACAAGCGTTTTATTTATCTGAAGTAAAATGTATTGCCTATATGGGAGTGAAAACAGCACTGTCATATAGGCTTTTTTGTATCAGATCCGGTCTTTATCAACATTTTTAAGAAGGTTTGTTATGAAAGTAAATAATGCTTTAAAAGTAACCGTCGTTTGTTCTCAACTTTTGCTTGCCTCTTCAGTTTTTGCTGCAGAATCTAAATCTGCCGATGTTTTTTATTACAATTTAACCGATTCTTTCATAGCAAATCTTGACAAGATTCTGACACAGGAAGGATCAGAGCAGGGAATAAATTTAAAAAAATATAACGCGGCAGATGATGCCTATGCGCAAAGTGAAACTTTGGATATTGCGCTTGCCGATAAAAAAGATACTCCCCTTTTAATTAATTTGGTTGATTCTTCTTACGCTGGTGAATTTTTGGCATCTTTACCTAAAGATACTACTCGCCAGATTATTTTCTTTAATCGTAATGTAAGTGACGCAGTTTTAGCTTCATATGATAATGCGTGGTTTGTCGGAACCTCTCCGCGTGAGTCAGGTCGTTATCAGGCAGAAATCTTGGTTTCTTATTTAAAAGCCCACCCTGACTATGACAAAAATAAGAATGGGGTTTTGGATTTGGTGATGTTAAAAGGTGAGCAGACCCATCTTGATGCTGTGTTGAGAACCCAGGAGGTTTTGAAGGTTCTAAACGAACAGGGAATTAAATATAAAGTAGTATTTAGTGCTAACGCAAATTGGCAGTTCCAAAAAGGCTTTGATTTTATGGACCAGGCGGTAAGTTCTCTTACTTTCAATAATATTGAGGCTGTAGTCTGCAACAATGATGCAATGGCCATGGGAGCAATCACCGATCTTAACCAGTACGGTTACAATCTTGAAGATGCAAACAAATATATTCCGGTTCTGGGTATTGACGCTATTCCTGAAGCCAGAAAAGCCGTAGAGGAAGGAAGAATGCTCGGGACAGTGTGCAATGATGCGACCAAGTTAAGCGAAGTATTGGTAACGATGGTAAAGCTTGATACTAAAGACTCAGAGGAAATATCTAAAGCAATCGGATTGCCTGTTTTAGATAAAAGGATCTCAATTCCGTATCACAAGATTTGCAATGCGCAATAATACTAAATTTGCATGAGGAGTTTATCCATGAGAATTCATCCGCTTGGTATATATGAAAAAGCGCTGCCTAAAGATTTGACATGGAAAGAGCGTTTTGAAATCGCAAAACAATCAGGTTTTGACTATGTTGAAATGTCAGTTGATGAAACTGATGAACGGTTATCGCGCCTTGATTGGACTAAACAACAGCGTAAAGATTTCGTGTCAACCAAGATTGATTGCGGTATTTTGACCCCGTCAATGTGTCTTTCCGGTCATAGAAAATATCCTTTTGGCAGTCATGATCCTAAAATCCGTCAAAGAGCGTATGACATCATGGCTAAAGCTATTGAGCTTGCCAATGATTTAGGTATTCGCAATATTCAGCTTGCAGGTTATGACGTTTATTACGAAGAACAGGATGAGGGGACTTTGGAACGTTATGACGAAGGTATGCGTAAAGCAGTTGAAATGGCTGCAGGTGCTCAAGTTATGCTTGCTACAGAAATTATGGATACTCCTTTTATGAGTTCAATTACCAAGTGGCAGCGCTGGAATAAAATGCTTAATTCACCGTGGTTCGGTGTTTATCCTGATGTCGGTAATTTAACTGCTTGGAATAATGATTTGGATCAGGAACTTTCAAGCGGAATTGACAAGATCACGGCTATTCATTTGAAAGAAACTTTACCGGTAAGCAATACTTGCAAAGGACAGTTTAGAGATTTGCAATTCGGTGAAGGTACTGTTGATTTTGTTAATATTTTTAAGATATTAAAGAAATTAAATTATCGCGGCAGCTTTATGCTTGAGATGTGGGGGGACAAAGTTGATGACCCTATCGGTAAGATAGTAAAAGCCCGCGAGTATATTGAACAGAAGATGGCTGAGGCAAATTACCAGCCTTGATTTTAAATTTGTTTTACGATTAAGTACTAAGCCGAATGGGAGTCTCATTCGGCTTTTTTACGTATTGAGTATCCTTTTGTTGCTATGCAAATTGGTATAATTCAGTAGTGAAAATTAAGTCAAATAGTAAATTTTAGGAGTCGGTCATGTTTTTTGTAAAAGATAAAGGCGAGCCCATATATGCAGCGATGAGCGGTCATGTCGTATCTATAGGTGATGTTGATGAGCCGATTTTTGCAGGAAAAGTCGTAGGTGACGGTGTTGCGATCGTCCCTGCTGACGGTGATGCTGTAGCTCCGATTTCAGGTGTTATTTCGTTTATCTCAGATCAAAAACATTCATACGGTATTACCGGAGATAACGGTATTGAAGTTTTGCTGCATATTGGTATTGATACTGTTAAGCTTGAAGGAAACGGTTTTACTCCATTAGTAAAAAAGGGTGAGAGAGTTCAGGCAGGTCAGCCTATTTGTAAAGTTGATTTGGATTTTTTAAGACAGAAGCGTTTTGATATCACCTCTCCGCTGATTATTACATCAGGCTCTGTTGACAGAATTAAGCGTTTAACTTTAAGAACCGGACAGGCAGTGGCAGGAGAAACTGTGTGCATGCGTTATGTCGTAAGATAGTCAATAACGGGTTTAAATATGCGCTATTTAGTTTTATCTGATATTCACGGCGGAGCAGAGGAAACTGCTCTTGCTTTAGAGTTTTATAAAAAGTTTTCTTGTGATGCAATTGTCCTTTTAGGTGACCTTTTAAATCATGGTCCGCGTAATAAAATTCCCGGCAGTTACGCGCCGATGGAAGTAACTACACTTTTAGATCTTTATAAGGACAAGATTGTAGCAGTAAGGGGTAATTGTGACGGGGAGGTTGACGGAATGATGTTTTCCTTCCCGTGTAATGCCCCTTACGGTTATTTGTTTATAGAAAAAGACGGAAAAATTCGCAGAATTTTTTATACTCACGGACATCTTTATGATTTTAAGACTGAAGATGGAATAAAAAAATTAGGTTTAAAGCGCGGAGATATTGTTTTGTCCGGACATACTCATATCTCAGGCGTTTTTGAATATGCGAACGGTATCATTAATATCAATCCTGGTTCTATTTCAATTCCTAAAGGAGGGACCGCTGCAGGCTTTGGTGTTATTGATAATGATCAGATCTCTTTATATGAATTAAACGGTACAAAAATCAAAGAATTTAAGCTTTGGTAAATGTTTTTGAGAAGTAAATAGTATTTTTGAATTTTTCTTGTTTTCAAAAATACCAGATCGGGTATTATCAACTCATCTGATTAATTTAGGAGAATAAAATGTTCGCGTCAAATATTGCCTTGGCTAAAAAATATGATTATCTTGCCGAAAAGTTCACTAAAGCTTATGACTGGCTTGCCAACAATGACGTTACCAAGATGGAAGATGGTCGTTATGATATTTGTGATGGAGTGTTCGCTTTAGTTCAGCGTTATACCACCATGCCGTTTGAAAAGGCTCGTTTTGAAGCCCATAACGATTATTTTGATATTCAGTATATTGCAGAAGGTGAAGAGTCTTTTGGCGTTGCCCTGCGTTCTGACTGCGAAGTAGAAGAAGAGAAACTTGAAAATGATTGCATTTTCTTCAAGGCTCCTAAGTTCTATACTCCGGTAAATCTTAAGAAAGGCGATTTCGTCGTTGTTCCTCCAGAAGAGGTTCACCAGCCGCGTGCTGCTTATCAGGGTAAAGAAATGCCGGTTGTAAAAGTAGTAGTAAAAGTAGCAGTTAAATAATTATTGCTGGTTTTCTTTAGAAAAGCTCGGTTTGGTCTCCGGGCTTTTTTTATTTGTAAAAATATAAGCTAGAGCCAAAAAGATTAAAAACTTTTGCAGTCAATAGTAAAGGATAAAAGGCAAGCAATAAGTTTTTTATCAAAAAAAGATCAGCGGCTAAAACCCCGTCCTTTAGGGCGGAGATCATCGCGAGGAGAAACTCAGTGTTTAATCAGGCGTTTTCTGCCGGTCAATATATTGACGGATAATAGATATGGGAGCACCGCCGCATGAGGAAGCGAAATAAGAGGGAGACCATAAAGCCTTGCCCC
>NZ_CAJKVK010000103.1 GCF_905203285.1 uncultured Succinatimonas sp.
AAGCCGTTTAGAGAGGATTTTTAGAGTTACTTATCTAGATCCGCAACTTTTAGGTAGTAAACTGTCGCTTCTGTCGGCAGTTTATTTTTTTAGCCCTTGTGTTCGATAATGTCTCCGACTACTGCATTAAGGCTTTTAATTAAATCTTGAGGATTAACGCCTACGGAAAAACCGCGTCTGCCGCCGCTTACTAAAATTTCATCAAACTTTAAGGCAGTTTCGGATATTACGGTCAGAGTTTTCCTTTTTTGACCGAAAGGACTTATTCCTCCGATTACATAGCCTGTAATACGTGAGGCTGTCGCTTGATCCGTCATTTCCAAATCTTTTACTTTAATTAAACGGGCTACGTTTTTAAGTGAAATCAAAGCATTTACTGGAACGACACAAGTCACGTAAGTTTTATCATGGTGCAGTATTATGGTTTTAAATACTTTATCTTCTTCAATGTTTAAAGCAGAAGCGGCAAATTTTCCGAAGTCATGATCGACTGTACATTTGTACTCATAAGCTTTATATGTGATTTTTTGTTGCTTTAAGAAGTTTTGCGCCGGAGTGATCATGAATAAGTCCTTGATAATTCATTTTGAATGAAGTTTAAGCAAAAATATTATAGAAGAAACTTTCTGCTTTTCTTCTTATATGTTTTTTGGTGCAATGAAAAAATATTAAAAATTTCTTGCTTATTTAAAATTTTTCTATATAATTTATCGCCATCGGATGCGGGCATAGCTCAGTTGGTAGAGCATAACCTTGCCATGGTTAGGGTCGCGAGTTCGAACCTCGTTGCCCGCTCCAAATTATAAAAAGGCACCATAAGGTGCTTTTTTCATTTTTGCACGTGCACTTAATTTTGTCTTCCTTATTAATTCCTGTCAGAATTTTTCATTAATCTTTAGCAATTTTCTTTTTTGCTTTAAACAAAAAAGGGAGACATAAAAATCTCCCGAGATTATAGTTTACAGTAATAGGTAATGAACTAATAACTTAACACGTTGCTTTTACTTAAGTTTAAGACCTGTAAGGTTTGATATTTCTTCCTTAACTTTGGCAAAATCCTGACATAAAATCCCGTGGATGCCAAGTTTATTTGCCATATCAATGTTGTTTTGATTGTCATCAATAAAAATGCACTCTTCAGGAGTTAGGTGATAACGTTCAAGCAGTAAATGGAAAATCCTTTTTTCAGGTTTTTTCATTTTTTCTTCACCGGAGACTACAATTCCCTCAAAAATTTCCAAGAATTTATAATTATTGTAAGCAAAAGGGAATGTTTCCGAAGACCAATTGGTCAAACCGAATAATTTAAACTGATGGGATGCTTCAACTTGCTTTAAAATACTGACGCCTTCGTCAATTTGACCGCTTATCATTTCAGGCCAGCGATCTTTATACATTTGAATTTCTTTTGCATATTCAGGATGGATTGCAATTAACTCTTTAACGCCTTCGGCAAAAGGCTTACCGGCATCCATTTGTGCATTCCATTCAGTTGTACAAATATTTTGGAGAAAGTTTTCTATTTCTTCTTCGGTTTTAAAGACTTTACGGTATAAATATCGAGGATCCCAGTCAAGAAGGACTCCGCCGAAATCAAAAATAATGTTTTTAATGGTCACGGTAAATCTCCTTTAAACCGTTTAATTTAGATATGTTTTTATCATAATCAAATATTGAACGATTTTTTGAATTTTTACTGAAAGTTCGCTCTTTCTCAAAAAATCAAGCCAGAAAACAAATTAATTATTCGTCATTAGTCTGCTGATGGTTGTCTTGCGGCTTCTCTGCTTCTTTTAAGCAATCAGGACAAATTCCCGTAAAAATAATTTCATGGCTTAAAAATAAGAAGCCATGTTTATTTTTTATTTGATCTTCAATGTGTTCCTGATAGGGCATGTCAACATCGAAAATATGACCGCAGTGCAGACATTTGATGTGATAATGATTATGAATTAAATGATCAAAACGTTCAGCTTCCCCCGGAACCTCAATTTTTTTGATTTGCCCGGTTTTAGCCAGTTTGTCAAGATTACGGTACACCGTAGCACGGCTTATATTCGGATAGTCATTTATGATGCTTGCATAAACTTCATCGGCCGTGGCATGATTTTCAAGTTTATTGACCGCGTTTAATACCAGGGAACATTGAATAGTGTTTCGTTTTATCATTTTATTTTGATTTAATATGTTTTTAACTTATTGATAATTTATCTTATTAAGGAAAAAAAATAAAAAAATTGATAAATTTTGTCTCGTTTTTTACTAAAAGTTAAATTTTTATCCCGTTGATGTCACTATCCTAAATATTAGATGTTTTTTGAATCATCTAACCTGTAGTAAAATATTAAGATCAGTTTAAGTTTTTTAGCTTGGAGCGCTAATTATGGCAGTTAAATTTTCGACAGCAGTAAAAACTTTATGTGCTGCCGCAGCCGTTACTTTTTGTGCCGCACAGGCACAGGCCGAAGTCTTAAGAGTAGGTACTGAAGCTACTTATGCCCCGTTTGAATTTATGGATGACAATGTAAAGCCTCAGGGATATGACATTGATATCATAAATGCAGTGGGTAAAGCCATGGGGTATGAAGTTCAGGTTCAGAATATGGCTTTTGACGGTTTGATCCCCGCTTTGATGACTTCTCAAATAGATGTTGTTATCGCTGCCATGACCATTACTGAAGAGCGTGCCAAGCGTGTTGATTTTACCGAGCCTTACTATAAGTCAGGTCTTTCAATCTTAATTCTTGAAGAGAATAAAGATAAATTCAAAACAATTAATGATTTAAAGAATGAGCGTTTATGTGCACAGATCGGAACTACCGGAGCATTAAAAGCCCAGGAAATTTCCGGTAATGTCGGTGCATTTAATACCGAGCCTGAAGCCTTTATGGAATTAAAAGCCAAAGGTTGTGCCGGCGTCGTTAATGATCGTCCCGTTAATCTTTATTTCTTGACTAAGTCAGCCTCTAAGGGCGTAATTGAGATGAGCGAGAAAATTACCGCTGAAGATTACGGTATTGCTGTTCGTAAAGGAAACAGTGAATTGCTCAAGACTTTAAATGAAGGTCTTAAGAAAATTAAAGAATCCGGAGAAATGGCTAAAATCCATCAAAAATGGTTTAGCGTTTCTGAGTAGTGTTTAAAAATCAGCGCATTTTTATTAATTAAAAATGCGCTTTGCTTAATATTTTTTGGTATTGCTTAACATGCCGTTTCCTTTTGATATATCGCTGATTATTGATTCTTTGCCTCTTTTAGGCATCGGCGCAATGGTCACTATCGAAATTACAGCCGTTGCCGTTGCTCTTGGTACTCTCATAGGTTTGTTCGTAGGTATCGCAGAGTTATCCCGTTATTGGTACTTCCGTATACCGTCAAAGATTTACGTTGATTTTATCCGCGGAACTCCGCTGTTGGTTCAAATCTTCATTATTTACTTTGCACTTCCGATTATTTTGGGAGTAAGAGTTGAACCTTTTGTTGCTGCGGTCGCTGCGTGTTCAATTAACTCTGGTGCGTACGTCGCAGAAATTTTCCGTGCCGGCATTCAATCTATTGATAAAGGACAGATGGAAGCAGGTCGTTCTTTAGGTATGAGCTGGGGACAAACAATGATTCATATCGTTATTCCTCAGGCCTTCCGTCGTATCATTCCTCAGCTTGGCAATGAATTTATCGCCATGCTTAAAGATTCATCCTTGGTATCGGTTATCGGTTTTGAAGAGTTAACCCGTAAAGGTCAGTTGATTATCGCATCAACTTACGGTTCATTGGAAATATGGACGGCCGTTGCAATTATTTATCTTATTATGACCTTGTCCATTACCCGTTTCGTCGCCTTCTTAGAGAAGAGATTTAAATAATGATCGTTATTAAAGATTTACATAAAAGTTATGGCAATACCGAGATTTTAAAAGGTATTGATCTTGAGGTTAAAAAAAGTGAAGTGGTGGTAGTTATCGGTCCGTCAGGATCTGGTAAAAGTACTTTGCTCCGCTGTGTAAACTACCTTGAGGTTCCTACATCAGGAACTATTGCCATTGACGGACAGACAATTACTCCTGATGTGGATATCAATACTATTCGTGCTGAAGTAGGTATGGTTTTTCAGCACTTTAATCTTTTCGGTCACATGACTGTGCTGCAAAATATTACTTTAGCACCTATAAAAGTTCGTCATATGTCAAAAGAAGACGCTGAAAAGGTTGCAATGGAGCTTTTGACAAAGGTCGGTCTTGCAGATAAAGCATCAGCTTACCCTCGTGAATTATCCGGTGGTCAGCAGCAGCGTGTAGCTATTGCAAGAGCTCTTGCAATGCATCCTAAGATCATGCTTTTTGATGAGCCGACTTCTGCTCTTGATCCTGAGATGGTCAATGAAGTTCTGGAAGTAATGAAGACCTTGGCTGAAAGCGGTATGACCATGATGGTTGTAACTCATGAAATGGGATTTGCCCGTCAGGTTGCCGACCGCGTGTTGTTTGTTGACGGCGGTAAAATTTTGGAAGAAGGAAAGCCTGAAGATCTGTTTACTAATCCAAAAGAGCCGCGTACTCAGGACTTTTTGGCTAAGATCCTATAAATTAATTTTTATATGTCCTTGCTGTAAGGCAGGGATATATTTTGATGTCTTTTCCTGTCTTTTTGTGGAAAATACGGAAGTTTGGGTGTTATTTACAGATAAGAAATGAGAATACCAGAGGAAAATAAAAACAGAGCTTTTGACAAAAGCATTGTAAAAGATCTTATTAAAATTCAATATCTTTTTTCATGGCTGTCTCTTGCTTTGCTGTGCGTCGTAGCTTTTATTCCTAATCGTATTCGTGATTTTGTTGCGGTTGTCATAGCTTTTCTCGTTTCTTTTTTGCCTTTAACTCCCCGTCGCGTAGCATATGCAAATATGCGTACGGCGTTTCCTGATTTATCGGCAAAAGAATGTCGTGCGTTATATAGGAAATCACTTGCCGTCGGGTTTTCGGTTACTTTGGCTTATGCAGAGCCGTCTGTTTTGCCGCGTTTTTTGCTAAAAAAACGCTGGAAGCTTGTTGGTGAAGAAAATTTAAAGAAAGCGCTGTCGTTAAATAAACCGATTATTTTCGTTGCTCCGCATTGCTTTGCAATTGACAGATGCGGTTTATATTTGTCTTTTTGCGGGATCAATATGTGCACGATGGTGCATGCTCAGCGCAATCCTGTGTATGATTGGTTCTTAAATCAGCAGCGCTTGAGCTTTGGCGGAGCGGTGTATGAGCGTTCAAGCGGTTTACGTACGCTTATTCGTGAACTTAAAAACGGTAGATCCTGTTTCTTTTTGCCTGATGAGGATTTAGGCAGGGACTCAAGTCGCTTCATTAATTTTTTAGGTGTTCCGAAAGCTACGGTTTCTACTTTGCCGAAACTTGCTAAAGTTACCGATGCAGTCACGATGCAGCTTTTTTCCGTCTATAATTTGAAGACCGCGAATTTTGAGGTCCATTTTTCCGAGCCTTTTGCAGATTTTCCGTCAAATGATTTGGATCGTGATTTGTCTATGATGAATCAGCATATAGAAAAAGAATTGTTAATTCATCGTGAACAATATATGTGGTTCTTGCGCTTTTTTAAAACCCGTCCTGACGAGAGTTATCCTGATATTTATGAAAATACTCATCTGTCATTATGGAAAAAAGGCAAGAGCATTGATTATGCCGCAAGACGCCGTCCTTTTGTAGAAAATTAATAATCTGCCTCTTAACGCAGCAAGGACTTTCTTGCTGATATCTAGTTAATTTCTTTTTTGTATAATACGCACGCTATCGTAATAGAGTGTTTTGTACTTATGTTTAAATTAAAAAAAGATAAAGAAAACGAATTTAAGAACTATATTTCGGATGAAGAAATCAATCAGGGAATAAACAGACTTGACCTTCAGGAGGGAAAACGTTCTCTTTTAGCTATCACATGGCCGATTTTTATTGATTTAGCTCTAAATTTCGCAACATTAATCATCAATATGATGATGGTAGGTGCGGTATCGGTTGATGCGGTAGCTGAGCTCACCGTCGGAAATCAGGTGTTTGATCTGGCGCTTATTATTTTTAATTTCATCAATATAGGAGTGTGCGTAGTATGCGCACAGGCATTAGGAGCAGGTAATAAGAAACTTGTTCGCAGGTTAGTGCATACAGGTTATGGCATAAATCTTATTACAGGAACAGTAGTATCTTTAGGAGTGTTTTTCTTTGCGCCTTTGATTGTCAGAATAATGAATGTTCCTGAGGAGATCAGTCAGAGTTCACAAAGCTATCTGGCAATTTTGTCTTTGTGTTTTTTGCCTCAGGCCTTGTGTTTGGTTTCAGCTGCTATCCTCCGAGCTTTTGAGTGTACCCGAGATGCCATGTATGTTTCTTTGCTTATTAATTTAATTACTATGCTTGGAAACTCAATGTTTTTGTTCGGCTGGTTTAATATGCCGGTTTTAGGCGTGGAGG
>NZ_CAJKVK010000104.1 GCF_905203285.1 uncultured Succinatimonas sp.
ATAAAGGATTTTTTTAGTATGAAATTTTTTTTGAAGCTCTCATGCGTAACTACTATATCTTAATGAAAGATTTGCTTTTAGTTTAACTTCTAGAAGTTGAGATACTTACAAGCTTTAAAGACTCATCTGGTAAGTATTGTAAGTTTTTTTAAAACTCTAGGTAGTGTTACAATATTATATTTGTTCGCATAGACCGTGAATTTCTTTCCTGAAAGCAAATGGAAGGATTTGTGGTGAAATAGGTTTACGCAGTTATTAAATAGTGGAATTTATTCGTGATTAAACTTACCCATATAGAAAAAATTTACGCAAAAGGCACTAAACGTGAGGTTAAGGCCTTAAAAGACGTATCTTTGACTATTAATGAAGGTGAGATTTTCGGAGTGATCGGATTGTCCGGTGCAGGAAAATCCACTCTTATCCGTAATATTAATCTTCTGGAGCGTCCCACATCCGGAACGGTTGAGGTGGATGGAAAAGATCTTACTGCCATGAAACAGGCGCAGCTTAGAGTTGAAAGAAGAAAAATCGGGATGATTTTTCAGA
This sequence comes from uncultured Succinatimonas sp., assembly GCF_905203285.1. Classification (GTDB taxonomy): domain Bacteria; phylum Pseudomonadota; class Gammaproteobacteria; order Enterobacterales; family Succinivibrionaceae; genus Succinatimonas. The sequence continues at coordinate 547 of NZ_CAJKVK010000104.1, forward strand.
GCTTTAATTTGCTGTCGTCTCTTACCGTTGCTAAAAATGTTGCTTTTCCTTTGGAGCTTGAAGGCAGACTTGATAAAGAAGCAATTGATAAGCGTGTTGCTCATCTGCTTGAGTTAGTAGGTCTTTCAGATAAGGCAGATATGTACCCTGCCCAATTATCCGGCGGTCAAAAGCAGCGTGTCGGCATTGCCAGAGCTCTTGCCGCGGAGCCTAAAGTGCTTTTATGCGATGAGGCGACTTCTGCTCTTGATCCGAAGACTACAAGTTCGATTTTGGAATTGCTGCTTGATCTTAGGGATAAGCTAAAGCTTACTATCGTTATTATCACTCATCAGATGGAAGTTATTAAAGAGTGCTGTGATCGCGTTGCGGTTTTAGATGGCGGTGTGATTGCCGAAATGGGTAGTACTCTTGATATCTTTACCGAGCCTAAAGAAGAACTAACTAAGCGATTGGTTTCTTCTGCCGTACGTCGCGGTATGCCTGAATTGCTTCGTCATACGCAAATCGTTCCTAATTATGAAAGCGGCTATAAAGCCGTTGTGGAAATTCTGTTCTTAGGTCCTAAGGCTGACAGCCCGGTAATTGCAGATGTTTCTAAATGCTGTAATGCCAAGATAAGTATTTTGGCAGGTAGCATCGATCATATCCGTAAAGTTCCGTTCGGACTTTTGGTCGTTGAAATTGACGGTGATGAAGAAACTATTCATATCGCTATTGAAGAACTTAAAAAGCGTGTTCATAAAGTGGAGGTTTTAGGCTATGACCGCCGTAAGCAATTGGCTGAATATTGATTTATCCGCATGGTCTAAAATGTCCGGATTACTGTTTGACGGTACTCTTGAAACTTTTTACATGGTGCTTTTAGCATCCGTGATTACCGCTCTTTTCGGTGTGCCTTTAGGCGTTTTGCTTTTGGTTACTTCCCGCGGCTATTTCTGGGAGTCTCCTAACTTTTATCGTATTTTGGGCACGATAGTAAATGCATTGCGTTCCATTCCTTTCATTATTTTGATGGTTGCAATTATTCCGTTTACTAAAATGCTCGTAGGTACTTCCATCGGAACTACTGCTGCAATCGTACCTTTAACTGTTTCAACCATACCTTTTACCGGGCGTCTTATCGAAACCTCTTTAAGAACCGTGCCGTACGGATTGATTGAAGCTGCAACTTCAATGGGAGCAACCCCTTGGCAGATTATACGCAGAGTGCTTTTGCCTGAGGCAATGCCTGAGATTATCCAGAATTTTACTATTACCGTGATTGTGATTATCGGCAGTTCTGCTATGGCCGGAACTATCGGCGGAGGTGGTCTTGGTGATTTGGCCATCCGTTACGGTTATATGCGTTTTAGAGCTGATATGATGATTGCAACCGTTCTTATTTTGATTTTGATGGTTCAATTAGTTCAGTGGATAGGTGATATGCTTTCCCGCCATTACGATCATCGCTAAATTTTTAGTTTCTGTATTCTTTTTAGGCTCCGGTTTTCAGATTGAAGATTGGAGCTTTCTTTTTGTATCTTCTATTTGTATTATCTTTTGCTCCTTTTTGGTGCTTGAATCCGTATTTCCCTTGCATAATGGTATTTAAACGATTTTAATAGAATCATTGTGAAGCTTTAAGTATGAAACAAAGCGCAAATTAGAATATGAGGAGCCAATAAATGAAAGCCTTTGTCGCAGCTTTGTCAGCCGCTGTTCTTTGTTCCGTTTCTGCAGCTAATGCAGGTGAAATTTCCGTAGGTGTAACTCCGGTGCCGCATGGAGAGATTATGGAGTTTGTTAAGCCGATTGTTGCAAAGCAGGGCGTTGATTTGAAGATTGTTGAGTTTAATGATTACGTACAGCCCAATTTAGCAACTGATGACGGTGAGCTTGATGCAAATTATTTCCAGCATCGTCCTTATTTGGAAGAGTTTACCAAAGATCATGGAATCAACCTCGTGGAAGTTGCTACCGTCCATATTGAGCCTATGGGCGTTTATTCAAAGCAGATTAAAGAAATCAATGAATTAAAGGATGGTGCAGTTATTGCAATTCCAAACGATCCGACCAACGGCGGACGTGCATTATTACTGCTTAATAAAGCCGGTGTCATTACTTTAGAAGATCCGACTGATATTACTGCTACCGTAATGGATATTAAAGATAATCCTAAGAATATTGAAATCCGTGAGTTGGAAGCAGCTCAGCTGCCGCGTGCGCTTGAGGATGTAGATGCTGCCGTTATTAATACCAACTTTGCTATGCAGGCTGATTTAATTCCGCAGCGCGATGCTATTGTTATTGAGGGTGCTGATTCTCCTTACGTGAACATTCTGGTAGCAAATCCTGAAAGTGCTCAAAAAGAAGATATGAAGATTTTGATTAAGGCTGTACAGTCTGAAGAAACTAAAGCCTTTATTGAAAAACAGTATAAAGGTGCAGTTTTACCGGCCTTTTAATTCTTTTTGGATTAGTGCTAAAGTAAAGGGGACTTAGGTCCCCTTTGTTTTGGTGCAAATATGCAGACGGTTGATGAAAATCTTAATTTTTTAATTTTAAAATTAAGTGAAGAAAGAAAAGAAAAACTCGATACGGCTGGTTTTAATTTTCCTTTTGCTAAACGCTTTAGCATTGCCCGTGCCTATATGAATTTAAGACCGGCAAAAGAACTTTCTGAAGAAGTATTAAAAGCTCAGGATATAGTTTTAAGTTCTTTAATTAAAGAGCGGGGAATTGTCGATGTTTTTAATCTTCCTGAAAAAGAAATCGGTATTTCTTTATTTCAAGGAGATATTACCCGTCTAAATGCTGATGCTATCGTTAATGCAGCAAATAGTGCTGCTCAGGGATGTTTTATTCCGGGACACAACTGTATAGATAATGTTATTCATTCTTTTGCAGGAATGCAGCTTCGTCTCTATTGTCACGATCTTATAAAAAGGCGAAAAAAAGAAGTAAGAACTGGGGAAGCGATTATTACTCCAGGTTTTAATTTACCGGCACGCTACGTTATTCATACTGTAGGACCGATAATATTTATTGATGTTAATGCAAAAAAGCAAGAAGAGCTTAGATCCTGTTATTTAAATTCCATGAATTTAGCTTTAGAAAACAGTTGTAATAGTATTGTTTTTCCCTGCATTTCCACCGGAGAGTTTCATTTTCCGCAAAAAGAAGCGGCAATTATTGCTTTAGCGAGCGTAAGAGAATTTCTTAAAGCACATGATTATCCGTTTAAAGTAGTTTTTAATGTGTTTAAGGATAGTGATTTGTCAATTTACACCGAACTTTTAGGTGCTTAATGAAAGAAGATAAAGCCAAGTCTGAGGCATTATATTTTATTGATGATGCTTTAAATGACGATTTAGACGTAAAAAAACAAAACACCGATGAGATAAAAAAATCAAAGGAAAAGGTAACTTTTGATTATAAAAGTTTTTTAAAAACCGTTCCTAACCGGCCTGGTTCGTATCGCATGTACGATAAAAATGAAACGGTTATTTATGTGGGTAAAGCAAAAGATCTAAAAAAAAGACTGTCGCAGTATTTTTTAAAAGGAGTCGACTCGGTAAAAACCAGAGCTTTGGTTGCGCATATTGCTCACATTGAATTTACAGTTACTTTTTCAGAAACTGAAGCATTAATTTTAGAAAATAATTTAATTAAGAAATATCAGCCGCGCTATAACATTCTTTTACGCGATGATAAGTCATATCCTTATATTCTTTTGACTAAAGACAAGCATCCAGGGCTTTTTTATCATCGCGGAGCTAAAAGAATCGTCGGTGACTACTTCGGTCCGTTCCCTGATTCCGGCGCGGTAAAGGAAAGCTTACGTCTTTTACAGAAAATTTTTCCTATAAGGCAATGCGCTGACACGGTATATGCTCACCGATCTCGTCCGTGCCTGATGGCGCAGCTGGGTAAATGTCTTGCTCCCTGCGTACCGATGGGAGAAAAAGGAGAAGAAAACTATGCAAAGCAGGTAGAGCTGGTCAAATTATTTTTACGTGGGCAGAATCAGGAATTGCTTAACAATTTAACTGCCTTAATGCAAAATTATTCTAAAAATCTTCAATTTGAAGAAGCGGCAAAATATAGAGATCAGCTATTAGCCTTGCGCCGAGTTCAGGAGGCGCAATCGGTTTCAAGTGACATAAGATCTGATATTGATGTTATAGGACACGCCGTACAAAACGGACTTGCCTGTGTGCATGTACTGTTTATAAGAAAGGGTAGAATTCTTGGAACGCGTTCGTATTACCCTAAGTTGCCCAAAGAAGGCTCTCTTGATGAATTGATGATGTCTTTTTTAAGCCAATTTTATTTAAGTGAAAACCGTTCAGCAATGTTTCCTCAAGAAATAGTTATAGATGTTGCTGTAAATGAGCTTGCTGTTCTGCAGGAAGCAATAAGTCAGGTATCAGGTCGAGAGGTTAGATTTTTAACTAATGTCAGGGCGGATAGAGCAAAATACCTTACTTTGGCAAAAGCAAATGCAAAAGCTTCTTTAACTTCAAAAATTGCTTCTTCTCATACCGCCGAAGATCGCATAAACAGTTTAGAGAAAATTTTAAATCTAAAAGATATTCATCGAATGGAGTGCTTTGATATTTCACATACTCAAGGAGAGTTAACCGTAGCTTCATGCGTAGTGTTTGATAGAGAAGGTCCTGATACTTCAAGATACAGACGTTTTAATATTGAAGGAATAACTCCCGGCGATGATTTTGCAGCTATGCATCAGGTTTTAACCCGCCGTTTTAAAGATCCTGATCATTCAGAGGTTCCTGATTTGGTTTTTATCGACGGTGGTCCCGGACAGTTAAAACAGGCAGAGGAAGTTTTAACTGAAAGCTTTTTGCACGCTAAAAGTTCTTTGCCGAAAATTGTTGCTGTTGCTAAAGGCGAAGGTCGTAAAGAAGGATTAGAGACGCTTATCATGGGGTTTACCCATGAGAGATATCACCTTGATTTAAGCGATCCTGCTTTACAGCTTATTTTACATATTCGTGATGAATCGCACAGATTTGCAATTACAGGACATCGCGGAAGAAGAGCAAAAGCTCGTAGAACTTCTGCGCTTGAAGGAATTGAAGGAGTAGGAGCCAAACGCAGGCAGGCATTGCTGCAGCATTTAGGCGGGCGTCAGGAAGTAATGCGCGCGGGGGTTGACGAACTGGCTAAAGTTCCTGGAATAAGCAAAGCTTTGGCACAGAAAATTTATGATGCTCTGCATGCTATAGATTGATTATTTCTGTGTGCTATCTACTGCTCAATTAATTTTAATGTGGCAAAAATAGGCAGATGGGAAGAAAACTCCTGCCAAGGCATGTGACCTTGATTGCCTTTTATAACAGTTACTGCAGATATTTCCCATACTTGGCCGCGATAGGTCAGAATATGCGATAAATCAAGAGCAGGATTTAATGCCGGATAGGTACGAAAATCTTCATTGCTCTGGGAATCAACGAGGTTAAAGTAACGAGAAAGTTCATAAAGAACAGGTCCGTTTGCCGTATCGTTGAAATTTCCGGTTAAGACTTTTATTTTTAATTCTTTGTCGGTTATTGCATCGCTGTTATCATTCTGATTTTTTACAAAATCATTGATAGAACGAACTGCAGCGATTTTAGACTCAAGATCTTCGTTGTTTTCAAAAGCAGTGTTTAAAAATAAAACAGGGGAATCAAATTGCGGAAGTTTTATTTCCGCACACAATATAGGGGGTAAATGCTGATTGATATCCTGGTAATTGATTGAAACAACATTTTCTATAGGATAATGGCTGATAAGACCGACTGAGCAGTTGCCGTCGTTTGTTTTATCAGATAAAACGAAGGAATAATCTATAAGGCGTGACAACTCTTTAACAGCTTGTGAAAAAGATTCTGAAGTCATCTCTTTAGAACTTTCATTTA
>NZ_CAJKVK010000105.1 GCF_905203285.1 uncultured Succinatimonas sp.
TTCCTGTTCCGTATTCAGTTTACATGCAAAATATTGCTAACAGTAAAGCCATCATTGATCTTTATCGTTTACATCCTGCCGAAGGGCTTTCTTTTAGAACAGCCGAAGCTCTTGCTCTTAAAAAGAAAATCATCACCAATCGTGATTTAAATGCAAATAACCTGTATAAATTTAAAGAAAATATTTTATCTTTTAATGATATTGATAAAGTAAATTTAAAAGAATTTATTGATAAACCTTATGTATATCCTAATCCTGAATTATTAAAACAGTTTGATATCAATGAACAAATCAAAAATTATCTTAAAAACTAAAACCCATAATTTTTAAGAAATTTCTTAAGCGAAATGAGTACCGTTTTCTGTAATTGTCTTACGCGCTCACGGGTAAGATGCAACATTTCGCCTATCTCTTCTAATGTCTTAATATCATTGTCATTAATACCAAAACGATGAATAACAATAATTTTTTGTCTTTCGTTTAAAGAATCGATCCACGATCTTAATAATTTTTCAATTTCAGTATTACCAAACTGCTCTTCAAGGGTAGGTGTTTTTTCATCAGCAAGTAGATCAAGTAAGGATACATTTTTTTCACTATCTTTATTTTTAACATTTAGATCAGATATTGATATACCTTCTGCTACTACAAGCATTGAACGAACTTTATCTTCATCAATATCAAGCTCTTTTGCTATATCCTTAACAGCTACTGCCTGTCCGTGCGCTTTTTCCTGCAATTGCTTTTTAACTTTTAAAACCTGATTTAAATCCTTTATGACATGAAAAGGTAAGCGCACTAAACGCGACTGATTCATCACCGCATGTTCAATGCCCTGACGGATCCACCAAGTTGCGTAGGTTGAAAACCTAAAACCACGCTCAGGATCAAATTTATTTACCGCATGAATTAAGCCTAAATTACCCTCTTCTATGAGGTCAAGCATCGGAACGCCGCGAGTTCTATAATCACGAGCCACTTTTATAACCAAACGAAGGTTTGACGTGATCATGGAATTTCGAGCTTTCACATCACCTTGCTGCACAAGACGACCTAGTCTTACCTCGTCTTCCTGAGTAAGCAAAGGATAACGTCTTACCGAGCTTATATATGAAACAAGCAAATCTCCGCTAAAAGAAGGAACAGGAATATCTTTTTCTTCAAAACTTGAAGAAATTTCCTGCACTTCTTCCTGAATTCTATTTAATTCAAGATCGCTTGGCTCAAATTTATCTGACGTTGTCACTCGTTACAGCCTTAGCCTTTATTTGGGCAAATATTTAATCGGGTTTACTGACTGTCCGCGATAACGGATTTCAAAATGCAGCCCCACTGAGGATGCGTCAGTAGAGCCCATTTTAGCAATCTGCTGTCCGCGCTTTACTTTCTGTCCTTCTTTGACAAGTAATACATCATTGTGTGCATAAGCAGATAAAAACTCGTTATCATGATTGATAATCACGAGATTACCGTATCCGCGCAATGCATTACCTGCGTATACAACCTGTCCGTCAGAGGCTGCTAAAACCTGCTGACCGCGTGTTCCTGCAATATCAATGCCTTTATTACCATGCTCAGCAAGGGAGAACTGTTTTACAACTTTACCTTGTGTAGGCCATGTCCAGGAAACTCCGCTTACCGTACGAGCTTTACCGCTTACTACAGGAGTTGTAGCCACAGTAGAAACTTTCTCTTCTTTTTGTGCTTTTGATGCCGTTTCTTTTGATGAAGTTGAAGCTTTAACTTCTTTCTCTCCTGCAACAGGTACGGTATTTTCTACTTTAGCAACTGTTGCGCTATTACCATTATGTCTTGCTAAAGATAATTTCTGACCGACCTCAAGAGTGTAAGGAGGGGTTAAATCATTAACCCCTGCTAAAAAGTCGACTGATTGACCATTAGCTTTTGCTATGGAATAAAGGGTATCGCCTTTTTTTACAATGTACTCAGGAGCTTTTGCACTGCTTAAATTAAGTGCCAAAATCTGACCTACAGCAATATTATACGGAGGCTCAATCCCATTTTTCTTAGCTAAATCGCGATAATCAAGACCATAACGAAAAGCTATTGAATAAAGAGTATCTCCTTTAACCACCTGATAACGATCAGCTGCGTTTACGTTATTTACAGAAGAGCTTACAGCGACATTTGAATTAGATGTAGCCACAGTAGCAGAATTAACTGCAACAGGCTCTAACGCTCCGCTGCTTTTTGCATTAGAAACAGAATTATTTTCCAAAGCTACGTTATTGATGTTTTCATTATTTACATAGCTTACCTGTGATTGCATTTGATTCTGTCTTGAAGAAACTCTGGCATTAACAACCTGTCCGTTTTTATTGTACTGTTTAACTGCTGCAGTCGGTGCGCTTACCGTTGAATGAGGATCGGTTACATCCACAACCAGGCTTGATGCTGAATAATCACGATTTGAAGTGGCGCAGCCTCCAGCAATCACTCCGGCAACAATAACGGATAAAAGTAAAATTTTATGCATGATTATTCATTCCACAACATTTCATAAGCGATATAAAGTGCAACTAATGCCACGCACAGCCAACCGATAATATCAATATAGCGACGCAAAGCTTTTTCCATACGCTCTCCGCCTAACATGATAATTCCGGCTTCAAGGAAAAACCTCAAACCGCGTCCCACTATTGAAACTAAAAGGAAATTTACGATAGTAAGCATGCCGGCACTGCCGGTATTGGCAACACTTTCTGCAGCAACTACGCCTGAAGTAACGGCAATAACCTTATACGGAACAGGAGTAAAAGCTCCGATAAAAATCATTAAAATGCCGTATTTCATGGTAAACCAATGGCGTACGGTTTCCATGGATGACTCATAATTAAGCCACGTGATGATATCAGCAATATAAGGATCGTAAATAAAATAACCCAAGAAATATCCGCATGCCGCGCCGCACACTGAGGTAATAACAGTAAGAGCAGCATACTGCAATGCATGGTTGCGCCTTGCAAGGCACATCGGAGCTAACATTACATCAGGAGGAATCGGCCAGAAAATCGATTCAATAAAACTATTGATGCATAAAAACCACACTGCTTTAGGATGTTTGGCAAGCTTTATGCATAACTCATATAAATATGAAAATATATTCAAAGTAAACCCTTAATCCTTACGCTCAAGTAATACCACAGCCTCGACGGCAATTCCTTCTTTTCTTCCCACAAAACCGAGCTTTTCAGTAGTTGTAGCCTTTATACTGACATTTTGCAAATCAGTTTGCAAATCATGAGCAAGGTTCTCTCTCATCTTCTGTTCATACGGTGCAAGTTTCGGAACTTGGGCAAGCACGGTTACATCGACATTTCCAATCACAAAGCCTAATGCCTTTATTTTTAAATACACATCCCGCAGTAGAATACGGCTGTCGATATTTAAAAACTTATCATCATTATCCGGATAAAAATGACCGATATCCCCTAAAGACAAAGCGCCTAATATCGCATCGCACACGGCATGAATAAGCACATCACCATCTGAATGAGCAACTAGTCCTTTTTCATACGGAACTTTTACTCCGCCTAATGTACAAGGACCTTCGCCGCCAAAGCGATGTACGTCAAAACCGTGACCTATGCGTATCTTCATAAACTAAACCGCTTTAAACTTATTGGATCTTTCTCGTAACTTAACCAAAGCTTTTGCCATACGTAAATCAGCTTTGTTAGTTATTTTTATGTTATCCGATCTGCCTTCAACTAAAAGCGGATGATAACCCAAAAACTCAAGTGCAGAGGCTTCATCGGTTATTTCAGCATGCTCTTTGGCTGCCTCATCCAAAGCTTTTATCAAAAGCTCGGTTTTAAAAAACTGCGGCGTTAAAGCACGGTACACATTTTTTCTAATTACGGTACGCGCGATTTTTCCGTTACCATCAGATTTCTTTAAAGTATCGGCAACAGGAGACGCCAAGATGGCTCCGCAATTACTTTCTTTGCCTCTTACAACTAAGATAGCTAAATCTTCTATAGTTAGAAGAGGCCGTGCCGCATCATGAACCAAAACCCATTTAGTAGTTACTTGATTTAGTCCTGACCTAACGCTGTCAGCACGATCTTTGCCGCCATAAGCTATAAGCAATTTAGTTGAATCTATTTCAAGGGTTTGAAATATTTCATCTTCTTTGCTGATAACTACAATGACGTGATTGATAAGAGGAGAATTTAGGAAAATTTCCAAGGTACGCTCTAAAATAGTTTTCGTACCTAACATTAAATACTGTTTGGGAACTTTGGCTCCCATGCGGCTGCCGACGCCGGCTGCCGGAATAACGACATCAAGCTTTAAGCTATCCATGAATTTTTATAATTATTGTTTGTCACCTAAGATACGGAAAAAGGTCTCATCCTCACGAATCAGACCCAGCTCGGTGCGCGCCAGCTCTTCAACGGCGGTATTGCCTTGCTTTAAATCATTAAGCTCATCAATAACCGCCTGATTGCGATCCTGCAACTTGGCAGATTGCTGCTGCGCTTTAACTAAATTGGCAGATACATCCTCGTATTGCTTAAGTCCGTTTCTTCCTGCCCAGATGTCATAGGAAAGATAAACAATCGCTCCTAAAAGACATAAAGAAATAACTTTCATTGACATGCTATCTGCCCTTGCTTAATAAAATTAAGCGTTATGCTTTAAATCCTGATACTGCTTTGCGGCTTTGATAAAACCGGAAAACAGCGGATGGCCTTCACGCGGGTTAGAGGTAAATTCAGGATGGAACTGAACACCGATAAACCACGGATGAGAAGGGATTTCAACAATTTCAACAAGCTTATTGTCAGTTGACAAGCCGGCAATAGAAAGTCCCTTATCAGTTAACTTGGAAATAAGTTTACCGTTGACTTCATAGCGATGACGATGACGCTCTACGATATCATCTTTGCCGTAAAGCTCACGAACTTTTGAACCAGGTTTTAAGTGGCACAACTGACCGCCAAGACGCATAGTACCGCCTAAATCCGACTTATCTGAACGCTTCTCGACTTTTCCTTCTTCATCAATCCATTCAGTGATAAGACCGACTACAGGATAAGCAGTCTTTGGATCAAACTCTGTTGAGTTGGCTCCCTGCATGTTAGCAACATCACGGGCATACTCAATAATTGCTACCTGCATGCCAAGGCAGATGCCTAAATACGGGATATTGTTTTCACGGGCATAACGAGCTGCGATGATCTTACCTTCAATTCCGCGGCTGCCAAAACCACCTGGAACCAAAATTGCATCAACACCTTGCAGCATTTCAGTACCGCGAACCTCAACGTCCTCTGAATCAATATACTTAATATTGACGGTTAACTGATTCTTAAGACCGCCGTGCTTTAAAGCCTCGTTAATTGATTTGTAGGCATCAGGAAGCTCAACGTATTTACCGACCATACCGATAGTGACTTCACCCACGGTATTTGCCTGCTGGAACAATACCTGCTCCCATTCTGACAAATCAGCTTCTTTACATTCAATACCAAAGCGGTTAACGATAAACTCATCAAGATACTGACTCTTAAGTAAAGCCGGGATCTTATAAATTGAATCTACATCTTTTAAAGAAATGACTGCGCGCTCAGGTACATTACAGAACATCGCAATCTTATGACGCTCATGGGGAGGAATGGAACCTTCAGAACGGCAAATAAGGATATCAGGCTGAATACCGATAGAAAGCAATTCTTTTACAGAATGCTGAGTAGGCTTGGTCTTTACTTCACCTGAGGTCTTTAAATAAGGGACCAAGGTTAAATGCATGAATAAAGCATTTTCACGTCCGATATCCACGGCAAGTTGACGGATTGCCTCAAGAAACGGTAACGACTCAATATCACCGACAGTACCGCCGATCTCGACTAAAGCAATCTGATTGCCTTCAGCACCTGCCAAAATACGCTCTTTGATGGCATTGGTAATATGGGGAATAACCTGAATGGTAGCGCCTAAATAATCACCGCGACGCTCTTTTCTGATGACGTCTGAATAAATACGACCCGTGGTGAAATTGTTGCGATGGGACATCTTGGTACGGATAAAGCGCTCATAATGTCCTAAATCCAAATCTGTTTCCGCACCGTCCTCTGTTACGAATACCTCACCGTGCTGAATCGGACTCATAGTGCCCGGATCAACATTAATGTAAGGATCAAGTTTTAACATGGTTACTTTGATGCCGCGAGCTTCAAGCAGCGCAGCCAAAGATGCGGCAGCGATACCTTTACCTAAGGAAGAAACAACGCCGCCGGTAACAAAAATCAGCTTTACAGGAGATGCAGACATGAAAAACTCCGTTCAATCAAAAATTAATC
>NZ_CAJKVK010000106.1 GCF_905203285.1 uncultured Succinatimonas sp.
TACCAAATCTGCGCGGACGGGATAAAAAAAACGGATTTCTAAAACGAGCAAGATTAGCCACCAAATCCGTTTTATCAACGTAAATCATCGAATCTGCAGCAAACTCACTAAATGAAGTAATGCTTAAAGGCAGTTTGGAATAGTCGATCATATACAAAATTCTTACGTTGCTTGATTTGTATAATGAATTGTACTTCAATAAGTTTTAAAAGCCAAAAGCTCATAAAAAGATTATTTTGTTTATTAAATTTAAAAGATATGCGGTTAAAGCTATTTTTTGCTTGTGCCCAATAATGTCTATGTTTGATGTGCAGGTTTAAATAAGGAATCTTTATGTCAAGTCTTACTCAAATGTGGATCATGCTTCTTTTAGTTTTAGCGATCTTAGGGGGCGTGATGTTTTTATTGCGAAAGTCTAAGTATATAAAAAATCTTGATTCTGATATGAAAGTTATTGGAAGACTTGCTGTAGGCCCAAGATCTTATTTAGCTAAAGTAAAAGTAGGGGATAAGACAATTTTGCTTGGTATAACTTCTCAGAACATAAGTTACTTATGTGATCTTTCATCTCAAGATGAGCATATAAAGGTCGAGAAGTTTAAAAATGAACTGGCATCAAATTCTGATTTTACACAAAAGTAAAATACTGTATAAAAGTTAACAGAAATAAGGCCGCAGAGGCAAAATTTCATGAAACATAGAGAAATTCGCGGCCTTAAGAGGGTATAAGCGTCAGTCTTGAGTTTTAGCTTTTGTCTGACGCTTAAATTTGGTTAGAAGCTGTGTCTGAAGCCTCCCGATACAGTATAGGTGTCTTCGTTGTCAGCTCCCAATGCGGTCTCACCTTCAATAAAGAAGTAGGTGTTATCCGAGCTCTTGACCGTCATACCCAAGCCTACCGTATACCAGGTGTCGTCATTTTCATAAGTAATGTCCATAACACCGGTATTGTCATAAGCTCTGATATCCTGGTCACCTAAGAACTCATGTAAGGCATCGGCTCTTAAGTAGAATGTTGCCGGATGTTCCCAGTCAAGGAAGTCTTTACCCGCTCTAAAGCCCACTCTGCCTATCAAGCTGTGTATTGAGTCAAGGTCAACTCTTGAACCCTGGGAGGTGGTGTAATCGGCTCCCGTGATGTAGGTGTACTGCAATTGGGCTTGCGGCTCAATGTAGTAGTTATGGGAGTTAGAGAACTTCCAGCCGTATTCGGCGGAGATGGAAGCGGTCTCGTTGGTATAGTCTCCGGTTACATGTTCACCCTGGGTCTTGGTGTTAAAGCCGAAGTCATTCTTAAGATGACCGTACTTTAAGATTAAGTCGGCATACTGACCGTCGTTGCCCAAATAGGTGGTATAGAACCAGATGCCGTATCTTTCGATATCGCCGTCACCGTCAACGGTATGGTAATCAAGACTGCCGTTCATGTAATCCAAGGCTACGCCGGTATGGAACTCACCGTAATCATGAACGTCTCTCTGGTCGATACCTACCTCGACCATGGTGTTATGGCTTCTGAAGGCATCTTCCTTACCGATATTGTCATGACGCAGTCTGACCCAGACTCCGTGGTCGGTACTACCTACAAATCTTGCTTCACCCTGACGCTTATTTAAAGTATCCATGTAAACGGCGTTGGCATAGTTGGCGCGGGACATGTTGATGACAGTCTTGCCGCCGTCGGAGATTTCGGTTGAGCTTATGCCGATAATCTTATGGTTTACGGCACCGGTAGCACTGTCCTCCTGAGTCTCAGCCGCCTTAACCTCAGCATCTTCAGCTAAAGCCATAACGGCACTTGCGGTAGCGATTCCCGCATCACCGCTTACCTCCTCAACCGGAGTTCCTTCATTGCCGAAGAAATCTTTGACAGTGGAATCACTCGGTTTCTCGGCGGTAAGTTCAGAGCCATTATAATGCACGTTTTCAGCCACGGTCTCATCGTAATTATCCTGTCCCACTTCATACTCGACATTAAAGACACCGTCATCTCTACTGCCGACGCTAAAGTGAACGTTGGAATCTTTTCCTACCGTGGCAAAACGCAAGCCGTCATGCAGCGCGGTATTGATTTCATCCGCGCTTACCGCATCCTCAAGCTCAATATAGTAATTACCGTTGGCTTGCTTCATATACAGCATATTGCTGTTGGTAAGATTATTGCCGTCAAGCTTCATCTTGAAATTAGAATCACCGTTAAAGTTATAAACAGTAAGTCCAGCAGCTGCAGAGTTCTGTGCATTATTAGCCTGAGTCAAGTCAATCGTCGGTAAAGCTGAAACGTCAGCTGCAGATGAGCCTGTAATTCCGGTATTAATGGAGGTTATCCAGCTCTGTCCGGTTACGTTCCACTGTGAGCCTTCTCCCATCTTAAGATTGACTGCGCCGCCTTCATAAATGGAGCTGCTGAATGCCGGGTTAAAATAAGTAGAGTTCTGATGTCCCTTATTACCGTCTTCTCCATCTCCGACACTTGCATCACCGTAGTCATCAGCGCGTCCGGTTAAACTGCCGCCCTTGCCTAAATCAATCTTCACAATACCGTTGTTACCTGCAAGGATATTGCCCGTAATATTAATTCCGGCATTTGTGTTTTCTGCAGGTTTAATATCAACATAGCCCGCATATGCGGCAAGAATATCACCGGTTATTGAGCTCTGCTGAACAACTGAGCCTTTATCATCTGTTAAATCAGCATAATTAACCAGAACCTGGGCACGGTCTTCAACTGCCAAATCTTTGCTTTGGCTTACAATATCTCCTTTCAAATTTACAGCAGTACCTGCAGCTATAGCGATATCGATGCTGTTAAGACTCTTATCGTATTGATTGGTTGAGATATCCGTATGTCCGTCAATAGAGATGGTGGTAGCTTCACTTGCTCCGTTATATGCCCAGACTACGCGTTCCAAGTCATCATGCTCATTAGGATCTGCAGTTGTATACAACCTATTTGTCTTGCCGGATAAGGTTATCTTGGCGCCTTCTTCAGCGTATAGAGCAGAGATTACATTTTTATCTTTAAACGAAGATTCTCCTTCAGTTGCATCTTCATCTAAATCACCTGCCCCGGCAATTACACCGTATGACCATACTTCATTGATATTACTTGGAGAGTCATTTAAACCCAAAATATTAACTGTAGAATTATTTCCACTAGATACAACTGCACCTAATAATTTATTTTGACCACTTGTTAATGCTTTTATAGTACTTCCACTCTTAGAAGAAATTGCACAACCATTTCCATAGCCTTGCTGAACCTTATCTTTAGACAAATCGTTTGCAGTAATAAAATTTCCCGCATTCAATAATTCATTATTATTTTCAGCATTTAAAGTAACAGAGGAATCCGTATCAGCGTACAATCCGTATTTTTCAGCTAAAACCTCATTATATTTTGCATTTAAGACAACGGAACTTCCTCCTTCTCTAACAAATTTACGCGCAAGTACACCAGCGTTAGAAGCTTCAATATGATTAGATCCTTTTTCAGCATTTACAACAACATGTCCACCATCACGACTTATAACTCCTTGGCTTGATGAATTCTCTAATGAAGTATAAATAAAATTACCATCACCAGTAGCATTTACTTCGATTGTTGACTTAGAACCATCAGAAAGAACACCCTGTTGATCACTATAAATAGAATTCTTTTTACTGATTAATTCAACATGGCTAGCAGACATATTGTCACTTAACGCTGAAGAGTTAATACCAATTGCAGTTACGGAGATTTTATTATCAGGTAACTCTATTGAGGCATCCTCAGATGTTGCTATTAAAGATATTTCGCCATTTTCTGAACTCAAAGAGACATCAGCCCCTGAAGCTCTAATTGCTGTAGCATATGCGTACGAGCCATTGTCAGACTTTGAATCATCGATGAATACTTTAGCAGCAATATTTATATCAGTTGTAGTAGTAATATTTACAGTATTTTTACTAGTAGTTTTATTATTTTGTATATATACACCATAAGAGGTACCATTGGTCGCTTCAGCATTAATTGAGAAATTATTTGCATTAAAAGAAGTTGTCACATCTGTAGCGACAAATTCATCATCATTTTGTCCATTTGACGCCTCAGCCCATATTCCATATGATTCACCACCGCCCTGATTACTTTTTGCAGTAATAATTAAATCTTTTGCTACAAAATTAGATTCCAGAGCATCTTGCACATATACACCATAAGCCAAACCTGGTTGACCGCCAGTATTGCCTTTTATATTCTCAGAATATATAGAAAGATTTTCAGATGAAACGATATTAAAATTATTTTTAATTAAATTATTTTCATTTTTTACACCTATCGCTTCAAAATTATGCCCCACTTTAGCAGACTTCGCAGTAATATCAATATCTTTACTTGTTAAGTCAATCTTACCATTGAGTTCACTTTCAACTGCAATAGAACCATTGCCTGAATTTTCTGTTGATTCTACATATATCTTTGTATAATCAGCTTCTTTTTCAAGATTTTTGATTGTAATACTTGAATTATCATTTGC
Organism: uncultured Succinatimonas sp.; assembly: GCF_905203285.1. Taxonomy (GTDB): domain Bacteria; phylum Pseudomonadota; class Gammaproteobacteria; order Enterobacterales; family Succinivibrionaceae; genus Succinatimonas. Next base: position 4,518 of record NZ_CAJKVK010000106.1, read on the forward strand.
TCTTAAGCCATAAGCAAACTGACCTTCATCAACTCCGTCGACATTTTGTACTGTAATAATATTTTGAGCACCATTCAATGATATTTCACTATCTGCGCCCAAGGAATAAACAGCATTTTCTGTAGCTTTTATTCTATTTTCATTGTCAGCATCTAAAGTAACCTTTCCAGATTCCACATAGATACCGTTTTTACCTATAAAATCATCAGTTATCAACTCCCCCTCGTTATTATAAATATTATCGTTTTCATCAAAACCAACAATATTATTCTTTGCGTCAGCATATATTGTTCCAGATGATGTAGATAATATACCATTTTCTAAACCACCAAAAACATTATTATTACCTGCAATAATTTTACTAGTTCCAGAACCACTGGACTCAAACCCAGAACCAGTTTCACCAATAAACACATTATTATATTTATTGTAATAATCACTGAACAAAGCAACTGAATTTGTTATACTGTTCGTTGCTTTTATATTAAGTTCTCCTCCATTCTGAGTAACACCGTTTTTCTCTCCTATAATAAAATTTCCCAATGAATAAAGATTTGTTATACTAGTGTTTTGAGTTTTTACTCCGTGAGCATCTCCAGAGTTTATATAAATTGTCCCAGCATCAGAACTCAGTTCTACTTTTCCATTTCCGAAATTTAATACTCCACCCAACCAATTTGTATTAGCGTTAGTTCCAGAATTAATACTTATCCCCTTTTTAGCAGAAACTATAATATTATTCGTTCCCAGATCTGCATTAAATATTCCTCTACCCGAGACAGATGTTAAATCAACCTTTCCTTGCGCACTAATTATAATATCTTTATCTACTGACTCTGTAGCAAAAATACTATCATATCCAGAGTTTATTGTTAGATTATTATTTAAATTAATATTTATTTTATCTGTTATTGAATATACTCCGTACTCTGTGGATATCCCTTTTGTAGTTCCTATTGTTTTTATTGTTAAATTATTCGCAGAAATATTTCCATCAATATATACACCTGCAGTATTTGCTTGTTTATCAAAATTTATAGATATATTACCATTACCAGAAATATTAGGGTGATTCCCTGCAACATTATTAAATGTAAGATCTACATTATCTCTTACACTAATATTTTTCCATACAATACTGTTAGCTATCTCGTCTCCACCAGCAAAACTTCCCGTTCCATTGACCACTGTATTAACATCAATTGTAATCTCATCTCCTAAATTTCTGAACTCATTAATATTTAAAGTCTGATCTGCAAATGAAGGAGCAGAACCCCCTGCAAGAACTGCAGTTAGGAAGGAACTTAAGGCTACACCTTTACCAAAGCGCTTTACCCCCCCGCGAGGGTTTCTTTAATATAGCAATTGGCTAATACTGCTTTATATGCGCTTATAAGCATGCGCATTGCGCTGTCAGTCTGACGCATTGTCTTTTACCTCAATAAATTTTCTCTATGTTGAGGCGTATTATAATTAAATTTGCGTAGTGAAAATATACGTAACAGTTAAAAAATCCAGCTTTGCGCAAAAATTTTTCAACGCAATTTCTGTACTTACTATCTACTTTTTAAACCCCACAAGCATTCATCCTGCAAAATCCGTTTAAATTTCAAACGACTACTTTTTTTGACGTCCTCACCGGTCTAAAAGCCGATGATTCCTACTGCTAAACAACAATACAGCTGTTAGCTTCAGAGGGTTCCTGCTGCCGAC
>NZ_CAJKVK010000107.1 GCF_905203285.1 uncultured Succinatimonas sp.
GATAGCCTGTCAAGCGAATCTCGTTGGAGGTCGGCAGCAGGAACCCTCTGAAGCTAACAGCTGTATTGTTGTTTAGCAGTAGGATCATCGGCCTTTAGGCCGGTGAGGACGTCAATGCAGTTATTATCGCTTTGTATGGTTTGTATCAATTCATATCAAGGCGTCTTGCAGAAAATCTTTTTCTACTTCTTGAATATCCGGTATTCGATTTCTACGAAACGTATGCATGTTTTCTGTTTGATTATTTGATGATCATGGGTCTTTTTGTCTGTATTTTTTATTTTCTGCAAAAATTTTGATTATATTTACCTTATAACGTTGATATGAACACATTTTTGAACTTTGTCTGTTACAATCAAATTAATAAAGAATAAATAAAAAATTAGAGATAAAAATGATCGAATTTTCTTTCAGAATAAGTGACGGTAAATGCATACATACGCGTCCGGCCGGTGAGCTTTCAAAACTCCTGTCAGTTTTTTCTTCTGATGTCACTATAGAGCATAAAAACCAAGTAGCTGACGGCAAAAATTTAATGTCGTTAATGTCTCTTAATTTACGTGGCGGCGATGTAATCAAGATACAAATTAACGGAACGGATGAGATAAAAGTGCAGCATCAATGTGAGTATTTTCTTTTAAATAATTTTTAAACTGCACTTTTAACTTCTTTAATTAAACGCTAGACAAATTATGAGCACCTAACAATTTCATCAATAATGCTTTAAGAGTTTGTTGCTCCTCCTCCGTTAAAACATTGAAAAAGTCATCCACATGCTCTTCATGACAAGCAGATGCATTGTCTGCTAAAAATAAGCGTTTTCTTCTTCTATCACATGGATCTTCACGTCTTTCCAAAATTCCCTTTCTTTCCATTTTATTTAATATCTCACTAATAGAGCCTGCTTTTATCCCTAATCTCTCTTGAAGTTCCTTTTGAGTGATATTGCCGCATTTTCTAATCATATGCCTGATTCTACCCTGCTGAGGCATATGACGGTGCATATGTCTGCAGCATGAGTCAACTAAAAACGACAATCCTCTGTCAAAATCAACATATTGATTACAACCGCAATTTCCTTGTTCATAATTATATTTCTGGTTGTGTTGTCCTCGGCCTCTTCCTCTACAACCGCCAACCTCAGAACACATTTGACCTGATGATTTTTTACAGTTTCTTTCGTGTCCTACGCTATTACAACCGCAACTATTTGCAAAAGACGCATCGGAATAATTATTTTGATTGAACGTATTATTTCTCATATACAAATCCCTTCCCCTTTTACATTGCAAATCATTCATAGAACAACCCTTTGCACATAAATCACATTTATTTTCTTCCATACTCACCCTTAACCCCATTTTATTTAAAAACAAATATAATTAGGTACCTAACTATCTTAAGTATAGTATTTTATTTAGGCACCTAAACATTTTTAATAAAAATTATCTTTTTTAATTAAAAAATTTCGCTCTGTACATAATTTCCTCATTGTCTGTCTATTACAAAATTTCAAAAAAATCGTGATAAAATGCGCAAAAATTTAGAGGTTACTATGTGTCAGGAAAATTCATCACAGCTTCCCAAGCGATTTTCGATAAAAGATCGTTTTCGCGGTTTCTATCCTGTTGTTGTAGACGTTGAAACTGCCGGATTTAATCCGGAAACTGACGCTTTACTTGAAGTTGCCATGATGACAATGACCATGGACGATAACGGATACCTGCAGCCTGATGAAATAATGAGCGCCAATATCCGTCCTTTTCCTAATTCAAACATTGAACCGTCTAATATAGCTTTTTTAGGTATCGATCCTTTTGATGAAAGCCGTAATTTGCAAGATGAAAGAGTTGCTGTTCTGCCGATGTTTAAAGCAATCTCTAAAAAAATGAAAAAGGAAGGATGCACTCGAGCAATTTTAGTAGGACATAACGGTTTTTTTGATTTGTCATTTATTCACGCGCTAGCAAAACGCTTAAATTATAAACGCTGCCCTTTTCATCAATTTACTGTTTTCGATACGGCTTCCCTTGCCGGTCTTGTGTACGGTCAAACTGTTTTAGCAAGAGCTTGTACTGCTGCAGGAATTGAATTTGAAGATGATAAAGCTCATGGTGCAAAATACGATACGTTAATGGAGTGCAAACTCTTTTGCAGTATTTTTAACCGTTATACCTTATTTGCAGGTTTTCCCGACCCCATAGAACAAACTCTACTTGATTTTCGTGCTCACCTGAAAGACAAAGAAGATCCTGAAAAAGCACCGGATTCATGTAAAACAGAATAACGACTGAACTCCTAGCAAGTTACGAATTTAATAAGTTTTATCACTTGCGCAAAATGTGCGTATTGTCAATTGCTTACTTTAAACAAAACATCTATCCTCTTATAGAGATACACACATGCAGGAGTTTTTATATGTCATTTACTTTACCGGCTTTAAAATACCCTAAAAATGCTTTAGGTTTCATATCTGAAAATACTTTGAATTTTCATCACGGTAAACATTTACAGGCCTATGTAGATACCACTAACAAATTGGTCGCAGGATCAAGCTATGAAGGGAAATCCCTCATAGATATCATGATGTCAAGTTCCGGTCCCTTATTTAATAATGCAGCACAAGCTTGGAACCACGAATTCTATTTCAATTGCATCAGTCCTGAAGAAAAAGAAATTCCCGAGAAGATTAAAGCTTTACTTATAAGTAATTTCGAGTCGGTTGAGAGTTTTAAAGAAAAATTTGCAGCATCTGCAGTAGGCAATTTCGGTTCAGGCTGGACATGGTTAGTACAAACCGGTCCCAATCTGCTTAAAATCGTCAATACCTCTAATGCTGGCAATCCGTTAATCGACGGTTTCACTCCGATTATTACAGTAGACGTATGGGAGCACGCTTACTATCTTGATTATCAAAACCGCCGTGCAGATTACGTAAAAGACTTTATAGCTCACATCGATTGGGACTTTGCTGCAGCAAATATTAAGTAAAAAACAAAATAATTTTTATAAGCGTGCCGTCAAGCACGCTTTTTTTAAACTTTTTGATAATTACGAATAAAGTCTAAGGCCTCTTGTGCATTGGTATCAGGTTTAGCACGCTTAAACACCTTGATGATTTTCCCGTCCTCATCAAGAACAAACGTTGATCTGACAACACCCATGGAAACTTTGCCGTACATTTTCTTTTCTTGCCAAACCCCAAAAGCTTCCAACACTTCTTTATTTTCGTCAGACAGCAAAATAAAGGGAAGATTATGTTTTACTGCAAATTTCTCATGAGATGCAACACTATCTTTGCTTATCCCTAAAATCACAACATTATCTGCATCAAACTGAGACGATAAACCTGCGTAAGCGCATGCTTCTCGCGTGCATCCGGGAGTCAAATCTTTAGGATAAAAATAAACAACAACTTTTTTACCGCGAAATTGCGATAATCTGACTTCATTTCCTTTTTGATCTTTTAAAGTAAAATCAGGAGCAAAAACTCCGGCTTCAAGCATTGCCATAATTATTTTCCTTTATAAAACAAAATGTTTTTTTATTAGAATGTTCTTTTGAATAAACAAACCCATATGCAGAAAAATATTTCATCTCTTCAGAAGATTCTATATTATTTTCTGCCAAAAACCTTACCATTGCCCCACGAGCCTGTTTACATAAACTTCCTCTTTCCACAAGTTTATCACCGCTCTTTACCGGGAATAGCACATTAATCAAATTAACTTTTTTTGAATCTATAACTTTACTGTACTCTTCTGAGGCTAAATTAATAACAGTGTCATCGTATTTTTGTAGCTCACCGGTAACTTTTTTCTGCCAGAAATCATAAAGATCTTTTTTATCATTAATTTTTAATTTGGCAGCCATTTCAAGTCTGTATGCCCGTACCCCATCAAAGGGTCTTAGCATCCCGTACATAGCGCTTAATATGAAAAGATGCCTATCAAGATATTCATACGAACGCTCATCAAAAACATTAGCGCCCATAGATTGATACTGTAATCCGCTATATGAAAGTAATGCCGGAGTTAAATTCTTACTCATATCCATACAGCTAAGACGCTCAAGGTTTTGTTTTACAATACTATCAGAAGCTTTATACAAAGCCTTTAACTTAGCAAAATCAAATTCTCTTAATTTAGAGAGAATAATGTTAGCTTCATTTAAAAATAACGGCATACGCAGTGGCGGAAGAGTATCTGTATTCTCAATCATCTTTTTTGCCGGTGAAATAATTATCTGCATATACCATACTCCAATCTTTATATAACATACTGTTATATATGGATTATATAACCTTACGCAATATCTCATCTTGTGCATAAGATGGATACCTGTTAGTGACTTACTCCCCACCCTATAGATGGTGGAGACTTCTGGCATATTTTGTTAAATTTTATATCTCAATTAATCAACGTCACCTTCGGACTAAAGACCGAAATAGCGAGTTGCTTAACAACGATATCGCATTGTCATATACTTCGGAGAAACCTGCAACCTCCCTCTTTTGATAAAGGATCGACCTTAGGTCCCAAATCCGAAGCATTTAGATTTTAGATCATCACCAGCGTTCTTATAGAGCTGCTATACTGCACAGCTTCGCCACTTTCTTCACCTTCGAAGCTTATATCTTAAACAGAAAATTCATCATCCTCACTAACCGAAAGCACGGATTCGGAAGATGCAGCAGCGTTTTCTCTTATTGCTATCTTAAAATCCGTACATGCATAAGATCCGTCCGATCTGACAACAAAAGACTGAGAGTAGTCATAAATACTATCAGGATCAGTTTTAATAACCAGCTCAATTGATCCGTCTTCCTGTGCTTTAATATTAAAGAGATAAGATCCATGTTCATCTGCATTACTATATGGAGGTAAAAAAATCTCACATCTGGTATCTGCAATTCCGGCTTGCGACAATAAACAGAAAACACGAGACAGCTGTATCCTGTTTTCCTCTGATAATTCATCGGTAATTTCATTTTTGCCCATCATTTTATACACACTCAAAATAATGGACTTATACAGCATGTTCTTTTTATCCGGATCAGCTGATAAATCACGGGATGGTCTAAATACAACCTCTTCACCGTCTTTTTGAATAAAAGTAAACGAGGTTCGCCCCTTCCATCTATGAAAATCCACATCCAAAAAATAATTATTCTTTGGATTAAAATCTGTTAATGACGGGAGTTCTCCTACAGGGCAATTTAAATCTTCGCCTGAAATATCGGTTTTTTGACCTAATGCAATTTGACGAATAAGTTCCGGAGAACAACCGAAAAACGCTCCGCAATTAATCATATAAGCTATTTGAATAGGCGTTACATTATCATCATAGCCGGGAGAATCATGTATCTTTTCAAGAACTAAATTATATAAACTTTCGTAAGCCTTAATCACCACTTCATCATCAGAAACATTATCAGGCATCTCTGCTCCGCCGCTTACAATCCGATACAAATCTTTACCCTCGGGAACATAGCCACTCTTATTATAAAAATCGATAATTTGAGGAGCCGAAGACACAAGCGCATTAATTGCATCAGAATTTTTCGGATCATTGTTTGTGTACTGTTTGATTATTGCATTCATAATCCAATATTCAGACTCAGACAAAGGCGGATTTATTTTCGACAGCTTTTGAAATTCTGCCGGCAATAAATTAATTGCGTCCCCTCTTGCCAAATGCGAAACTATTCCGTTATCGCCGCCTTTTAATTGAGTCAGACTGGTAAAAGGATCATTAACTTTTGTTACATTTGCAATTTGCTTTAACTCATGAAGAACTTGAGAAGATTCATGTAACTGCGTTAATGCTCCCAGTCTGTTTTGTTCTTGAGCAATCTTACTAAGATACTGCAAAGAACTATCAACTCTATCCGCTGAAACAGAGGACAAACAAGCAGTTAATCTGTCTTTAATCGATTGTCCTTCATAAAAAGTTTGAGCTGACAAAACAGTTGTCATATTCAAAACAAAAGTACGCAGATTAGCCTGTGTTTGTTGATCCGCTTTCTTGAAATTAAAAGCTAATGTACCGAATTTATCCTTAA
>NZ_CAJKVK010000108.1 GCF_905203285.1 uncultured Succinatimonas sp.
GAAACTTTAGAAGAACTTAAAGTGGATATCGGTAAGCTTTATCCTTTGTCTCCGCTTGAAGGTGAATTTGATGCCGTTACTTTAAACGGCCGCAATCATATGATAGAACCGGTTTCGTCTTTTGATTTCTCTAAAGCACAAGTTGCCATGTTTTTATGTCCGCCAGATGAGAGTAAAAGGCTTTGTGATAAAGCAACTGAGGCTGGATGTATCGTTATAGATAACAGTAGACGTTTTTCAGGGGATGACAATGTTCCGTTGGTGCTGCCTGAACTTAATCCGTATACGGTAAAAGAAGCTCTTGAGCGTAAAGTTGTTATTCCTCCGGCATCAGTCAGTGCCGAGCTTGCATTAAGCTTGTCGGTATTACACGATGAATTCGGAGTGGCAAGAGCCCAGGTAACGGCGCTTGAATCCGTGTCGGAACACGGACGTGCCGGCACTGAAACACTGGCACGTGAAACCACTTTACTGTTAAACGGCATGGCGCTTGAGGATAATGATTTCCCGGCACAGCTTGCTTTTAACATACATACCAGAATCGGTGATTTAAGCGAAAGCGGCTACTCAACTCATGAGGAAGTAGTGCGTCATGAGTTAAAAAGGCTCTTAGGTGATTTTGAGCGCGGCTTTGATTTTACTTCAATTCAAGTTCCGGTTTTTTACGGACATACTGTTGTAGTCCATGTTGAGCTTGAAGAAGATGTTCCTGAAGGCGCGGTTGAAGATGCTTTCAATGCTTGTGAGTGGATTAAAGTTGCCGATAAAGATGAGCTTTTAACCCCGGTAACGCATGGTATTAACGAGACTAAATTGTTAATTACAAGATTGCACGCCGACCCTTCTTCACGCCGTGGATTTGATTTTATCGTGCTTATGGATAATGCTCGTCGCGGTGAAGCTTATTCATGCGTTCAGATAGCAAATCTTTTAGGTAAAGAGCTTAATCTTATTAAAAATGATTAGTACTCTTGAGTGCCTGGGACTTGACGAAAGTCGTTTGGTAAAGCTTTTTGATACCGAGCTTTTAGCCGACATAGATGCGGCGGCGGCTTTAGGTTTACTTGTCGATAAAGCTTTAAGCGACGGCTTTTCTCTTGATGTCGCATCTGCTTATCGGTCATTTTCGCGGCAGTGCGCAATATTTGATGCTAAATGGAACGGCTTAAGACCGGTCCTTGATCAAAATGAGCATCCTATTGATATAAGCAATTTGACTCCGACAGACAAAGTAGCGGCAATTTGCCGCTTTTCTGCAATTCCCGGTTTTTCTCGTCATCATTTCGGTACTGATTTTGATATTTACTCAAAATCCATGCTGCCAGATGGTGAAAATTTACAGCTTACGGCTTATGAATATGAAAAAGGCTCTTATTTCTATTCTTTAGGTTTGTGGCTTGAAGAAAATTTAGATTCATTTGGTTTTATAAGACCGTATTCAGGCAAAAACATGGGATATGAGCCGTGGCATATTTCATATAAAGAAAAAGCAGAAAAATATTTGAACGCTTTTTCTTTTGATGCTGCTGTGGATGTATTGTTAAAGTCCTCGTATCCTTGGGCTAAACATTGTGTTGATTTTGCCAAAAATAATTACAGGCAATTGCTAGGTATTGTCAGGTGATTAAACCAATAACAGTTTAAATTTGCTTTAGCACGATAAGTCTTTTACCGATTAAAACCGATATTTGGAAGTAAGACAAAAGAAATTTTTACAGCTAAGGGTAAACTAAGATAAAGATCTTAAAGTAAGAATAAAGATAAACTTTGATAAAAGGAGTTTAGTATGAACTTTAAGACTATTCCCGTTGCTGTTGCTTTGTTAAGCGCTGTTTCCTTATCTTCTCTTGCAATTGCGGCTCCTGATAATATCGATCCTGCTTCAGTGCGCGGATTTGATACCGTAGCGCCGCGTCCTGTTGCAGATGTGCCTCCTCCTTGTCCTTACTATGATGATTTCGGCCCTCGCCATCACCGTATGTTGAGATCTCCTGTCATGGCGGAGCGTTACGGTCAGCAGGTCGATGAGCTTGACAAGATTGAGTCGCAGCTTTTTGTTGAAAGAAAGGTATTAAAGGCTTTAGAACGTGCCGATGATCCGAATGTCCAGGAAATTCGTAAGCAGGCACAGACTGTAGCTGATTTAGAATCTCAAAAACGTGAAAAAGAACGCTTACTTATGCAACAATTTGTAAAAGATGGCGGATATAAAGATTGTCCTTATTATGATGAATATGATCGTGGCCCAGGGCCTCGTCATCATCGCTTCAGACATTGGTAGAGTTGCATATGGAACAAGGTGAAATTTTAAACGTTGTAATTATAGGTTCAGGACCTGCCGGATACACGGCAGGAATTTATACTGCTCGAGCCGGCCTTAAGCCGGTTCTGGTAGCAGGATCCGAGGTCGGAGGACAACTTATTTCAACTCCTGAAATCGGAAATTGGCCCGGAGAGAAAGATAATCCCTCAGGTTTTGATCTGATGCAAAAGCTTCAAGATCATGCCAAATCCCTCGGTACTGAAATTATTTTCGATACGGTTACTAAAGTAGATTTAAAAGATAAGGTTAAAACTTTAACTTTAAGCTCAGGTAAGGTGCTAAAGGCGCTTTCGGTAATTGTCGCAACCGGAGCTAAAGCACGCTTTTTGGGTATTGAATCTGAAAATAAATATAAAGGTCACGGAGTTTCAGCATGCGCAACTTGTGACGGATTTTTCTTTAGAAAAAAGGATGTCGCGGTAGTCGGCGGAGGATCGGCTGCTTTCGTGGAGGCTATCTTTTTGGCATCTTTATGCAATAAAGTTTATTTAGTGCATCGCCGTCAGGGCTTTAGATCTGAAAATGTGCTTATAGATAAATTTAAAGCTTTGGTAGCAGAAGGAAAAGCCGAATTCGTGCTTGATGCCGTGGTCGATGAAATTAAAGGTGACGGTAATGCCGTTAACGCCTTAGCCGTTGAATTTAAGGATGGAACTAAACGCGACTTGCCCGTACAGGGCGTGTTTGTCGCCATAGGTCATGCTCCGGCAACTGACATCTTTAAAGATGATTTGGAACTTGATGGGGATGGTTATATCGTTTTGCATAAAGAAAACGGAGCTGCCGCTACTTCATGCCCTGGTGTCTTTGCCGCAGGAGATTGTGCCGATAAAGTGTATCGTCAGGCGATAACTTCGGCAGGAAGCGGTTGTCAGGCAGCGCTTGATGCCGAAAAATATCTGTTAAATGCCTGATTAATTTAAAAGACGCTCTAAGGTTTTGATAAAAATAAGGCTTAGAGCGTCAAGAGATGAAGCTGCCACTTTTTCATTAATCTGGTGAATGGTGGCGCTTTTTGGTCCGAACTCCACAACCTTGGTGCCAAGCGGGGCGATAAACCTGCCGTCAGACGTTCCTCCTGATGTGGATAGATTCGGTGTGACGCCGGTTACTTCTACAATAGATTCAGACAAGGCTTTAGATAATTGGGAGTTTCCTGAAATAAACGGCAAGCCGTTAAGCTTAAAGCGTACCTGACAGTTAAGTTTTAAATTATCTATTTGTTTTTCAACAAATTCTTTTATTGAATCGAAACTTTCTTCATTATTAAAGCGCCAGTTGCACATAAAGTAGCAAGATTCGGGAACCACGTTTTCAGCGCTCGTGCCGCTTTTTATGTTTGTCAGCTCAAAAGATGTAGCCGGGAAAAATTCATTGCCTGAATCAAGCTTAGTATTAAGCGCATTGATAAGTTTTGCGGCGTCATGAATCGGATTGTGAACCCGTTCAGGATAGGCGACATGTCCTTGCTTGCCTATTACGGTAATATGAGCGGTAAGCGATCCTCGACGTCCGACTTTAATCGTGTCGCCGAAAACTTTTTCGGAAGACGGTTCGCCTACGATACAAAAATCAGGGATAAGATTTTCTTTTTTCAGTTCGTTTGCAACGAAAGGAACACCGCCTGAGGCATCTCCCTCTTCGTTTGAAGTTATCAATAATCCCAGTGTGCCTTTGTGATTGGGGTATTTTTTAACATATTCACAAAGAGCCTCGGTCATTGCAGCATCGGAGCCTTTCATGTCGGCGCTGCCGCGTCCTTGCAACATAAGACCTTCTTTTTCATCCTCTAGGAAAGTAGGAGAAAAAGGATCGCTTGTCCATAAAGATAAATCACCGGGAGGTACTACGTCGGTGTGTCCAAGAAAAAGAATAAAAGGACTGCCTTGGCCGTGAGTGGCTAAAAGATTTAAGGTTTGACTGCCTTCTTCTTTATAAGATTTAACGGTAAAGCCTGCAGATAAAAAGCGTTTGGCAAGAATTTTCTGGCAGTCTGCATCATCAGGGGTAATTGATTTACAGGCAATTAACTGCTTTGCAAGGGAAATAACTGGACTTGAATGTGACATGGACAAAGCTTTGCGGTAACTAAAAAGACAAGACGCAAGGAATTGCCTTGCGTCTTATGGTTAATCATCTTCTGACGGATATTGTAAGAAGAGTTTGCGTTCAAGACGCAGGAATTGATAAGCCTTAGTGTCTTTGGCGTTCATCGGATCGTATTTTCCGTAGCGGATTTGGCGCAGCAGATCGCGATCTTCATCGGAAATTGCGTCACTGGCTTTAATGTATTGACGGATAAAATCACCGGCAAGAAGCTTATCCCACGGATAGACGGTGGAAATGGAACGGAGAATCAACATAGAAAGCATGTCGACGCTGATAACGCATTTTTCAGACAATTTATCAAGGAAATGCTCAAAGTTATGATAATCGTCAGCATAAGCGTAAAAAGGCAGAGATGAGCTGACCGCTCCGTCTAAATATTCGATAGTGCAGGTGTTGTCATCATTTACGCGGATAAAAGCCGGAGTCAATTCGGCTTTGGCGCAGTGATCTTTAATTTGCTGCTTGACGTTCTCATCCTCGCATAAAAGCAGGGGCTTTTGGTTCATGAGGGCTAAAACTTCAAGAACGTCGTCAATTCCGCAGGTCTCAACTTCTTCTGCGGTAACGAAAACGCATAATTGGGCATTGAGCGGATTTTCAGGCGGACGCATTACTTTATGGGCATCCGGAGGACAATCAGGATGCATTCTTTCAATCTGAGACATGTTCTACTCCTTTTGGTTAAGCCGTATTGTAGCAAAAGTTTATGGGTGTTGCAGGAGGGAGAAACGCAGAGTGTGATTGTCTTTTTTACCTGAAGAAAATATCGTTTATTTAAATTAAAGAAGGAGAAAAGAAAGATTGTCTTATCATTTAAATCTCATTAAAAACCTTTCATTTCATGATATTAATTATGTTTGGGATCAAAAATTTTTAATTTTAGAACGTATAAAAACAAACCGCTCTAAAGCGGTTGTTAAATTAACTTAGCTTGTTTTGCTATTTAATAAAAGCTATTCAAACTTATGCATGTATAAATATATTTGATATATGAACGATTATTTTTTAAATAAATAATAAACACTATAAGAGCATATAAAAGCAAAGCATACACTTGCAATTACAGCAATATAAAAACCTAAATCCATAATTAAAGCCTCTCTAAATCTTTGCCTATGTGCTTAATATAAATTATAGTTGAGATCAAAGTCATAAAAAGCAAGATGAGCGCAATTGATAAAAAAATATTTTGATAAATGTTTAATTTTTCGTAATTGATAAATAAAAACGCAATGACTGCAAAAATTGTGCTTAATAACGCAAACAAAAAACCTTTTGCAATGTCAGCATAATATTTAATTTTATCTGCTTTTGCCACATTACACCCCTTGTCCTGCTTTATCAGCCTGATTTGATGCCATATAAACAGAGCAACTGGACAAAGTAAAACACAACAAACTATATGTAAAAAGAGATTTAATTTTCATTTTTTACCTTATAATTTTTTTATTATTTGATTTTTATTAAAAAGTTAAAATAAGGTATAAATTAT
>NZ_CAJKVK010000109.1 GCF_905203285.1 uncultured Succinatimonas sp.
GAATCTGATGAAATGAGATAAATTCTAAAAGAGTTGATTTTCCGGTACCGTTTATGCCAGTTAAAACGATAATTTTCAGAGGAATATCGTCAGTACAAAAATCTATATTGAAATTTTGAAAAATTTTATATTTATCTATATGGATTTGTTTGATTTTCATAGATAAAAATCCGTAATCAGCAACATATTGTATGTAGTATTACAAATATTTTAAATTAAATGAAGCGTAAAAAACTGATTATGTGGTTAATAACAAAGTAAAAAGCTTCTTACATTGATGCAAGAAGCTTTTAGTTAACTGTTAATCTGAATTTTACTTTGCCGGCTCTTTTTCAAGCTCAGCTCGAGCTTGTTGTTTAATCTTCTCCATAAAGTCTTTGTCAGGTGCATTCTTAGGAGCGCGCAAGGTGCGGATGCGCAGAGCACGCGGGGCTTTAAAGTAGAACAGAATGCCAACGAGCAACAGCAGTAATCCTGACATTAAGAAGATCACGCTGATATTAATAAATGTAGCAATTACGCTTCCTAAAATAGGGCCGATGGTTCCGCCGATTTGCTGACCTGAGAACATAAGTCCGAAAGCCGATCCGCGGATCTCAGGATCGGTGTTATTAACCACCATGGCGTTTGCTGACGGGAAAATGCCGGAAAATCCGAGACCCACGCAGAATTGCAAAATAGCAAACGGCAACAGGGTATTGGGGATAAACTGTGCTGCTATCAAGATACCGGCAGCGCACAGGGAGATGACCTCGGTATAGAAAAATCCTTTGCTTTGTCCTTGTTTTCCCCAAATCGGAGCTGCAATGGCTCCTGCAATGCCTGACAGTGAGAAAACGGTACCGGATATTAAAAGAAGATTTTCCGTAGTTCCCATGAGCTCGCCGATGTATAAGGTCATTACAGGCTGTAAAAGCAGGATGACCATGTTGGTAAGAACAGTACACAGCAACAACAGTCTGATAGAACGATTGCGCAGCAACTTCTTATAAACGGATTCCTTCTTAACGTTTTTAACTGCCTTTTGTACAGGTTTGTCTACTTTAGGCTCTTTAATAAAGAACAGGGTAATTAAAGTGATAAGAAGCAAGGTTCCCGAGCTGATAAAGAATGAGGTGCGCATACCGAAAGATTCAGCCAGCACGCCGCCGAAGAGGGGACCTAAAATACCGCCGCAAATATTGGCTGACTGCATAACGCCCATGCCGATGCCGATTTTATTTTTAGGAATAAGAGTGGACATCAATGCAAGAGATGCAGGCCACAGTCCTGCTGCAAAGCCTTGGAACACGCGAACCAAAAACAGCTGGAAAGGTGTTGTGACAAGGCCTCCCATAAGATAGGTAACCGCAATAAGGAAACTTGAGCGCATAACCATGAGCTTTTTGCCTTTACTGTCGGTCATTTTTCCCCATATAGGAGCCATGACGGCACAAACGGCGAAAGTAACGGCGAAAATTGCACCTGTCCATAAATTGGCGGTTTCAGGATCCGCATTTAATTCTTTGGTAAGGTAAATCGGAAGAAAAGGGATAAGCATAGTGTAACTTGAGGACATTAACACTACGTTTGCCGTAATGATCGCAAGGGCTACTTTCCAGTTCACGCAGGATCCTTTTTATCTTTAAAAAAGATATAAAATTAATGTAAATTTTTGATTAAGCTTTTTTGGTAAGTATAGACTTTATTTGTTTAATAAGTAAGGAATTTGCAGAAAAACATTGGTTAATATTTAATTTACAGTACTTTACAAACGTATTGTGATTCTTTGAATGTAAAAACGGGTAAAGATTAAATCCTTACCCGTATAGCGACTTTAACTTACCGCAACTTCGCTTTGCGGTTTTTCTTCCTGATTCTTAAGCGGCAGATCTTCTGCTTTAAGATCGATAAGCTCAGGTTTGTACTTATTTTCAATCTTATCTATTCTGTCTTTCACCTCATTAAAGAGGATTTTAGCGACATCATCATAAGAGTCGGCGTAATAGAAATTAACTCCGTCCTTTACTTCAGAAGGTAATTCCTTCACGTCGCCCGCGTTTGCTTTAGGGACGATAAGATTGAATATTCCCATGCGTCGCGCTGCTATGACTTTTTCACGGATACCGCCGATTGCAAGAACCTGTCCTGTAAGTGACAGCTCTCCTGTCATGGCAAATCCTTGCTTGGGTGCGCGATTTAGAGCAAGCGATAATAAAGATGAAGCCATGGTAATGCCGGCGCTTGGTCCGTCTTTTGGAGTGGCACCTTCGGGAACATGAAGATGCACTGTGCCTTTCTTAAAGAAATCGGCTCCTTTTTTACCGGCATAGCGCTGCAGATTTGCCTGGATGAAAGAGTAGGCGATGTGCGCCGATTCTTTCATAACATCACCAAGCGATCCGGTAAGCTCAAAGCTTTTGTTGTCGCGGTTGACAAGTACCGATTCAATAGGCAGTGTGGCTCCTCCCACCGAAGTCCATGCAAGACCTGTTATCACGCCGACTCCTTTGATATTTTTTTCTTTCTTAAAAGGAGCAGTGCCTAAAAAGTCTTCAAGATTGTCTTTGGTGACCGTGACGGAGCTTTCGCCTTCAACTATTTTGACGGCGGTTTTCCTTACTATCTTGGCAATTGCGCGCTCAAGAGAACGAACTCCGCTTTCACGGGCATATTCCTCGATGATCTTAAGCAGCACCTCATCGCTTAATTTAAGCTGGGCTTTGCGGATGGCTGCCTGCTTTAAAGCGCGGGGCAGCAAGTGCTTTTTAGCAATTAAAAGCTTTTCTTTTGCTATATAGCCTGAAAGCCTAATCGGATCCATACGGTCAAGAAGCGGTGCCGGAATGGATTCAACGGTATTGGCCGTGCAGATGAAAAGACAGTTTGACAAATCAAGCTTTTCATCAAGATAGTGATCAAGGAAATTATTGTTTTGCTCAGGATCTAAGGTCTCAAGCAAAGCGGCTGACGGATCACCCTGATATGAACGACCTAACTTATCGATTTCATCTAACATGATGACAGGGTTCATGACTTTGGTTTCACGCAGAGCCTGTACCATTTTGCCGGGCATTGATCCGATATAAGTCTTGCGATGACCCTTTATCACTGATTCATCGTCAACACCGCCAAGCGACAGTCTGAAGAAAGGTCGGTTAAGAGCCTTTGCAATAGACTTGCCGATAGAGGTCTTACCGACACCGGGCGGTCCGACGAAAAGCATAATCGAACCTTTAGTCTCGCCTTTTAAAGCTCCTATAGCGAGAAATTCAATGATGCGGTCTTTGACGTCTTTAAGCCCTTCATGATCTTTATCTAAAATCGTGCGTGCTTTTTTAAGATCGATTGATTCTTTTGACATCTTGCCCCAAGGTATTGAGGTTATAACGTCAAGATAGTTTCTTGTGACCGCATATTCAGGAGAGCCGCTTTCAAGAACTTTAAGTTTTTTTATCTCACTGTTAAAACGCTCAAGAATGTAATTAGGCGGCGTGAGTTTTTTCATGCGCTTTTCAAATTCAATGGCGTCGGCACTTTTATCATCCATCTTAAGTCCGAGCTCTTTTTGAATTTCATTAAGCTGTTCGCGCAGAATGTAATCACGCTGTCTTTTATTTAATTTTTCAGAAACCGAGCCTTTGATCTTGTTCTGCAGTTTAGCCGCCTTAAGCTCTTTTTTAATCATGGTAAGCGACATCTTAAGGCGTGGCAGGATTTCGATTTCGTTTAAAACATTTTGCAGTTCAGAATAAGAGCCGGTTGAAATGGATGCGGCGCAGTCTGCCAAAAGCGACGGATCGTTTTGGTTAAAGCGCAGCAGGTATTGACGCATTTCCTCGGTGTATAGGGGATTTAAAGGTAAAAGTTCCTGAATTGAGGAAACAAGCGCCATTGAGTAAGCTTTAACGTCGATTGCCTCTTTGCTTTCAGGATCGGGCAAAGTAGGTTCCGGGTAGCTTACCTTAGCAAGACTTGTTTTTTCGTAATTAGTCCAGCTCTCGATTTTGACGCGAGCTATGCCTTCACAGATAAAGTGAATTTCAGAATTAGTGGCTTTTGCGTGCAAAAGCTTAACGGCGCAGCCTACAGGAGGGTAGTCCTCAGGAATAATTTTGTCTCTGTCGCCGGGTTTTTCACCAATAGAAAAGATAGCAAAAACCTTCGATTTGGTTTCTGCTACTTTCATTAAAACATCTTCCCAATCAATTGAAAGCTGTACCGGTGTAATTTGACTGGGCATGACCGGACGGCCGAAGATCGGGATGATATGCATTTCTTCGGGCATTTGCTCACCAAGTCCGGTGCGGCTTTCTTTATCGTTATCGCCGGGATTTTTAACAAGATGTTCTAAATGTTCAATTTTATGAACCAGATCTTGTAAGGTTTCTTCGTCTTTGGTGTTTTTAGGTTCGCTCATGTTTTTTTATTATCTCAAGCAAGCTAATGAACTTTGGTGTTACATGGGGGCTGAGTGCTTATTTTTCAAGGCAATTCACTTAAGATTAGTTCTTTTATGACATTAAATCCGTTTATAAGCGATTTTTCGTCAAAATCAAAAGAACTGTTATGATGAGAATTAGCGATATCGGAGCCTATCATAAAGTAGCATCCGAGTTTGCCTTGCTTTTGCAGATGGCGAATTAACTGAGATGCATCTTCAGAGGCGTTGAATTTAAACTCAGGCATGATATTAAGTTTAAGCTTCAATGCTGCCTTTTCTACTTTTTTACAGAGTTTTTCATCTTGTTTGATGCCAAGACCGACGCCTTTTTTAAGTAATTGATAGTAGCTTCCCGGAACGGTTTTACTTTCATTAGCGATGATTTGTTCAATTTGTGAGTAAAGAAGATCCAAGTTTTCTTCGTCTAAAACTCTTATTTCTCCTTCAAGGAAGCAGTGATCGGGAATTACGTTGCAAGCCCCTTCACAGTGAAGATTTGACATGTTGACGTAAAGTCCTTTTTTAAGATCTAAAAGACTAAGCGCCTTTTCAATAAAAGATGCGGTGACTTTAAGCGCGTTAATGCCAAGTTCGGGATGACCTGCGTGGCTTTTTTTACCGAACACTTCAAGAGTGAATTTACAGCTTGCCAAAAAATCTGAAGGGCAGGGCACGATATATCCTGACGGAACGCCAAGACCTAAATGATAGCAGTAGATAAGATCGATATCTTGTAAAAAGCCTGAATCAATTACGGCAAGAGCTCCCCTGCATCCTTCTTCTGCAGGCTGAAAAATGAAGCTGATGGCACTTAAATCTGATTCATATAGTAAAGAAAGGTTGGCATTGACCCATAATGCGCTCATTATGGCAATTGCCATATGTCCGTCATGTCCGCAGGCATGCATCGCGCCGTTTACCGCATTAAATCCGAGTTTTGCAGGTAAATGCATAGGCTCGGAACTTTCAGGAATGGACAGTCCGTCAATGTCAGAGCGGATAGCAAGATGTTTTTTAACCTTTTTATTTTGAGGATCTAAATTAAAAGTAAGCTTGAAACCGGTAACCGATACGTCAGTGCCTAAAAATTTATGGGGTTTATCAGCTTTAGGAATAAGAGTGCAAAGGTGCTGCGCGGTTTCTTGGGGCATGAAGGTTATGGTGCCTTGCGTGTCTTTTATAAGATCGATTAAAAGCTCCATGGTTTTCCATTCGTGAAAACCGGTTTCAGGCGTACGGTGCAGTATGCGTCTTAAGGCTATGAGTTCTTTAAAGACAGAATCGTTATTTGTAAAATCAGGCAAGGAAAATAAATTTTTATTCATTAAAAATCGGCAAATCCTTTGTTGTTTTTATAGGAAAAGCCGCCTCCTAAAATAGAAAAACTATGCGCCAAGACGCTTGATGCTTAAGTTTTCAATTGACTGACAACGCTTAAAGCTTAATTTTGGATAGTTTAAGCTCAATTGACAGTAGTTTTCCAGTAGCAAAT
>NZ_CAJKVK010000110.1 GCF_905203285.1 uncultured Succinatimonas sp.
ATTGTGAGTAACGTTACTCTTTTTCTAAAAAATTAAGTTTTATCTCACACTTAAAAATGAAACGCTTATCCTCACTCTAAAACTTTTTGTAAAATTAAAAAGTACGTGATGAAAAACATAGTTTTTTGAGGTAACTATAATGGCAATTCACCCTTATGCAGGAAAAAAAGCCCGCGAAGAAGATTTGGTTAATATCCCCCGTTTGATGGCGGCTTATTATTTAAATCACCCCAATGTTGAAAACCCTGATGAGCAGGTAAGTTTCGGAACCTCAGGACATCGCGGAACTTCTCTTAACAGTTCGTTTACCGAGTCCCATATTCTGGCGATTTCCCAGGCAATTGCCGAGTATCGTGCTAAAGAAAATATTACCGGTCCTTTGTACATCGGTATGGACACTCATGCTTTGTCCGAAGCGGCTTTAGCAACTGCAATTGAAGTTTTAGGCGCAAACGGCGTTGAGGTCAGAATTGAAAAAGATCATGGCTACACTCCGACCCCTTCGATTTCTCATGCTATTTTGACTTATAACAAGGGTAGAACTTCAGGTCTTGCCGACGGTATTGTTATTACTCCGTCTCATAATCCTCCTACCGACGGCGGCTTTAAGTACAATCCTACCGACGGCGGTCCTGCAGGAACGGAAATTACTTCATGGGTTCAAGATCGCGCCAATGAGCTTTTAAGAAATAAGCTTGCCGGAGTTAAGCGCGTTCCTTATGAACAGGCCATTAAGCTTTCTAACGTAAAAGAATATGACATGCTCTCTGAGTATGTAGAGGATTTGGGCAACGTTATTGATTTAGAAGCTATCTCAAAATCAGGAATTCGTTTGGGCGTAGATCCGTTGGGCGGTTCAGGATTATTCTACTGGGATCGCATTGCCGATCGCTATAAGCTCAATATCAAAGTGGTAAATTACCGCGTTGATCCTACTTTCTCATTCATGTGCCTTGATAAGGACGGCAAGATCCGTATGGATTGCTCCAGCCCTTATGCGATGGCAGGACTTATTGCCATGAAAGACGATTTTGATATCGCTTTCGGTAACGATCCTGATTATGATCGTCACGGTATTGTTTGTCATTCAGGCTTGATGAACCCGAATCATTATTTGTCTGCAGCAATTAACTATATCTACACTCATCGCGAGAATTGGCCCAAAGACGCAATGGTCGGTAAGACCGTAGTTTCTTCTAATATGATGAATCGCGTTGCTGAAGGCTTAGGACGCAAGGTCTGCGAAGTTCCGGTAGGCTTTAAGTGGTTCGTTCCTGGATTATTTGACGGCTCTTTGGCTTTAGGCTGTGAGGAAAGTGCCGGTGCTTCATTCTTAAAGAAAGACGGTAGTGTCTGGACTACTGACAAGGACGGAATCATTGCGGCATTGCTATCAGCCGAGATGCTTGCCGTGACCGGAAAAGATCCGTCAGAGCATTACAAGGCATTGACCGAGAAATACGGAGCTCCGGTTTATAATCGCGTAGATGCTCCTGCTAGCGCTAAGCAGAAGTCAGTATTGAAGAAACTTGATCCTTCAGCTGTTGAGGCTTCTACTTTGGCAGGCGAAGAGATCACCGATAAGCTTACCGCAGCCCCCGGTAACGGTGCGGCTATCGGCGGTTTGAAGGTCGTGACCAAGAACGGTTGGTTTGCCGCTCGTCCTTCTGGTACTGAAAACATTTATAAGATCTACATGGAAAGCTTCAAGGGACCTGAACATTTAGCTCAGATCGAAAAAGAGGCAACCGAGATTGTTGATGCCGCTTTGAAAAAAGCCGGTGCATAATTAGTTATTTTTAGTATAAATCCCTGTTCGTATGGCTCTAAGGGTTAAGACGAACAGGGATTTTTCTTTTTTTTAACGTAAAGAAAGGTTAAGATTCCAACAAGAATAAGAAGAAAAGGAAATAAATCATGGCATTGACCTTGGATAATGTGGAAGTAAAAAAAGGTTTTTATAAATTGGTTGCGTTAGATATGGACGGTACGGTTTTAACCAAAGATAAATCCGTGACGCAAAAAACTAAAGATATACTCAAAAAAGCGCAGGACGAAGGTATAAGACCGGTTATCGTGACGGGACGCCCGCCGTGCGGCATCGTAAATTATGCAAAAGAAATGGGGATCTTGCATTCAAATGCTTATGCCGTTTGTTATAACGGTGCGGCGATTGTTGAGCTCAATGATTTTCATGACGTGTATTCTTTATGCGCCGACGGCAGAAGCATCAAAGAGGTAACTAAACTTGCCCATAAGTTTAACTGCAAGGTTCACGCTTATTCTAAAGCCCGCGGTTTGGTGATTGAGGATTTAAATCCGGCAACGACCAGAGAAGTGGTTCACTCCGGAGCTCCTTACACGGCCATTGATTTTATGCAGTGTGAAGATAACGAGCCTTTTTATAAGATTTTAATTGTGGGACCGGATGAGGATTTAGATAAAGTACGTGCCGCAATCTCTCCTTCTTTGCATGAGCTTTTTACGGTTATGCGCTCTGATCCGAATTTCCTTGAATTTATTCCTTTTGACGGGACCAAAGGAAAAGCTCTTGGTGAGCTGTGCAAGATTTTAGATATTGAAATAGAACGGACTATGGCTTTTGGCGATGCTGAAAATGACTGCAAAATGCTGGAAACGGCAGGACTTGGCGTTGCGATGGCAAATGCTATGCCTGAGGCCAAAAAGGCGGCTAAGGCTATTACTTTGTCAAATGAAGAAGACGGTGTTGCGGTATTTTTAGAACGTTTTTTATAGGCTTAAACTTAAATGTTTAAAACTTTATTATTTAAAAGAACAGCTCAAAAAGAGCTGCATGCAGGGCAGAGCGCTGACAGAAAACCGTCAGACAGTCTGCCGCTTAAAGTTTCGCTGGCATCTTTTTGGCGCATGTTAAAACCTTATTGGACCAGTAAGGACAGCATGATTTCATGGTTTTTGCTGATTGTTATTATTGCCCTTACCGCAGGTTCAATTTGGATAGCAACCTCTATCAATACTTGGTATAAGACTTTTTGGGATACTATTCAAAATTATGATGTTGCAGCTTTTAAGCATCAGATTCTAGTATTTGCTTTGCTTGCATCAATTCATGTGGTGGTTACCGTATATAAAGCCTTTTTACAGTCGCGGCTTGCAATTAATTGGCGTCGCTGGCTTACCGGTAAAGTAATGAATGAATGGCTTGAAAAAAGTACTTATTACAAGCTTCAGCTTACGGATAAAAATACCGATAACCCCGATCAGCGTATTGCCGACGATTTAAGTCTATTCGTTAACGCGACCATTGTACTGTTTTTAGGTACTACTACGGATTTAGCCATGATGGTGACTTTTGCCGTGGTTCTGTGGGATTTATCCGGCAGCGTGGATCTGACTTTATGGAACGGCTATGTTCTGCATCTGCCTGACGGTTATCTTTTGTATTTGGCGTTGATTTACTCAGTTGCCGGAACTTTAATTACTTTCATTCTGGGCAAGCCTTTAGTCAAACTTAATTTCAGGCAACAGCGCTATGAAGCTGATTTCCGTTTCTCGCTTATCCGCGTGCGTGAAAATGCCGAGTCCATTGCTTTATATAAAGGTGAGGAAATTGAAAATCTCACTTTAAGAGAACGCTTTTTTAACGTGGTTAAAAACTATATTAGTCTTATTAACTGTCAAAAGCGCCTGGGCTTTTTAACTTTAGGCTATGCGCAGCTTGCTGTCATCTTCCCGATTTTGATCGCAGCTCCTTTGTATTTTTCCAAAATAATTACGATGGGCAGTATCATGCAGATAAATTCCGCATTCGGGCAAGTACAAAGTGCTTTATCTACCTTGGTTGCCAATTTCTCCGATTGGGCTTCGTGGAAAGCGGTAATCGACCGTCTTGCGCTGTTTTTTGACGGTATGGAAAGAGCCGATAATTTTAAGTGTATAAAGGCACAAAAAGACGGAGTTCAATTTAAGGTTGAAAATCTTGAAGTAAAGACGCAGAGCGGTGAGGTATTAGGTAAAAATGTATCTTTTTGCCTTAATCTTGGAGATAGTTTGCTAATTCGCGGACCGTCAGGATGCGGCAAATCCACTCTTATTCGAACTATTGCCGGTATTTGGCCTTTTTCTTCAGGAAAAGTTACGGAGCCGGCAAGCGGCGAGGTTTTATTTTTAAGTCAAAAACCGTATTTGCCGCAAGGAACTTTGCGTGAGGCGGCAGGATATCCTAAAGCTCCGGAAACGCAAGGACTTACTGAAAAATATTTTAAGGCTTTAAATCTTGAGCATTTGCTTCCGCTTCTTGATAAAGAGGATATTTGGTCGCATATTCTGTCATTAGGAGAGCAGCAGAGAGTTGCTTTTGTTCGGGCTTTATTGTTAAAGCCTAAGCTCTTGTTTTTGGATGAGGCGTCATCCGCACTTGATGAACGCAGTGAGAATATCGCTTATTCGCTAATTAAAGAAGAATTAAAGGATTCAATTATTGTAAGCGTAGGTCATCGTTCTTCACTTATTGCAAAGCATGATTTCGCTTTATCTTGTGTCGACGGTAAATGGGAGTTTTCGCGTAGGGAGCTTATAGCGTAGATGAAAACCGGAGCGATTTGCTCCGGTTAAAATTTAAAAATTATTTAGTTTAAAGCCTTTGCTTCAGCAATTTGTTCATCAGTGCAGTTTAATCCTGCTTTAATTGTTTTCTCTTCTACTCCGATTTTGAGTAAACCGCGGATATTTTGCAGAAGGGTCTTTTTGGTTCCTATTTCAATTCCTTCTCTGATTCCGCATTCTTTGAGCGTGGCTTGATCATGCTGGTACTTTTCATGCATCTCATAGGCATACCAACGCTCGTCATCCATCGTATACCTTTTCTCTATCATCAATGCCTCCTGTATGAGTCTATCATGTAAGGCTAGTCTGCGTACCAGCTCAGGGTCGCTGCTTGTAAGATATGAAAGCCATCGGCAAAAACGATTGACGTTTTTTATATCCTGCGTGTTCTGCTTCTTTATCCATTCTTTCCATTTGGGAAGCTCCACGACAAAGATATCCGCATCGTCACTGTAAATTCTACCATAGGTAAGCTCTTGCATCTGATAACGGGTCAGATATGCATCCAAATCATCAAATAAATTAAAATTAAGTAAATTTACTATGATGCAGGGTCTTAACACATGATAGCTTTCGCCGCTTTTCAATCTTTCGGTATATAGTTTGCCAAAATAATATAGGGAACGCTTGGTCATTTCGTCATTGATGTTTAAAAGTTGGACTTCAACATCAATAATGCTGCCGTCATCGATTTGGGCAAGAATATCCATACGACAAGCCTTACCGTCATCCTTAAGTGCATCAACTTCACGATTAAGGAAAGTAAGTTTATTAATGACAATGGAACGGCCCTTTAAATAAGATTCAAAAAGGGAGTTTAGAAGGGAAATAAGATATTTTTCATGTCCTTTTACACCGAAAAGAGCTTTAAAAAATCTGTCATTAAGGCGGTTTTTTAAGAACACGTTCTTTATTGTTATGTTGTATCACGATTAATCCTTAGTGTTGATAAAAGAGGCGCCATTCTAAAATAAATTACTTAAATAATAAATAGTT
>NZ_CAJKVK010000111.1 GCF_905203285.1 uncultured Succinatimonas sp.
CAAAAGTGCCGCTGTCATTTTCCTCTTTTTATTTGAAAATCATAATTTCCGATAAACGCTACCTTTTATTTTGCTGTTACAAAAAGATATTAACTCTTGCTTAACGTTTTTTAAGCAGGTTGTTTTTGTAAAAAGGACTTAAACTCTGTTTGATTGTAAAAAATTACAGCAAATTAATCCGAAATTTTCTATAATATATCGTTTTTTAGTATTTTTTACTTGATAAGCGGAAGGCTTAAAATGCCAGTTTATGAATATAAATGTAAAAATTGTAATGAGAGAATTACTGTAAAACAAGGAATTAAAGATCCTCGTTTGGTTGTTTGTCCTCATTGTGGACAGGAATCTTTAGAGCGACTTATATCGTTGTCCGGTTTTGAATTAAAAGGAAGTGGTTGGTTCGGCAGATCTGCAGATCACAATCCATCAGCTTCTCATTGTTCATGTGACAATTGCCCGCATAAGAGATAAGAGGTTGTTATGTCAATGCGTTCACTTTATTGCGCTGAAGTTAATAGTGCTCATGTCGGTGAGCAGGTGACTTTGTGCGGATGGGTAAATCGTCGCCGTGATTTGGGCGGTCTTATTTTTATTGATTTGCGTGATAGAAGCGGTATTGTTCAGGTTGTTTTTGAACCAGATAATCAAGAGTTGCACGCTAAAGCTTCAACCTTGCGCGGCGAGTATTGCATAAAGGTTGTCGGTTCAGTAAAGGCACGCCCCGCTGATCAAGTTAATAGTAAGATGGCAACCGGCGAGATTGAAGTTTATGCTGCTGATTTGACCATTTTTAATAAGGCAGCTCCTCTTCCGATTGATTTTAATCAGGATAATACCGAAGAGCAGAGATTACGTTATCGTTATCTTGATTTGCGTCGTCCGGAAATGGTTCATAAGATGACCGTACGTGCAGCGATAACTCGTTATGTACGTCATTTCCTTGATGAGCACGGGTTTCTTGATATTGAAACTCCGATGCTTACAAAGGCAACTCCTGAAGGCGCACGCGATTATTTAGTTCCTTCTCGTATTCATCATGGCAAGTTTTATGCTTTACCTCAATCTCCGCAGCTTTTTAAGCAGTTATTGATGATTGCCGGCTATGATCGTTATTATCAGATTGTAAAGTGCTTCCGTGACGAAGATTTGCGTGCAGATCGTCAGCCTGAATTTACTCAGATTGATGTTGAAACATCGTTTATGACTTCTCAAGATGTCCGTGACATTATGGAAGAAATGATGGTCGGCTTATTTAAGGAAATAGCCGGATATGATTTGGGTAAACTTCCTGTCATGCGCTACGATGAGGCTATGGAGCGTTTCGGATCAGATAAACCTGATTTGCGTATTTCTTATGAGCTTCATACTCTTTGTGATGCTGTCCGCAACAGTGAATTTAAGGTATTGTCTGTCCCTGCTAACGATCCGGATTCAAGAGTTGTCGGTTTTGCCGTTCCTGGCGGAGCTGCAATGACCCGTCGAGAAATTGATGGATATACTGATTTTGTTAAAAAATTAGGTGCCTCAGGATTAATTTGGATTAAAGTCAATGACCTTGAGAAAGGTTCTGAAGGGTTGCATTCTTCGATTGCAAAACATGTAACCCCGGATGAATTGATGTCTTTAGTTACAATGGCTCAGGCTAAATCAGGCGATATCGTTTTCATCGGAGCTGGTAAGCACAATAAGATTTCAACTGTAATGGGTGCTTTACGTTTGCAGACTGCAAAAGACAAAGGTTTTGTGGCTGACGGTTATAAAGCATTGTGGGTTATCGACTTCCCGATGTTTGAGATGACTGAAGAGGCCGGACTTACTGCAATGCATCATCCTTTTACTGCTCCGTCAGGCGTAACTCCTGAAGAGTTGATCGCAAATCCTATGTCCGTGTATGCAGATGCTTATGATTTGGTTATCAACGGTTATGAATCAGGCGGCGGCTCTGTGCGTATTTATGATGAGAATATGCAGCAAGCCGTATTTAAGGTTTTAGGTATTACTGATAGCGAAGCGAGAGAAAAATTCGGCTTCCTGTTAGATGCTTTATCTTTTGGCGCACCTCCTCATGCAGGACTTGCTTTCGGTCTTGATCGTGTAACAATGCTGTTAACCGGTACCGACAATATTCGTGATGTAATTGCATTCCCTAAGACAACTGCAGCAGCATGTCTTATGACACAGGCTCCTAATGTCGCTTCACCTGATGCATTAAAAGAGCTTGCAATTGCGATTACAGATATGGAGCAGTAGCTCTTAGTTAGAATTAAACCAACAGAATTTAACGATTCTGTCTTTAAAGGAGAAGAATAAACATGTCAGGACACTCAAAATGGGCT
Source organism: uncultured Succinatimonas sp. (assembly GCF_905203285.1). Taxonomy (GTDB): domain Bacteria; phylum Pseudomonadota; class Gammaproteobacteria; order Enterobacterales; family Succinivibrionaceae; genus Succinatimonas. Next base: position 2,337 of record NZ_CAJKVK010000111.1, read on the forward strand.
AACATCCGTTTCCGTAAAGCAGCACAGGATGCTAAGCGCGGTAAGATTTTTACTAAGTTGATTCGTGAAATTACAACTGCTGCAAGAATGGGCGGTGGAGATGAAAGCAGCAATCCGCGTTTGCGTTCTGCAGTTGTCGCTGCATTAGCTCAGAATATGACTCGCGATACTATTAAGCGTGCAATTGAACGCGGTGTCGGCGGAGGCGAAGGTACCGATCTTGAGACTATAGTTTATGAAGGTTACGGTGTCGGCGGTGTTGCCGTTATGGTTGAATGCATGACTGACAATCGCAATCGTACAGCATCTGAAGTTCGTCATGCTTTTACTAAGTTTGGCGGTAATTTAGGCTCTTCAGGCTCAGTTAACTATCTCTTCACTAAAAAAGGCGTTGTAAGCTTTATTCCTGATGAAAGCGGCAATATGGCTTTAGATGAAGAAAAAGCAATGGATATTGCTCTTGAGGCTGGTGCTGATGACGTTGTGACCAATGAAGACGGTTCAATTGACGTTTATACCTCACCAGAGGCTTTCCCTGCCGTTGTCGATGCCTTTAATGACAACAACATTAAGCCGGATAACGCTCAGGTTACAATGACACCGTCAACTGAAGCTGATTTGGATGCCGATACCGCGGTTAAATTTATGAGAATGATTGACGCTCTTGAAGATCTTGATGATGTTCAAGAGGTTTATCACAACGCTTCAATTCCTGATGACGTAAACCTTGATTAAAACGTTTTTGGAAATTATCTGAAAAAATATATGAAATAAATTTGCTTTTTTCAGATTCATTTCCTATATATAACGTGTTGTGCGGGGAAGAGATGTTCTCTTTCCCGCCTTTGTGTCAAATAAGAACTAGATTTTTATAGCGGAAAGCTCAAAGCATGGATAATAATTCAGCAAGTACCGAGTTTAAGCAGTTGATTGCTCGAGGCAAAGAGCAAGGCTATCTTACTATTGAAGAAATTAACGATTTAATTCCGCCGGACATTATCAGCGGAGATCAACTTTCTGTTTTTATTCAAACATTCATTGATATGGGTATCAATGTATGTGAGACTCCGCCGGATCCTGATGATATCTTATTAAGCGATAGCTCTCAGGCTGCAGAAGAAGACGTAGAAACTGTTGCAAATCAGCTTGATAGTACTGTTGATATCGGTAGAACGACAGATCCTGTTCGCATGTATATGCGAGAGATGGGGAATGTTTCACTTCTTACCAGAAAAGACGAAATTGAGATTTCAAAGCGCATTGAACGCGGTACTAATGATGTACAGATGTGCATTGTTGAATATCCTCTTGCGATGGATGAACTTTTCCGTCGCTATGATGAGGCGTTAGCTCCAGATTCTGAAATCAGATTAGGCGATATCGTCGTAGGTTTTGCCGAGCCGTCAAAAGAAGAGATCAATATTGATATTGACGATAGTGTTGAAACCGAAGAAGATATTGAAAAATTAATTGATGAAGAAGAATCTGCAGAAGAGCAGTTAGAAGAAGCAAAAGAAGAAAAGACGGTTAAAGCCAAAAAAGGTAAAAAAGCTAAAATTGAAGAAGAGCCGGATTCTGAGGATGATGAAGATGATGATTCAGCATCACAGGCCGATTCAGGTCCCGATCCTGAGCTTGTAAAACAGAAATTTACCGAACTTAGGATTCAATACGAAAAAGTAGTAGCAGCTCACGCGAAAAAAGGTTCTGCTGCAGCAAAGAAATATAAGCAGGAACTGCAGAAATTATCTGAAATGTTTTCAACTTTCAGATTGGTTCCGCAAGTTCTTGATTCTTTGTTGCGTAAGATGCATGACATGATGGATCGCGTTAAAAATCAAGATCATAGAATTCGTGAGATTGCAGTTAACATTTGCGGTATGAAGCTTGATGAGCTTAAAGCTCTTTATACTGATTCCGAACAAGAATCAGATATGGCATGGTTTGATAAGGCTCTTAAGAGTAAAAAACCTTATGTCGCAAAATTAAAGGATTATCGTCCTGTAATTGAAGAATGCGTTGGGGCTTTAAAAGAAGTAGAAACTGAATCAGGTATTTCTATTGCGCGTTTACGCGATTTATCTCGTCGCGTCATGATGGGCGATGCAATGGCCAAAAAAGCTAAAAAGGAAATGGTTGAAGCTAATTTGCGTTTAGTTATTTCCATTGCTAAGAAATACACAAACCGCGGTTTGCAATTCCTTGATTTAATTCAAGAAGGCAATATCGGTTTGATGAAAGCTGTTGATAAATTTGAATATCGTCGCGGATATAAGTTCTCTACTTATGCTACATGGTGGATCCGTCAGGCAATTACCCGTTCTATTGCAGATCAGGCTCGTACGATTCGTATTCCTGTGCATATGATTGAAACTATTAACAAGTTAAATCGTATTTCACGTCAAATGCTGCAGGAGAAAGGTCGTGAGCCTACTCCTGAAGAGCTGGCAGAGAAAATGGGCTTACCGGAGGACAAGATCCGCAAGGTTATGAAAATCGCCAAAGAGCCTATATCTTTGGAAACTCCTGTAGGTGACGATGATGATTCGCATTTGGGAGATTTTATTGAGGATAGCTCAATTGTTGTTCCTGCCGAAGCTGCTACATCAGAAAGCCTGAAGAACGCAATTAATAATGTCCTTGATGAAATGCCGCCGCGTGAGGCTCAGGTATTAAGAATGCGTTTTGGTATTGGTATGCCTTCTGATCATACTTTAGAAGAGGTAGGCCGTCAGTTTGGTGTAACACGCGAGCGTATTCGTCAGATTGAAGCAAAGGCTTTACGTAAATTAAGACATCCTTGCCGCTCTGCTGGCTTAAGAGGATTCCTCGATTAGTTTACGAGGTTTTGTTTGAAATTCAGGCAGGCTTTGTTCCTGCCTTTATTTTTATAAGAAGAAGTAAAGAAGAAGTAAAGAAGAAGTAAAGATAAATATCTTTGAATGAAGAAAGAAGGTCTCTAGATAGAAACTATTAAATGCGGATATCTAAAAAATGGCGGAAAAGGGGGGATTCGAACCCCCGAACCCAAAAATTGGGTTGCCGCATTTCGAGTGCGGTGCATTCGACCACTCTGCCACTTTTCCGAATAAAATATTTGCAATATAAGGAGTAAATATGAAAATAAAGACTGGCGGTGAGAGCGGGATTCGAACCCGCGATAGGCTATTCACCTATACACGCTTTCCAGGCGTGCTCCTTCAACCACTCGGACATC
>NZ_CAJKVK010000112.1 GCF_905203285.1 uncultured Succinatimonas sp.
TGTCAAGCGAACCTCATAAGAGGTCGGCAGCAGGAACCCGCCGAAGCTTACAACAATAGCAATATTGTTGTTTAGCAGTAGGATCATCGACCTTTAGGCCGGTGAGGATGTCAAGGTTGAAAAATGCCGGAGTTGCTTTACCCGTATATAACGTAGAAGATCTTAAAGCTCCGTTACTGTTGGCAAAGTCAAGAAATCTTTTTAAAGTATTTCAAAATAATGTCGGATTGTTGGCAGCTCAATATTCAGACGGTATTCAATTAAAAATTATTATGGGAGAGTCTGATATTAATTTCAGTGCGATTTACGAAAATGCGGTGGCGCAGGAATTAGCTGCGCACGACTTTAATCTGTTTTATTTCAATAGTAAAAAGCAAGGAGAACTTGATTTTGTAGTTGAAAAGGATGGCATGATTTTACCTATAGAGGTGAAGTCAGGAAAAGATTATGCTTCACACCGAGCTTTAACCAATGTTTTGGAAAATTCTGAATACAATATTAAAGAAGCACTGGTGTTTAGTAATTCAAATGTTAAACAAGCCGGCAAGATCTTGTATGTTCCGATATATATGGTGATGTTTCTTGAAAAAAAGAAGGATTTTTCGCTTATATATAGAGTTGATTTGTCAGCTCTTTCTTAGTTATTGCATTAAACTTTCTGCAAAATTTTAGGCTTTTGATGTAATCGGCTATAATGGCTCTCATATTTTTAGAGGATTTTTTATGTTTGATAATCTTACCGAGCGTCTAAACCGAACTTTAAAGAATATCAGCGGTAAAGGCCGAATTACTGAAGATAATATTAAAGATACGCTGCGTGAAGTCAGAACCGCATTGCTTGAAGCCGACGTCGCTTTGCCGGTGGTTAAATCCTTTACGCAAAAAGTTAAGGAAAAAGCTTTAGGGCAAGAGGTAAGCTTAAGCTTAACTCCGGGACAAGAATTTATTAAGACCGTCTATGCTCAATTAGTAGAAACCATGGGCGGTGAAACGGCCGAGCTTAATTTAGCCACTCAGCCTCCTGCAGTTATTTTGCTTGCAGGTTTGCAAGGTGCCGGTAAGACCACATCGGCTGCAAAGCTTGCTTTATATATTAAAGAACGTCTTAAAAAGAAAGTATTGATGGTCTCTGTCGATACGTACCGTCCTGCAGCTATCGATCAGTTATTAACTTTAGCTAAAGAAATCAATGTTGACGCTTTTCCTTCAGATCCTAAGTCAACTCCTGAAGCTATCGCCGTCGCGGCACTTGCTGAAGCTAAAGCCCGTTTTTATGACGTGTTAATTGTTGATACCGCAGGTCGCTTGGCTGTTGACGAAGTAATGATGGATGAAGTTAAAAAGCTTCATTCCGTCGTCAGCCCTATCGAGACGTTATTCGTCGTTGACGCCATGACAGGTCAGGACGCCGCCAATACCGCCAAAGCCTTTGCCGAAGCTTTGCCGCTTACCGGCGTGATTTTGACTAAAGCTGACGGTGACGCGCGCGGTGGTGCCGCTTTATCCGTACGCGAGATCACCGGTAAACCGATTAAGTTTATCGGTATGGGTGAAAAAGTCGCGGCATTGGAGCCTTTCCATCCTGATCGTATCGCTTCCCGCATTCTTGATATGGGTGATTTGCTGTCATTGATTGAGCAATTACAGCGTAACACTGATGTTGAGAAAGCCAAGAAGATGGCGGAAAAAATCAAAAAAGGAAAAGGTTTTACCTTTGATGACTTTTTATCCCAGCTTCAGGAAATGAAAAAAATGGGCGGTCTCACCGGACTTATGGATAAGCTCCCCGGCATGGGAAATCTAAGTGAGCAGATTAAAAGCAAAGTTAATGATAAGCAGCTTTTGCATATGGAAGCTATCATTTGCTCCATGACCAAAAAAGAAAGACGTAAGCCTGAGATTATTAAGGGGTCACGCAAGCGTCGCATCGCCGCAGGTGCCGGTGTCCAGATCCAAGAAGTCAATCAGCTTCTAAAACAGTTTGAAATGATGCAGAAGATGATGAAAAAAATGGGCTCTGGCGGTATGCGCAATATGATGCGCGGCATGATGGGCGGATTATCGCGTATGGGCATGGGCGGCGGAATGCCGAATCTTCCAGGAATGGGCGGAATGTTCAGAAGATAACTAAAAGATTTTAAACAAGGGCGGATTAAAATTTCCGCCTTTTTTGTTTGCAAAATATGATCTTGATTTAAATGCCCGCGGCGCTAAAAGCTTAATATTAAAGAATAACAAGAGACGTAAGGAGTGTTGCCATGAAATGCCGCATTATCTGCCATATGATTTCGTCTATTGATGGACGACTTAAAACCGCCCGTTGGACAAGACCTTTTATTAAAACCGACATTTCAACGGTATATGATGAGGCGGCAAACCTTTACCACTATGACGGTTGGATTATTGGTCGCAAGACTATGGCAGAACTTGATGATTCAATAAGTGAAAAAGAGTCGTCCCTTACGGATAGTCAGGCCGATCGTTTGCCCTTTATCGGTGAATTTTCAGGTAAAAAGATCGGTATTGTTTTTGATTTAAAAGGCAAACTTCATTATAAGACCGACACTCTGCCAAGCGGTGAGCACATAGTTGCAGTAGTGTCGGCTAATGTAAAAAGCGAATACTTGGATGAGTTAAAGAATGTGGGGATCTCTTATATTTTTGCCAAAGAAGGATATGAGGCAATCCCTGGTGTAATAAGAGATCTTGAACAGTATTTTGCGGTGAAGAATCTGCTTCTTGAAGGCGGCGGGGCGTTAAACGGATCGTTTTTAAAAGCAAAGCTTATAAATGAATTTAGTATTCTTGTCTATCCTAGTGTAGACGGAATGTCCGGAATCGATTCAATCGTAAATTATCAAGGTGATGATAAAAACGATATTCCAGGGAAAGGGACGCAATTACATTTACTTACATGTGAAAAGTTTTCAGGAGACGTGGTATTGCTGCGTTATGCAGTGTCATACGTAGAATAGTATTTTTAGCTTTTGTTCATGTTTTTTGTGAGAAGCTATTTAATCTGTTTTTTTAAGCTATTGGCTTTGGCATGGGCTTTTTGTCTGTAAATATTTTGGCATACGTCTTGATTTTTGCGATAAATCGAGTATGATCGCACAACTGTATTTATTTAACACAGCGATTTTTTAAATCGCTAAACTTATAGGTAAATTACGAAATGGTAGTCATTCGTTTACGTCGTCTCGGCGCTAAAAAGCGTCCGTTTTATCACGTAGTAGTTGCTGATTCTCGTTTCTCAGCAACCGGTCGTTTTATCGAAAAGGTCGGTTTCTTCAATCCGATCGCTTGCGGTAAAGAAGTTCGCTTACGTCTTGACGTTGAAGCTATTCAGAACTGGATCGCCAAAGGTGCTCAGCCTTCTCCGCGCGTACAGCGTTTATTAAAAGAGAATGAGATGGGACCTGAAGCCGTCGCTAAGTACAAAGCTGACAAGCACGCTGCTGAAGTCGCTTTCCGTAAGGCAAAGGCTGAAGCTGAAGCTGCTGCCAAGGCTGCTGAAGCCGCTCAGGCTTAATAATCAATCTGCTGTATGGCAGGTGATGTTCCGCGCCCCATGGGCAGATTAGGTTCTACCTATGGAATAAAAGGCTGGTTGAAAGTTCAGTCTTTTACCGAGCAACCTGAAAACCTTTTTGACTACTCGCCATGGTTTATTCGCCGGCGTGGGGAAGAATGGCGTGAGGTTCAGGTCGAAGCTTGGAAACCGCATGGTGACGGTTTTATTGCAAAACTCAATGCGGTTGATGTCCGGGAAGAAGCTCAGCTTTATACCGGCATGGAAATAGGGATCAAGCGCTCAAGCTTGCCTCCTGCTTCTGAAGGTGAATTTTACTTATGCGACCTTGAAGGGTGCAAAGTAATAGGCCTGAATGAAGTTGATCTCGGCGTAGTGTCGAGAATTATGGATCACGGAGCCGCTCCTTTATTAGTGGTGTCTCCCTCTGACCGCACGAAGAATGGTCCTAAAGAAAGACTCATTCCTTGTGTAATTGGCCCGATTATTACCGCAATTGATCTCGATGCGAAAATAATCAGGGCAGAGTGGGGTGAAGATTACTAAACATGTGGTTTGGTGTTGTTTCACTCTTCCCGGAAATGTTCAGTGCTGTTACTGAGTCGGGAGTAACTCGCCGCGCGTGTGAAAAGGGATTGATTTCCGTCACGTGCTTTAACCCGCGAGATTACGCTTACGACAAGTATAAAACCGTGGATGACAAGCCGTACGGCGGCGGTCCCGGAATGCTGATGAAAGTACAGCCGCTGCGTGATGCGATAAACGCAGCTCGAGCCAAGGCTCCTGCCGGGACTAAAGTAGTATGCATGTCTCCTCAAGGAGAGCGTCTCAACCACTCACTGGTCACGCGATTCCATGATTGGGGTTCGATTATCTTGGTAGCAGGTCGCTACGAAGGTATTGATGAGCGAATCCTTCAGAAAGAAGTCGATCTGGAGGTGTCAATCGGTGACTATGTGCTGTCGGGAGGCGAATTACCCGCCATGTGCGTCATCGATGCAGTTTCACGGATGGTGCCGGGAGTTCTCGGTGATATCCGTAATGCGGAGGAAGATTCCTTTGCACAAGGATTGCTGCATTTCCCTCAGTATACAAGACCTGAGGAAATCGACGGTGACAAAGTTCCTGAGATTTTATTAAGCGGCGATCACGCAAAGATCCGACTCTGGAGATTACAGCAGGCAGTGATCCGTACTTATGAAAGACGGCCTGATTTACTGCAATTACGTGGTCTTGACGCAACGGAGCTAAAGCTTCTTTGCCAATACCTCAAAGCTCAAGGGCGCGAGGACGAGGCCGAACAGTTTTTTAATACATTAAGGGTAGGTAATTAAAATGGCAAGCCATCCGATTATTGATCAGTTGGAAAAAGAGCAGCTTCGTTCCGACATTCCTGAATTCAATCCGGGCGATACCGTTCGTGTTGAAGTTCGCGTTGTCGAAGGTGACAAGAGCCGTTTACAGGCTTTTGAAGGCAACGTTATCGCTAAGCGTAACCGCGGTCTGAACTCTTCTTTCACCGTTCGTAAGATTTCTTCAGGTGAAGGTGTAGAGCGTGTATTCCAGACCCACTCTCCGCTTATCGCTTCAATTACCGTTACCCGTCGCGGTGACGTACGTCGTGCCAAGCTCTACTACTTACGTAAGCTCTCCGGCAAGGCTGCTCGTATTCGCGAGAAGGTCTAATAATAAGAGATTTTGTATCTTATTATTGGTTAATAGAAGGCAGGCATCGTCCTGCTTTCTTCATTTTTCCTGAACTCTGCTCTTTTTTGTATATCTATCAGCAGAGTTCATAATCAAAGCCTT
>NZ_CAJKVK010000113.1 GCF_905203285.1 uncultured Succinatimonas sp.
TTCAATAAATTAATTAAATATTAATATTAATTTTGCAAAAATCGATTGACAACATTTTTTTACGGTTTTACGATTAACAACACTTTCAAAAGTGCTGATTTTTGTAAAACTCAACCACTATAAAATCAGCCTATAAAATAAACACGAACGCCCCTGGGCATTTGCATTTATAAAGGAAAATAAAATGGCTATTAATGATGATAAGCGCGTAATAATTTTCGATACCACATTGCGTGACGGCGAACAGGCCTTGCAGTCATCTCTTTCTCCTAAACAGAAACTGCAAATTGCCATGATCCTTGATCAATTAGGCGTTGACGTAATTGAAGCAGGTTTCCCTATTTCATCACCAGGCGACATGGAAGCGGTAAGACTTATCGGTCAGAATTTGAAAAATGCCACCGTATGCGGTTTGTCCCGTGCCGTTGATAAAGATATCGACGCCTGCTATGAAGCGATGAAAGGTCTTGATCATTACCGTATTCATACCTTTATCGCAACTTCGGACATTCACGTTCAGGATAAACTCAAAAAGAGCTTTGATGACGTAGTCGAAATGGCAGTACGTGCCGTTACCCGTGCCCGCAAATATACCGACGACGTCGAGTTTTCATGCGAAGATGCCGGCCGTACCCCTATCGATCATCTGTGCCGTACCGTCGAAGCAGCAATTAAAGCCGGTGCCACGACCGTAAATATCCCTGATACCGTAGGTTATACCTTGCCTTACGAGTTCGGCAATATCATCAAGAATTTATTTGATCGTGTTCCAAACATCGACAAAGCTGTAATTTCAGTTCACTGCCACAACGATTTGGGCATGGCTACAGCCAACAGCTTGACCGCTTTACAAAACGGCGCCCGCCAAATTGAAGTTGCAGTAAACGGTTTAGGCGAACGCGCCGGCAACTGCTCACTTGAAGAAGTTGCAATGACCATTAAGACACGTTCTGAGTACATGGGCGGTCTTTACACCGGTATTGTCAGCACCAACATAGCAAGAGCCTCCCAGGTTGTCGCCGGCGTTTGCAATGAACCGGTTCCGCCGCATAAAGCAATTGTCGGCTCCAACGCTTTTGCCCACAGCTCTGGAATTCACCAGGACGGCGTGTTAAAGAACCGCTCAACATATGAAATCATTACTCCCGAAAGCGTCGGCTTTAAAGAAAACAATCTGCATATGACCGCCCGCTCAGGTCGTCACATGATTAAATCATGTCTTGCAAACTTAGGCTACGATGAAAGCACTTATGATTTGGACGATGTTTATGCCCGTTTCTTGAAGCTTGCCGATCGCAAAGGTCAGGTATTTGATTATGACTTAGAGGCTCTTTTGTTCTTCTCCCCTGACAAAGAAGAAGAGACTCAATTTGAACTTGAATCATTAAACGTAATTTCAGGCGGCAAAAATGTTATTCCTACCGCCTCAGTAAGACTTAAAATCGGAAAGCGTACACGTACCGAATCCGGTACCGGCAACGGACCTGTTGACGCAGTATTCAACTGCATCACAAGACTTACCGGAATTCGTTGCGAACTGACCAATTACGTCATCGCCGCCAAAGGATCAGGCATGAATGCCCAAGGTCAGGTTGACGTTGATGTAATGTACCAAGGACGTCAGTATCACGGTAAAGGCTTATCTACCGACGTTATCGAATCATCAGCCTTGGCTTTGATTCACGCCTGCAACAGTATTTACCGCGCTCGCATCATTGCCGATGAAAAACTCGAAAACAAGGAGAAATAATTAAAAATGGCAAAAACTTACAAAATCGCAGTATTGGCAGGCGACGGCATCGGTCCTGAAATCATGAATGAAGCCGTCAAAGTTTTAAATGCCGTTGCACCGCGTTTTGACATTAACTTTGAATTCAATCACAAGCTTGCAGGCGGATGTGCCATTGACGCCTGCGGCACCCCGCTTCCTGATGACACTTTAAAAGCCTGTGAAGAATCAGATGCTATTTTATTCGGCTCAGTAGGCGGACCTAAATGGGATAAACTTCCGCCTCAGCAGCGCCCCGAGCGCGGAGCGTTATTGCCGCTGCGCAAGCATTTCAAGCTGTTCTGCAATTTCCGTCCGGCTTGTATCTATCCGGGACTGGGTGCTTTGTCTCCGCTGCGTGCCGATATCTCAATGCGCGGTTTTGACATGCTGTGCGTAAGAGAATTAACCGGAGGAATTTATTTCGGACAGCCAAAAGGCCGTGAAGGAACCGGACCTGAAGAGAAAGCTTTTGATACTGAAATCTATCATCGCTATGAAATCGAGCGTATCGCTAAAGTTGCTTTTGAAGCTGCCAGATTACGCCGCAAAAAAGTAACTTCAGTTGATAAGTCAAACGTATTGCAAAGCTCTATCTTATGGCGTGAAGTAGTTACCGAAGTAGCTAAAGACTATCCTGATGTTGAGTTAAACCACATCTATATTGATAACGCCACCATGCAGTTGATTAAAAACCCGGCACAATTTGACGTACTTTTGTGCTCCAATATGTTCGGCGACATCCTTTCAGATGAATGCGCAATGATCACCGGTTCTATGGGAATGCTTCCTTCTGCAAGTCTCGGTGAAGGCGGTTTCGGTCTTTATGAGCCGGCAGGCGGCAGTGCCCCTGATATTGCTGGCAAAGGCATTGCCAATCCGATTGCACAAATCCTGTCCGCAGCCTTAATGCTGCGCTACAGCTTAAAAGAAAATGACGCCGCAACAGCGATTGAAGATGCAGTAAAAGCTGCGCTTGCAAACGGCAACTTAACTTCCGATTTGATGGAGAGCGGAGCAAGCTCCAAACCCGCTTGCTCAACCTCACAAATGGGTGATGCCATCGTCGCGGAACTTACTAAATAACAATAAGGTACATGCAAAATGGGTAAGACTTTATACCAAAAAGTTTATGACAGCCACATTGTCTTTCAAAAAGAAGGTGAACTGCCCACAATTTATATCGACCGTCACCTCGTTCATGAGGTAACAAGTCCGCAAGCATTCTCAGGCCTTGAGGTCGCAGGACGTAAATTAAGACGCCCTGACCTTACATTGGCTACCATGGATCATGACATTTCCACTAAAGAAGCTTCAATTGAAGCCTGCAGCCCTATGGCTAAAGAACAGGTAACGACCTTGATGGCAAACGCCGATAAATTCGGCGTTACCCTGTTCGGTCTCGGCCATCCCAATCAGGGTATCGTTCACATCGTAGGTCCGCAGGTAGGCTTTACTTTACCGGGAACCACTTTAGTCTGCGGTGACTCTCATACGGCAACTCACGGAGCTTTCGGTGCTCTGGCTTTCGGTATCGGTACCTCTGAAGTAGAGCACGTCATGGCAACCCAGACCTTAAAGCAAGGTCGCCTTAAAACCATGAAAATCGAGTGTACGGGCAAACTGCAAAAAGGAGTCTACGCAAAAGACTTGATCCTTGCCATTATCGGCAAACTCACTACCGCTGGCGGTACCGGCTATTGCGTTGAATTCTGCGGTGAGGCTGTACGTGCTCTCTCTATGGAAGGACGCATGACTTTATCCAACATGGCAATTGAGTTCGGCGCAACCGCAGGTATGATTGCTCCTGACGAAACCACCTTTGAATACATCAAAGGACGCCTCTATGCTCCTAAGGGAGAAGATTTTGACAAAGCCGTCGAGTATTGGAAAACCTTAAAGTCAGATGACGACGCGGTTTTTGATAAAGTTGTTACGATTGATGCCGCAGCTTTAGAGCCGCAGGTTACTTGGGGTACTAACCCGGGACAAGAGTGCGCGGTAACCGGCACTGTTCCCTCCCCTGATGATTTTGCCGATCCGGTAGTCAAAAAATCATGTAAGGATGCTCTTGCCTATATCGACTTGAAGCCAGGACAGAAACTTACCGATGCAAAAGTTGACTATGTGTTCATCGGCTCCTGCACCAACGGCCGCATTGAAGATTTCCGCGCCGCAGCAGAGGTTATTAAAGGTCATAAAGTTGCTCCGGGCGTTACCGCTCTTGCAGTTCCCGGATCTATGTGGGTTAAAGCTCAGGCTGAAAAAGAAGGTCTTGATAAGATTTTCAAAGACGCAGGTTTTGAATGGCGTCTTCCGGGCTGCTCCATGTGCCTTGCCATGAATGATGACAGAGCCCCTGCCGGCAAACGCGTTGCTTCCACTTCAAACCGTAACTTTGTCGGCCGTCAGGGTAAAGGCTCCCGCACTCATTTAATGAGCCCGGCATCAGCTGCCGCCTGTGCCATTACCGGTCATATCACCGACGTTCGTGAGTTTTTAAAATAGGAGGAGGCAAAAATGGAAAAATTTACCGTTCACGAAGGTGTTGCCGTTCCTCTTGACTCGGCCAACATTGATACCGATCAGATCATCCCTAAGCAGTTCCTTTTGGCTGTAAGCCGTAAAGGATTCGGCGTACATCTGTTCCACGATTGGCGCTATCTTGATGATGCCGAAACAAAGCCTAATCCTGAGTTTAATTTGAACAAGCCTGAATTTAAGGGAGCATCCATTTTGGTAGCTCGCGATAATTTCGGAAACGGCTCCTCCCGAGAGCACGCTCCTTGGGCTTTAATGGATTACGGAATTAAAGCTGTTATCGCTCCTAGCTTTGCCGTTATTTTCAACAATAACGCTTTAGGCAACGGACTTTTAACCGTAAAACTCACTGTTGAAGAAGTTGACGAAATCTTCAAAGAGCTTGAGAAGAATCCAGGCAGCAAAATCAAAATTTCCTTAGTCGATATGACTGTTGATTGCGGACCTCTTCACTTTACCTTTGATTTGGATCCGTTCCGTAGGCACTGCTTACTTGAAGGTCTTGACAGTATTTCCTTGACCTTGCAAAATGAAGGTGACATCAAAGCCTTCGAAAGCAATATGCCAGCATGGGAACAAGTCAAGAAATAATCCTTTATTGTCATCTAATGAGCCGGACAAATGTTCCGGCTTTTTTGTTATAAAACAAATAGTTTTTAAACTTAAAATCGCTATTAACAGCATATTTGATTAACCTTATATCAGAATCTCATCGGCAAAATCTTTTCAGAATTAGAAAATATTTTTAATATTTTAACTTCGCAATTTTTCGTCTATTAATATAACTATTTATTATTTAAGGGTTTTATTGTAAAGTGGCGCCTTCATTTTTAACCT
>NZ_CAJKVK010000114.1 GCF_905203285.1 uncultured Succinatimonas sp.
ATGGATCCACTGACAATTCATTAAGAATTGCAAATAATTTCTCAAAATCGGATGAATTATCGCGTTTTATAATTTTTAATAAAAAAAATGAAGGCACTTCTTTAACCCGTAATCTAAAGCGTAATATATTTATAATAAAACTAGGATGGAAAATGACAAAACTATATTTAAAGTTAAGATTAAAATCCAAAGAACACCGTTCCAAAATTAAACATTTAAACAATAAAAAATTCACTCTTTTCGATTAACTCCTCTTCTTATATGAAGACTTTATGTGCCTATTAAATTAAACAAGTACAATGACAAAAAACAACCAATAATTAATATGTTGAATAAAAATGACATCTTTTTTATTTTTTTTATCTTTTTCTTATATTTTTGTTTTTGCTTCTCAAATTCACTATTTTCTTTCCTATCGTTAAACAAATAAAAAATATGACTAATAAAATTAGACAGCCACAAGTCTCCATCTTTACTAAGCAAATCAAAATATTTGCTTAAATAAAAAACATAACCATTTATATCTTGGGTATGCCCACTTAGTGTTGAGATCAATGACGAATCATTCATTCCAAAGCCTGAGCTTTCATTATTACCGAGCGGTTTCATACCATGAAAATGAATAATAACTGCTTCATCATTGATTCCCCAATATGGTTTCCAATTATAAATTAATGGTAAGAGTTCCATATCTTTAAAACAAAACTCATTTAAATAACCCTGATCAAACAATCCTTTATTCGTAGGAGTACATTTTTCCATCTTTGAAAAAATCTGTCGACATTTTTCTTTCATACCTTCTATATTTAATAGCAAAACCCCTGCATTAAAATATTTCATTTTTGACACATTCTTATCAAATTCAGGAGCTGCCGCCAAAAATTTAGGTTTCGGCAAATCAGCTAAAACAATATCTTTCAAAAAGATTACATCAATGTCTACATACAGAACATATTTTTCTTCTTTCTCAACAAATGGAATATCTAATCTCATAAACGTTCCTGACAATTTATGATAGAAATCTTCCTTTTTGACATTTCTTTTTATATGCTCATTTGGGTATATTTTGTCTAAATAACTTTTATGAGAAAACTCATGTTTAATTATTTCAACTTCAAAAAGTTTAAGTAACTTATAACATTCACTATCTTCAGAACCATCATATAAAGCAACTATCTCTAAACTTGTATTTTTCCTTGCAGATACTAATGTTGCTTCTAATGTTGAAACATATACATCGTTATCGTCATGTGGGGCTGTTAGGCATATATAACACTTCATTTTATTTACTCATTATCAAAATATTCAAAAGCATTTTTATTACTAATAACTGCTGTTATATACACCCACATTCACTCATTATATAAATCATTACTGTTTCCTTCACTTATGATTTTTAAATAAATTTCAGCTAAATTTTTTGCAAGTTATAAATTTTAGTCCATAATTATAAGTTAATATTTTTCTCTAAAGTTAAAAATAAGTATACTCAAAAAGCAAATAATTAAAACTCTTAATAAGGTAAGAAAATCATAAATGAGCACTTCGTCAGAAAAAGTTACGCCGATGATGCGTCAATACCTTGAAATTAAACAAAAATATCCAGACACTTTAGTTTTTTATCGTCTTGGCGATTTTTATGAGCTCTTTTATGATGACGCAAAAAAAGCATCAGAATTACTCGATCTTACCTTAACTCGCCGAGGAACCAATAACGGCGATCCAATTCCTATGGCAGGTGTCCCTTTTCACTCTGTTGAAGGATATCTTGCAAAACTTATAAAACTTGGAGAATCTGCCGTAATCTGTGAGCAAATAGGAGATCCTGCCACAACTAAAGGAATGATGATTAGAAAAGTTTCAAAAATCATCACTCCGGGAACAGTCACAGATGAAGGAATAGCTCCTGATCGCACTGACAATCAAATTGCGAGTATTTTTAAAGGAAAAAGATATTACGGATTTGCAGCATTAAGTCTTGGTTCCGGAAAATTTAAAACTACTATTGCGGCAAATGAAAAAAACCTAAGGTTACTTCTTGATAAAAACGCACCGGTTGAAATTCTTATACCTGAAAATCTTAAAATCGCAAGTAATCTTTTAAACGATATAGTTTGTAAAAAGCAACTTGCTCCTTGGTATTTTGATTTTCAAGTCTCATATAATCTTTTATGCAAACAATTCGGGACAAATAGTTTAATCGGTTTTGATATTGAAGACTTAGATGAAGGTATTTGTGCGGCTGGAGCTCTTCTTGCCTATGTAAAAGATACGCAAAACGTTTCTTTACAACATATAAAATCAATAAGTCGTGATGAAAATTCTGCATCTGTTATTTTAGATAAATGCGCTCAGCGTAATCTTGAGCTTTTAACTAACTTACGCGGAGAATCTCGTGGTTCATTATTAAGCATTTTAGATAAAACTCATACAGCAATGGGAAGCCGACTATTAAAACGTTTTATAGTAGAACCGTCACGTAACAATCAAATAATTGAAAATCGACTAAACCTTGTTGAGGAGCTTATAAATTCATCAGAAAAAGATAATTTAAGGAAGTATTTAAGCGAAATCGGTGATTTAGAAAGAATAACCGCCCGTATCGGCTTAAATTCAGCTAGACCGCGTGATCTAGCAAAATTACGCGAAGCCCTATCTTTAACCCCACAAATTAAAGATTCTTTAAATTTCATTGAAGGAGCAATCGTCAAAGCATTTAATGATAAATTAAATCCGCTGCCGCAAATTTATGAACTACTCTATAAAGCTATAGCTCCTGAGCCTGCTGCTTTATTAAGAGAAGGAAACGTTATAGCTGACGGCTACAATACAGAGCTTGATGAACTTCGAGAGCTGATGTCAGGTTCGGCTAAAATTCTTAAAGAAATTGAAGATAGAGAAAAACTTCGTACCGGAATCTCATCACTTAAGGTAAATTTTAATCAGGTACATGGTTATTACATAGATATTCCTAAAACTCACTCTGCAAAAGTTCCTGAAGATTACATAAGACGTCAGACTTTAAAAAATAACGAGCGTTTTATAACTCCAGAACTAAAAGAGCTTGAAGAAAAAACCTTAAACGCTCAAAGCAGATCTCTTATTATTGAAAAAGAACTTTATGAAGATATCCTGCAAAAGCTGCAGCAAAACTTAAGTGAGCTTACTAATCTTGCGTCATCGCTATCATTTCTTGATGTTATTTTATCTTTTGCCAAAGTTGCGGAAAGCAATAACTACACCCGTCCTATTCTTGTAAGTGAATCTTACATTGAAATCAAAGAAGGACGTCATCCTGTAGTTGAATCGCTATCCGATTCTCCTTTTATGACAAATAATTTAGAGCTTGGAAAGGACAAGCGTATTACCATAATTTCAGGACCTAATATGGGCGGAAAATCAACCTTTATGCGCCAAAATGCATTAATTGTAATTATGGCGCGTATCGGCTCATTCGTTCCTGCAAAAAAAGCTGTTATTGGAGATATTGATAGAATTTTCACCCGCATTGGAGCTTCAGACGATTTAGCATCAGGGCGTTCAACTTTTATGGTTGAAATGGAAGAAACAGCAACTATTCTGAATAACGCCACCTATCAAAGCTTAGTGTTAATGGATGAGGTCGGACGCGGTACCAGCGGCGAAGAAGGATCTTCTATAGCACAATCTATAGTTGAATATCTTTGCGAAAAATTAAAACCGCTTACATTATTTTCAACCCATTACACTGAAGTTACAGATCTTGCCGAAAAGTTCACTAACGCAGAAAACCTTTGTTTTAACGCAGAAGAGAAAAACGGTCAAATCTATTTTTTATACCACGCAGAAACAGGAAAACAATCAAAATCATTCGGAATTGAAGTAGCAAAACTCGCAGGATTGCCTTATGAAGTGATTAATCTTGCATTAAAAAAGCGACAAAAAACAGCGAAAACTCTTATTGAGTCAAAAACTCTTACACAAACAGGAAGACCTCCTGAAAATGTGAGCTCGTCAGTATCAGGTAAAAAAGATACTTTTTATAATGAAGAAACAATAAAATATGAAAAGATCATAAATATTTTGAAAAACACAAATCTTGAAAACACGACACCCTTACAAGCTTTTAAAATTTTAGAAAAAGCTCTGAGCCTTATTTAGGATTTTGAACATGAAGTACAATGATATTAAACTTACTTTTATATCTCAGACAGCAAAAACTACTGACGAAATTTTTCCGTTTATTCAAAAAGTATTACCAAATTGCACTGTAAAAAAATCACTCTCTCAAATTAAACTTAAGAGCTTATTACAGCCGAGCACTTTTTTTTATTATAAAAGCTCAGATATAAAAACCTTCAAAGATCGCTTAATGTCCTTAATAATAACGTTGTTAGGGAAAAATTTTCGTTCTCGATTGTGTTCATACAAAAAAATTATAAAAAGTCATCTGCTTGAAGAAAACAGCCCCTATAAATTTATAGTATACGGATACCACATATATGATTTATTCTCTATTAATACCTCAAACCTAAAAGAAAAAAGTTTTATTTTTAGTCTTGATGGCATCTATACCTTATATTTATGGCAATTAGAGCTTCTAAAACAAAAAATTAAGCACCAAATTAATCCAAATACTAAATGTTGCGTTGTTTATAATTGCTTTTCTTTTCCTTTTTTAAAATTTTTACAAATCATTTATCCTAATGCTCGGATCATTTCTCGCTATCATGACATGATTCAAAAAGATAAACATAAAAGATTTATTAAAAAAGCTAAAAAGATTACTAATTGCTATTTTGAAAGTTACTCGCAAAAAAACGCTGAAGAGTTAAATATAAATTATTGGCCCAACAGTGTTGATTTTATCACCGTTCAAAATAAATATTTATCTTCAACAAGTAAAACTTTTGATCTTTACTTCTTAGGAGTTGCTGATAATAAAAGGCTTAATTTCTTAAAAGATTTAATTTACACATTATGTAAACAACAAATCAAATTTCATATTGACGCAGTTGTCTTTGACAAAAAAAATAGAGAAAACATCAAAAATTTATTGATGAAAATTGTTAATAATCATAATTCTTCTTCAATAATTGAGGTTG
>NZ_CAJKVK010000115.1 GCF_905203285.1 uncultured Succinatimonas sp.
GGTAATTGTTTTACATTGTTCTTTAATCTATATGAATTTATTTTAGTGCACCTTTGCAGGAAACTCCGTTAAGGAGATTAAATTTTTGAATTTAAAAATACTTTAAATTTGTGACTTTGTAAAACAAAGGGAGGTCTGAGCCTCCCTTCTTGAGATGATAGTTTAAAAAGATTAGATCTTTTCAGGAACCATCTTAATGTGACCGCAAGGGCATTCCTGAGCGCAGACACCGCAGCCTTTGCAGTAATCGTAGTTGAACTCGTAGCCTTTACCAGGACCGAGTTTAACAACTGCGCTGTCAGGGCAGACGCCGTAGCAGTTATCGCATTCCATGCAGTTGCCGCATGATAAGCAGCGACGTGCTTCGAAAATAGCGTTTTCTTCGGTTAAGCCGTGCTGGACTTCATCGAAGGTGTTGGTACGACGAGCAAGCTCAATCTGCGGACGTACGGTCTTAGGAGCATCGGTATAGTACCAAGGATGCATGTCTTCAAAACGTGCGTCTTCATGCTTCTGAGCGCGGGTGTACTTAGTACCTTTCAAGTAGGCATTGACACCGCGAGCGGCGTGTTTGCCCATGCCGATAGCAGCGGTTACGGTGCGATCACCGGGAACCATATCGCCGGCAGCAAAGATACCGTCTACTGAAGTCATCATGTTGTCTTTATCGACGGTGACGGCATCTTTCTCAAGCTGCAGTCCTTCGACTTTCTTAACAACTGATAAGTCAACGTTCTGACCGATAGCTAAAACAACGGAGTCAGCTGAGAGTTCATCGAACTCACCGGTAGGCTGAGGTTTGCCGTTATCATCAAGAACCATTTTTTCGATCTTGAGCTTTTCACCATCTGCCTGGGCAATGGTGGATAACCACTTAACCTGAATGCCTTCTTTAATAGCATCATCCATTTCTTCTTCATTTGCCGGCATCTTATCGCGGTTACGACGATAAACGATGATAGGGTCAGCGCCCATACGGCGTAATGAACGAGCAACGTCAACTGCGGTATTACCACCGCCGTATACGGCGACGCGACGACCGATTTCAACGTCGGTATGAGATGCAATATCACCTAAAACCTCAAGAGCGCTTAAGATGTGGGTGGTATCGCCTGAAGGAATGTTGACGTTAGAAGACAATGAAGCGCCTAAGCCTAAAATGACGGCGTCGTACTTGCCGTTTAATTTCTCGGCAACGATATCTTCAACGCGGCGGCCGCACTCAATGGTAACGCCCATATCGGTAATACGTGCAATTTCAGCATCAAGAATATCACGCGGTAAACGATATACCGGAATACCGTAACGCATCATGCCGCCCGGCTGCTTGGCCATTTCAACGATATGTACGCTGTGACCGAAACGGCGAAGGTGATAGGCTGCTGATAAACCGGCAGGACCTGCACCGATAATCAGAACTTTTTTACCGGTTTCGCGAACAGGCTTCTTGAAAGAAAGCTTGTGCTCAATAGCATAGTCGCCAAGGAAGCGCTCTACTGAGTTGATACCGACGGATTCATCGAGGAAACCACGGTTGCACTTGCCTTCGCAGGTGTGGTAGCAGACACGTCCCATGCAGGCAGGCATAGGGTTATCTTCGGTAAGAATGCGCCATGCGTGCTCATAATCACCTTCAGCTGCGTAGTAAAGCCACTGCTGAATGTTTTCGCCTGCAGGGCACTGCTTGTTGCAAGGCGGAAGCTTGAACACGTTAACAGGGCGCAAGGTTCTCCATGAACCGGTATGATTCTCTAAAGAGGTTGCCGGATCAAGGGTAGTTGCAAAAGGTTTAATCATCATAATGCTTCTTGCTCCTCTTAGATCATGTTCTCTTTACGCTCGAAAGCGTGAATTGCAGTAGGAACAGTCTCAGGAACTGAATCACCGATAAGTCCGTACTGTTTGATGTTTTCGTCGCACATTGCCTGAATTTCAGCAAGAACTTTAGGATCGCCTTTCTTGCCGGTCAGGTGGGCGTAACGACGCTGGAGTTTCAAGAAGTTGATGACAGGCTGCTTCTGACGGATCTTACGTACAGAAGTTACTTTACCGTATTCAGCTTCGAAAATAGGATAGAAGCCGGTCTCGCAAGCTAAGCGAGCAACGGTAACGGTTGAAGATGAAGCGCATCCCCAGCCTAACGGGCACGGTACTAAGATCTGGATATAACGTGCGCCGTGGAATGACATTGCCTTAGCGACTTTGTATTCAAGATCCTTAAGATCGGCAACGCAAGCAGTTGCAACGTAAGGAATACCGTGAGCCATTGCGATAAGAGGAACGTTCTTGCCTTTACCGAAATCGGCACCAGGGTGCTCACCGACAAGCTGAGTGGTTGCGGTACGGGCAGCAGGAGGAGTTGCAGATGAACGCTGTACACCGGTATTCATGTATGCCTGGTTGTCATAACAGATGTATAAAACATCGTCGTTACGTTCGAACATACCTGATAAAGTGGCAAAGCCGATATCGGTGGTACCGCCGTCACCGCCTTGTGCGATTACGCGCGGAACAACGCCGTTGCCGTGTTTTGCTGCACGAACTTTAGCAGCAGCTGCGATACCGCTAGCAACGGCAGCAGGGTTACCGAACAGTGAATGGATCCAAGGAAGTCTCCATGCTGATTCAGGATACGGGGTTGAGAATACTTCAAGGCAGCCGGTTGCGTTTGCAACGATTAACTGACCTCCGGTTGCACGCATTGCTGCGTCAATGGCATAGCGGGCACCTAAAGCTTCGCCGCAGCCCTGGCAGGCACGGTGACCGGAAATCAAGGTATTAGGACGGTCAACTGCAGCCTGTTCAGCGCGCATTGACGGGTTGAGCAGACGGTTGCCGATGGTGTTGGAACCGGTTTGATAGAATTTAATTGAATCTAACATTGCTTACTCCTTAGGCACGAACGTTACGGAGCGAATCTTTCAAGGCACTGTCCGCAATCGGGCCTTCCGGGAAAGTAACGCCTTCTGCACTCTGTAAGTAGTTGTTGAGAACTTTATTATCAACATCTACCCAGGTTACTTCTTCGGTAAACTTATCGTTTAAAGCATAGTCAACGATATTGTTGATGGTGCTTGCCAAGATTGCGCGGCCGCCTAAACCGGCGATTGCGGTGCAAACCTTAGTATCGAGACCTTCAACGGCACGCTTGACTTCAGGGCAGATAATGCCGCGGGCGCCGAAAGAGAATGCTCTTTCAAGACATACGACTTTCTTGGTGTCGCCGATAGCAGCACGCATTGCTTCGTACGGGAACGGACGGTAAGACTTCAAGGAGATGATACCGACATTGATGCCTTTCTTCTTAAGCTCATCAACAGCGTCTTTTGCGGTACCGACTGAAGAACCTAAAATAACGAGCTTAATGTCAGCATTTTCGCAATTGTAGCAGTCAAGCAAACCGCCTGAGTTACGACCGGTTAAAGCGCGGTATTCTTTAGTAACGTCTTCAATTACCTGAAGAGCTTTTACCATCTTGCGCTGCTGGAGGAGACGAACTTCGGTGAATGCCTCAGGACCAACCATAGCACCCATGGAGATAGGTTCTTTAGGATCAAGGTATTCTTTAGGCTCATAAGGAGGCAGGAAGGAATCGATCATTTCCTGTGAAGGAACATCCAAACGCTCGAATGCGTGGGTAAGAACGAAGCCGTCCATGCAGACCATAATCGGCAAACCTACAGTTTCGGCAATCTTGAAAGCCATAATGTGGGTATCAAGAGCGTCCTGGTTTGATTCGCAGAACAACTGGAGCCAGCCTGAGTCACGCTGAGATAGTGAGTCGGAGTGGTCGTTCCAAATGTTAATCGGAGCGCCGATAGCACGGGAAGCTACGGTCATAACGATAGGCAAACCCAAGCCAGAAGCGTTGTAAACGCCTTCAGTCATGTAGAGTAAGCCCTGTGAAGCAGTTGCAGTATAAGTTCTGACGCCGCCTGCAGAGGCACCGATTGATACTGAAATTGCGGCAAATTCTGATTCTACGTTAATAAACTCGCAGTCTTTTAAAGTACCTTGTTTTACGAGTTTACCTACGTTTTCTACAATGTGAGTCTGCGGAGAAATAGGGTAAGCGCAAACGGCACCGGGACGGCAAAGGGCAACAGCCTCGGCAATACCAAGAGAGCCTTCAATCTGCTTAAGCATTGGCGCCTCCATTCTTTAAGTTAATAATATAGTTATAAGCTAAAGCTGCGGTTTCAGCGTTGGCATCACCGACCTTGCCGGGATATCTGGTCTGGAAAGACTTCTGTACGCTTTCAAGTTTGAATACGCCGGTTGCTGCTGCAAGAGCTGCAAGCATCGGAGCGCCCGGGAGCGGACGACCAATCTTCTGCATTGCAAAGTCAGTTGCAGGAACGGTCAAAACATGTCCCTTCGGCAAAAGCTTTACCAAATCCGGAACGATGACTTCAGCAGGATCTGCTGAATTAATGATGGCGTAACCGTTAGGATCAATACCGGAGAAAACATCTACGGCACCTAATAAGGTACGATCCTGAACGACAACGGCGTTAGGTTTTAAAATAGGCTCGTGGGTACGAATGTCTTTATCGTCAATACGAGCATAGGCAACAACCGGAGCACCGGTACGCTCACTACCGAAGCTTGGGAAAGCTTGTGCGTAGTGTCCCTCTAAAAAGGCGGAAAGTGACAACATTTCAGCGGCTGTCACAACGCCCTGGCCGCCACGGCCGTGTAAACGAATCTGAAGCAAAGTAGGCTCCTTTTATTGTTTGCAGTTGGCATGTGCAATTTAATTGCTTCATCTTTAACGATAAAGCAATCATCTCGGCGCATTTTAAATACTTTTGAGATTGCGCCTCAATAATTTAGTTATTACCGCAAGACGGTAGAAACCAAACACAATAATTTTATAAAAATATATATTGATGTCCATTCAAATCCCTTATTTATGCGACTTTCAGCATGTTTAATTTTTTGTAGTGCGTCACAAAAATTTAAAAATCATAATAAATTTGTTTAAATGTCTAATCGGATTTTATAAAGATAAAAATTATATGTGTTTTGATTAATTTAATAAA
>NZ_CAJKVK010000116.1 GCF_905203285.1 uncultured Succinatimonas sp.
AGTTGTTATATATTTATACTGACGAAAACGTTTGCGATATGCGTTTTTTTCTAAGGATTTATTTATGACGGTTGCGTTAAAAGATTTGGCAAAAGCCTGCGGAGTCTCAGTAGGTACGGTGTCTCGTGCTTTAAACGATAAAAATGAAGTAAGCAAAGCTACAGCCATCAGAATTAAACAGTTGGCTAAAGATTTAGGCTATATTCCAAATCGTGCAGGACGCGCATTATCAAGTCAGAAGAATATCAATTGCATCGGTATTTTGCTTCCAAGCGTCAATTCTCCTTTTTTTGATGATATAAAACGCGGCATTAAACAGGCTCGAAATGAATATAAAGATTTAGGTCTTGATATTTATTTAGTGGAAGAAGAAGGCTGGGATCCGCAAAAGCATTTAAAAGCAATTGAAAATCTTGAAGCGCATGGTTGCAAGGCTTTTGCTCTGTGTACCGTTGAACATGAAATTATCTTAAATAAGATAAAAGAACTTCATGATCGCAATTTACCTGTCCTGCTTATTAATAATGATATTCCCAACAGCGAAAGAATTTGTTTTGTAGGGCCTAATTACTTTAAATCAGGTCAGGTTGCGGCAGCCATGTTAAATAAGTGCATGCGTGACGCATATTTGAAGATTTTGATAGTAACCGGACCTAAAGTGCATAACGGGCATCAAATCAGAGTTGACGGTTTTATCTCCGAGCTTAATCGTGACTGCGTTAAATATCAGATTGAGACTGTGATTGAAGGTATGGATAACGATATCATCACGCAGCAGGAGACAATGAAAGCTTTTCAGCAGCATCCTGAGATCAACTGTGTTTATATGGCTACTGGATCAGGTGTTGCAGGACTTGGTGCCGCGGTTATTGCCGATAGAGATCACCATCGTTTTGTCATTGCCTGTGATGAAATTTACACTACGCGTGAATTGGTAAAGGGCGGAATTATTGATTTTGTGATTTGTCAGGATTCAAAAACCCAAGGATATCAGGCTATAAAGAAATTGCATGAGTATTTAATCAGAACTGACAATGAAAAAATGGATGATTATATTGTTGATAATATAATCAAAATCAAGAATCATTTTGAGATTAATTAAGAGAAATAGGGATTATCTTTTCGCTTTTTTGCAAGCAATAAAAAGCCTGTCACCGAAAAATGACAGGCTTTTATCTTAGAGTCGTGAATAATTAGAATTCCATGCTGGCACCGGCACTTACTTCCCAAGTGTTGTCGATGTCATGACCTAATGATCTTTCATAATTAATGAACATATATGAATTTTCACTTAAGGTGCATGAGAAACCGACGCCTACATCATACCAGGTGCGTTCACCGTCAAAGTCGGCAACAGCGGTGTTGCCGGTGCGAAGACCTGTTATGGTAAGTTCCTGATCTCCTAAGAAGTCATGCAGAATATCGCCCATAAGATAGATGGAATAGAGCCCTTCTTCTGCTGAATTTCCGAAATCTTTACCGACACGCAGACCCCAACGCATGATTAAGCTGTCAACGTTGTCAGATTCAACTTTTACCCCACGGTCAGTATTGAAATCATAACTTCCGATATAGGTGTAGGTAAGCTGAGTCTGAGGCTCAAAGAACCACTGATCTTTATTGGAGAATTTACGTCCGATTTCAGCGCCGACACTTGCTCCCCAGAAGTCGTAGTCACCGTTTACTTCATAATAGCCGTTAACGTGTCTGAATCTTGCATCCATGTCAGCATCAAACCAGCCGACTTTAGCGGTTAAATCAAGATAAGCTCCGTTATCAAGCAGCCAGGTGTCATAAAGACCGATACTGTAGCGATTTAAATCGCTGTCGCCTGATTCATCAAAATCAGATTGTCCGCGTAAATAGTCAACGGCTATGCTGTAGACGTTATAGCTTTCGTCATTACGTACTTTGTAGTCATAACCGATTTGAATCATATCGGCTGAATCATCATTGCCGGTAAGACCTGAATTGATGTGACGATAGCGAGCCCAAACACCGTCTTCACTGTCTTTTATATGACGAGCTTCGCCGCGGCGTTTTTGTAGTCGATCGATATCCATAATTGCATAGTTATATGCAAGACTTGAAGATAAACGGGCACCTTCAACGATGTCAGGAGCGACTTTTTGAATATCTGCTTTTGTTATAAACAAGTTTTGCATTTGCTCATGATATTCAAGTTTTTGTTCTTGTGTCCAAGTGAACTTATCATCATCTGCTTTAACTGTGTAAGTAACACTTTGAATGTCACCGTCCTTAGGTCCTAGTTCAATGTTGGGGTCGTATTTAAGGTCTTTAGCTACACGTCCAATTTGTATATAGGTATCCGGATTGTTTTCAACAATTCCAAGTGTCTCATCAAAATCTTTATCGGTGGTGTTCCAGATTTTGAAGTTGATTGTTGAGTCAGCTTTTGCTTGTTCTGATGCAAGTTGATCAATGATAATCAAATCGTGATTATCATAATCTTTAACATAGATGTTAAATGTACCACCAGTACCAGCTAACTCTTGAATACGGAGTTTTTTGATACCTGTTTCAATTGTAGAAGAAGAAAAATCACCGTTGTTTATGGCATCAACATTACTAAAGCTAAAAGCTTGGCGCATGTAACGTGTGTCTACAACACCATCATTTAAGGTTAGGTGATAAATTCCGTTGTTTACGGTTGTAAAAGATGTTTTATCTATTTCAGGGAAATAATACTTTTCTTGATCTTGCTGAAGAGATAATAGATCATAATCATTGATTACATTATTATTCTCTTTGTCAGTTGTTTTGTTGACTCTTTCGTAAGTTTTAGATTTCTCATTCCAAACCATCAGATTATATTGATCGCTTAAATCTAAGCGCTCATAAGAAACATTTTCCGTGTTATTTAAAGTTGTTTGGTTTTTATTCTTGTAGGCTAAATAAAAGTCTGTATGGGCAAAATCATAATTCCAACCATACCATTTTTGTTGTGGCATCCAAGTGGCGCCGTTTGCTAGAGTAAAATTAATTTTACCTCCTAGAGAGTTTTTTTCTTTTTTAATTTGCTCTTTTTTCCATGTAGAGTTAGATTGGTTTGTTACATCTGTAGCTGTTTCTTCTTTTAAGTTTAGGGATTCGTTTTGTCCAAAGCGGTGTCTTTCATAAAGATTACCGTAGAGTTTTGATTGGTTGTTTTCCAAAGTAAGGTTTATTTCTGCATGCTGTACGGTATTTGCTAAGTCAGAATTTTTCCAAAACTCATTTGCTGGTTTTTTATCTTTATTATGAAATGTATTTGAGTGTGTCCCTTCACCGTTTAACATTCCAGCCATCAGGTCTCCTCGTATATCAAAATATCCTTGTTTATTCTTATCTGATATTTCAATGTCGGAACCATGCATAGACAATGCCGCAAAACGTAAATTGCCGTTTTGCATATTAGTTTTATCTGTAATGTAGGTATTCCATGTTTGGGTTACTTGTTCATGACTAAGAATGTTTTGATCTTGTAAACGATTCTCCCCAAAACTATCAAATGGAGTTGTTATAGTATTATTTTCTCCATCAATAGAAACACCCCAAATTCGTGATACCTTATTATCATTAGATGCAGTTACTTTAATCTTGCCTTGTTTGTATGGATCTAAAATCCCTAAAGTCGATGCGGAAGCAAGCGCTGAAACAATTCCATCATCGTAATGACCTTTAACAACAATATCGGCTCCGTTTTCAAAAACAGTTGTGCCTCCCTCGTTATTAAAGACACCAAAAACTTCGTTATATCTGGGATCTGATAGTCCTGATAAATCAGAGCGATTTGTATGCGTAACGCTAACAGTTGCGTGTTGTTTGAAATTTATAACACCATAATTATCAATGAATCCTTTTACTTTTTCTGTGGCATTGTATTCTGCAGCTCCGAACACATTGTAAATACCGGCTGCTACACTTAAATTTTCAACACCAGAAGATCCGCTGGAATAATCAGGATTTTCTCCTTCCTCATAAAAAGTAAAATCACTGATGAAATTGACTTCTTTATCAAAAGTTAAATTTCTTTTTTTATTGGAGAGTGAAATGCCAAGTGAAGATCTTCCGTCACCTTTATTTGCAGCCCCGACTAAATGATTTTTAGTTATAAGATTTACAGTTGGCTCAAACTTAAAGTATTTTAAATCAATGTTATTACTTTTATTTTCGTCGTTCGCAGTCATCATTGCGTTTTCAAAGAATGATAATGCAGTAGTGTGTGTTGAGTATGGTTTCTGCGTGTCTTGATTAATACCATCTTTAGCAAAATCATATTGTAATGTCCAATTCTTATTATCTGCTTTTATTGTAATAGTGGCATTATACTTTTCTTCTTGTGAGGATGGTTGCTGGTCTGCCCATGTAATAGAAAAGTTATTATTAGGTTTAACTAAGTTCTCTGTTCCCTCAAAATTGATTCGCGAATTTTCAGCTAAAACATATTTGTTTTCATCTTCGCTCCAATAGTAATCATCATTAAAAAATCCGACTAAATCAGGTTTATCTTTGTGTTTTGATTCTTTCAAATTTTCTAATATTGTTTGAGAATTAATTTTTACTGACCCGGTTAGGTTGTTTAGATCATTCGAAGGAACGTCTTGGGATTGTGCCGCAAAAGATGTTAATAATATAGAACAAGCAATTGCCAAAGGGGTTAATTTAAAATTTTTGCGGGATATTGTAAGTGAAGAATTAATATTAAGAGTAGACGGATCTATAAGAGATCCGCAAGAATCTATGCGTTTCATGATTGAATTTCCAATTTTGCCTCTAATGTTTTTTATTATATTGCAAAATTTAACAATTCAATCAAGAAATTTTACAAAAACGATTTTAGTTAAAATTATATGTGTAATTTTTATATGATTAACTATTTGTT
>NZ_CAJKVK010000117.1 GCF_905203285.1 uncultured Succinatimonas sp.
TTTTTTGCACCTGAAATAGTAACTTCACCGTTTAAGGCCTTGCCGCCTTCGATTTTGAATTTATCCACACTAAAATCCTATAAACATCAAAAAAACAAGCGTGCTTATTTTATGCTTTTTTATGGATTTTTTTCAAAAAAAGCATAAAGTTATTTAACAAAAAATTAAGCAAAAATTTACCATTTATACGGAGTTATTTGATATACGTAATAATTGAGCCAATTACCGAATAACAGCGACGCATGAGATCTCCAAACACAAGAAGGAATTTGTGTCGGATCGTCATGCGGAAAATAATTTTCTGGCAGTTTCGGATCTTTTCCCGCTGCCAAATCACGCCGGTACTCATCGGATAAAGTTGTTGCGTCATACTCAGGGTGCCCGGTCACGAAAACCTGTCTTCTGTCGGGAGTTGCGGCAAGAAACATGCCGGTAATTTCAGAATCAGCCAAGATCTCCAAATCGGTCTTTGCTCTTATTACATCCGAAGGAAAATCGATAAAACGCGAATGCGGAGCTAAAAAGGTATCGTCAAAGCCCCTTATTAAAGGATTAAGGCTTTGTGCGGTATGATGCAGGAAAACTCCCGATAATTTTTCTTTACGGTTAATTAAAGGCAGGTCATAGAAAATTTTAAGACCGGCAGCCACGCCCCAGCAGGAAAACAAGGTCGAAGTAACATGCTCTTTTGACCACGTGATGATCTTTTCCAATTTGTCCCAATAAGTCACATCGGAAAAATCGATTTGATCAAGCGGAGCCCCGGTGATAATCATGCCGTCATAATTGCGTCCTTCTATTTCCTCAAAATCTTTATAAAAGGTATCAAGATGCGGCTGCGGAGTGTTTTTGGAAATATGCTTATCTACTCTTAATAAATCAATATTTACCTGCAGCGGCGTATTCGACAATTTACGCATGTACTGAATTTCCGTCGCAATTTTTTTGGGCATCAGATTTAAAAAAAGTAAAGTAAGCGGACGAATGTCCTGATGCGTTGCCCTTTCTTCCGTCATCACGAATATTTGCTCGCCGGCCAATACTGAAGCTGCCGGCAAGCCGTTTGGAATATTTATCGGCATAAACAACCCCGAAACAACAATTATTATTTTTCTCAAAAATCTTTCTCATTATAAGGCTCTTTGCTTCATCCTTCGTGACTTTTGCTAAACTTAACAAGCAACAAGGAGTTTTTATGAAAGTTGAAATTATTTCCACCGGCGACGAGGTCTTAACCGGATTTATAACCGACACCAACGTATCCTGGCTTTGCCAGGAGCTGTTAAGTCTCGGCATACAGCCGACATTGCGCCATACGGTGGGAGATAATCTTAGCGATATAGAAAATCTGCTTAAAGAAAGAAGCCGGCACTGCGATTTACTGTTGGTGAACGGCGGCTTAGGCCCCACTTCCGACGACAACACCACGGAAGCTGCCGCCCGCGCTGCAGGCGTAAAACAGGTATTAAACGAATATTGGTATAAGCGTCTTGAAGAGTGGCACCAAAAACGCGGACGCGTTATGCCTAAAACCAATATAAAACAGGCCATGCTCCCCGAAGGATCCGTTATGATTGACAATCAAAACGGTACGGCCTGCGGCTTTTATTTAAAAATAAATAACGCCGTCTGCATGTTTACTCCGGGTGTCCCGTCAGAATTTAAGAGTATGTACCAGACCGGTATCAAGCCTTATCTTTTAGAGCACTTTGCCAAACACCAATTCACTAAAGTAAAAAGACTTTTCCTTTTCGGCATCTCGGAATCATTGCTCGGACAACTTGTCGAAAAAGAGCATTTTGCTCAAAGCATCGTTATCGGTTACCGTGCCGCCTACCCGCTTTTGGAATTAAAAGTAATCGAAACCAACGCTTCCGTTGAAGAAGAAAATGCCGCGCTTTGTACTCTAAGAAAAATCGTTAAGAATTATCTTATCTGTGAAGATGACTTTAATCTTGCATCTAGAATTGCCCAACTTTTAAATAACGAAAAATGCGCTATTTTCGATAACGTCACTGCAGGACTCTTTAGCCTTGAGCTTTACGAAAACGTACCAATTATCTGCTCCTTGAGCTCAACTCTTCCTTTAAGCTCCACTCTAAAAGCAGAATTGGCACAAACCGGTGCCCGCTATTTAATAAGTCTTGAGCGCCAAAACGATGACTCCGTTGTTTTCACATTAAGTGATTTTGCATCCCAAAAAGAAAATAAAATCCGCTACAAGTTAGGCGTAACCCTTAAAGATAAAAAGAAAGCGGCCTATTCTTTAACCGCACAAGCTTGGCTCTATCATCTTCTGGAAAAAATCGAGCCTTTGCTTCCCGATAATAGCGAAAGGAGCATTTTAAAATGAAATTAAGCATCATAATCCTTACTCGCAATGAAGCAAAAAATTTAAAGGACTGCATTGCCTCAACAGCAGATCTGGCCGATGAAATTATCGTTATAGACGGCGAAAGTACCGATAACACTGTAGAAGTGGCAAAAAGTCTTAATGCCAAAGTTGTTATTTTCGACAAATGGCAAGGCTACGGCCCGCGCAGGCAGGATGCACAAAAACATGCCGGCGGTGAATGGATTTTGCATCTTGATGCGGATGAACGTTTAACCCCGCAGCTTGTCGAGCTTATAAAAAACGAACTGAGTAAAGCTTCTGGCAATGAGATTTTCGCTATTCCGCGTGCCACTTACCTTTTATCTCATCGTATAAATCATTGCGGATGGTATCCTGACTATGTGCTGCGTCTTTATAAAAACTCCTATACCCATTATGACGATGCGCTGGTTCATGAAAAGCTTGAAGTTCCTAAAAATGCAAAAATCATTTATTTAAAGGAGCCGATGATCCATTATTCCTATCGTACTCTTGAGCAATACTTTGACAAACAAAAAACTTACGAGCTTGCTTTTGGCGAAAATAAATTCAAAAAAGGGAAAAAAGTAAATCTCTTATCAATTCCTTTTAGAGCCCTATTCGGTTTCATACGCATTTACTTTATAAAAAAAGGATTTTTGGACGGAAAAATCGGATTGTGGCTTGCCATCTCGGTTGCCACCTACGTGACGAATAAATATCTGGCTCTTTATATGGCTCAAAATAATGAAAAGCTTAAATAATTCAGCTAAAAATTGAGATAAAAAACTCTTTTTTGCTTTTAAGCTCAAAGAAGGATATTTTCATCATTACTCTCTTCAAAATCAAAAAGCCTCTTAAGCTAGAGGCCCGGATTAAAAAGTTTTACTAGCAGTTAAACTGATGGAATACCTTTGCGATTGCCTGCCAGCGACCATCTAGTTTGATAAAGGTCAGAAAATCATTGTAATCAGCACCGATGGCATCTTTTTCCATATCAATACGTACTACTGCTGTAGTCGGAGTAATGGCTAAAACATCAATATGAGTCTTGATGTCAGCTGCATTGCCGTTCTGCCGAACAAAATCATAAAGATTGCTGATAGGTCCTCCCAATAAGGTTGTGCCGTTCGAGAGACCGTACATCACAGCGTCCTTATGA
Source organism: uncultured Succinatimonas sp. (assembly GCF_905203285.1). Taxonomy (GTDB): domain Bacteria; phylum Pseudomonadota; class Gammaproteobacteria; order Enterobacterales; family Succinivibrionaceae; genus Succinatimonas. The sequence continues at coordinate 3,516 of NZ_CAJKVK010000117.1, forward strand.
AAAGCTTTAGCAACAAGATCCGCGTCTCCGGATTTTAAGCCGTCAACGTAATACTTAGCTGCCGTAATTACTGCGTCGTACTCTTTAACCGAAACAATTTTGGTGTTATCACATTTGCAGTCATTCATTTTTAACTCCTTAATTAATATGTAATGATCGCTACATAATTAATTTTATAACGATCACTACATTAAAACAAGCGTTTTTATAACTTCTGTTAAAATAATTAGCAAAGATTAAACATTAAAAAATTTGATCATCCGCAGATAACAAACTATGAGTGACAATACTACCCTCGTCTCCGCCAAAGGTAAGGGCCGTCCGCGCTCCTTTGATCGAGATACTGCCTTAATGACTGCATTGCGCATTTTCTGGAAGTTAGGCTATGAACCGGCATCCGTGTCCATACTGTGTAAAGCAATGGAGATCAATCCTCCAAGCTTTTACGCAGCTTTTAAAAGCAAGGAAATGCTCTTTTTAGAGGCTATCACTTTCTATGAGAAACGCTACTGGACTCCTCTTTTAACTGCTTTTGAAAATTCTGACGCACCTTTAAAACCGCTTTTAAGAGATTTCTTTAATAAAGCGGCAGCGATCCTCTTAAACCCTGAAACCCCGAGCGGTTGCATGGTAGTTTTAGCGGCAATAAACATTGCGCCTAAAGAAGAGCGGATTGCAGCAGTTGTAAAAGAACTTCGTCAACAAACCAGGGATGTCTTTGCCAGACGTCTTCAAAAGTCATTAGATAAAGGTGAACTTTATCCGAATGCCAAACTTGCATCCCTTGCCGACACGTTTAATATCATGTTGGAAGGCATGTCTATTCAGGCTAAGGATGCAATGCCGCTTAAGGCCTTACAGGAAGCAGCGAAGCTTATTCCCAATCTGATAGATCCATACATCAAAGATCCTCAATGAAAAGCTCTTCGTCCTCTGTCTCTTGAAAACTCAAAGAAACAAGCAGGTCGTACCGTGTAGTCTGAGAAATCAGTGTAAGTGTAAATACCGCAGGATATTTAGGTACTCTTTTACTTTGACAGACAATACCGAATAAAGATCCACTAGCTAACTACTTTATTTTAAAAGTGGTTGCTCAATAGATGCAGTTTTGCGCACAAATGCAAAATCAATAAATTTTTTCATGCGCCCACCCTATCCCTTTTGTGAGTAAATTCACAAAATTAACCTAAACTTTAAAATTAAGATAATATAGTATTTATTTTGTTAAAAATAAGTTAATCTATTGAAATATAAATATTATTTACTATAGATCATTATCTTTTATTTTA
>NZ_CAJKVK010000118.1 GCF_905203285.1 uncultured Succinatimonas sp.
GCAAGCGCTCTCCCAACTGAGCTATAACCCCAAGTCCAGAAAGTGTGCCCTATTATAAATACTCTTTTTTGCCTGTCAACTAAAAAAATTAATAAATTTTATGTTTTTATATTTTTCTTTATAAATCAAATAATAAAAAAGCCCGAATTTCGGGCTTTAATTTAGGGAGATGACATTCTTTACTGTTAAAGGGCTTTTAAAAAATCGGCAATTTTTTGATCTTGGCAGTTAGGATAAAATAAATCAGCAAATTTTGGATCGTCAATTGTACTTTTTATGAATTCTTTATCAAGCATGCTTAGTATATCAAGCAGAGATCTGTGAGTAATACTTTTGACGTGGTCGAGAATTTTCTTATTTGATTTTTCTGCTTCTGCTCTTTCTTTAGGGTATCCTCCGTTAAAAGGATCTACAAAAAGCTTTTCAAAAGTGTAACGTAAGTTTAGTTCACCACCCCAACCGAAGTTTTGGGCATAGGGTAAAGAAATAGCATTTCCGCCATTTACCTGTGTGAAAAGATAAGCATCAACTGGCGAAGAAATATGACCACATTGAACATTAGGAAAAGAATTGGCGGAAAACACAGGAAACCTGACTGCAGAAAGGTAAGATGCGCAATCAAGCTTAACCGACAGACAGGAGCTCAAGATGTCGGAAGATAAAGGACGTGAGTAAAAGGAAGATTGATGGTAACTTTAGAAAGCGTACTCGAATATCACAACATGAGGGCGGCGATGACGCAAGTCATCAAGAACCGAGGCGCGGCAGGCTTTGACGGAATACCCGTAAGTGAGCTTGAGCAATGGTTCAGGGAGCATCCTCATCAACTTTCTAAAGCCGTCATGAGCGGTACTTATAGACCGCAGCCGATCAAAAGGGTGTACATTCCCAAAGACAATGGTGACAAAAGGCCGTTGGGGATACCAACCGTGGTAGACAGGACGGTGCAGCAGGCACTGGCTCAAGTACTGAGTGAAGCCTACGAGCCGTACTTTTCCGACAACAGCTTCGGATTCAGACCTGACAGAGGGGCGCGGGATGCTGTAAGAAGAGTTTGCGAATACGCCGAGCAAGGATACGTATGGGTCATTGATTTGGACTTGGCAAAATTCTTCGATACGGTAAATCACAGCAAACTGCTGCAAGTACTATCTGAGAGCATCAAAGACGGAAGAGTGATATCTCTTATTCATAAATTCCTCAGAGCGAAAATCATCGAGAACGGCAAATCGACAAAACCGAAGATGGGAACTCCGCAGGGAGGTCCTATGTCGCCGATACTGGCAAATATCCTCCTAAATGAGATGGATAAAGTACTGGACGAACGAGGGGTTAAATTCTGTCGCTATGCCGACGATTGCGTAATTTTCGCCAAGAGTGAAAGAGCAGCCCACCGCATCTACGAAAGTATATCTAAGTATATTGAGAAGAAGCTTTTTCTACAAATAAACAAGGAAAAGACCTCAATAGGGATGCTGTCGCAGGAAACCAAGTTTCTCGGTTTCGGTTTTAAAAGAATCGAAGATGACTTGGAGACAAGATGGGTACCGGTGGTACACAACAAGTCGCGTAAGAAGCTAAAGGATAAAATCCGCATTCTTACCGACAGGAGGTTACCCCGGGGAGAGGAAAGCACCAAAGAGCGGTTTAATACCTTTCTAAAGGGATGGGTAGGCTACTACCGTATGGGGATAGCAAATTGTTCTATGAATGACATTGACAAATGGATACGCCGTAGAATACGTCAAATCTATTTAAAGATGTGGAAAAAGAACAGAACCAAATACGAAGAGCTGAAGAAACTCAAACGGAACAAAGATGAACTCTGCTACGCAATAGCGCACAGCTCAATGAAGACATGGGCTAAAGCGTTGTATGCGAATTATGTAATAACAAAAGAGGTCATCAAGAACTGGGGTTGGCTAAGCGTCAAGGAAGCTTATGAAACAGGCTTCATTGACTGCGATCTTTCGGAACCGCCCACTGCATGAACTGCACGGTGGGTGGTGTGAGAGGGGCAGATCATTAGATCTCCCCTACTCGATTATATTTATACCCATTAAGACCCTATAAACTATTAATTGATGTAGCTGTAAACTAAAAGAGCAGAGTTCACCGCCCTGCTCTTTTGTAATGTTAATTACGTTATGTCTATTAGAAGGTATAACGCAATCCGGCATTTAACATGTAGTCGGTATCAACCTCATTGCCGCTGGCGCGATCAAAGTTGGCAAACACCGTAAAATTATCGGTAAAGTTCATCTGAGTTCCGATACCATAAGTTACCCAGGTACCGCCCAAATCGGATCCCATTGCGGCTGAGGCTTTTTCGTTATACGCCCTACCGTCCAAATCACCGTCAAAATCATGATTTACGTAAGCGCGAGCGTAGAGCTTGCCCATATTGTCGGCAAAATTGAAACCGATCCTCGCTCCGATATCGCCGATTAAGGCGTTGTAATCGTCCTGCTCGACCTTAACGCCGTTGCTTGAAGTGAAATCATCGCCTTTAACAAAGGCATACTGCAAACCGATTGACGGCTCGATAAAGCCGTATTTGGCGAAGGTAAAACGATAGCCGCCGTTGGCGCCGATGCTGAAGGCATCATTATCATACGAGGCCGTCATGTTCTCCACTGACGCATCCGTTGACAAGCGTCCGTAACGGGCAATACCGTTGACAAAGAAACCGTTGTCAAAGCGGCGCTCGGTATACAGCGCGAAAGTATAGCCGTCAACGTCAGCCGAGCCGTTTTTCATATCGGCATCCCCTTCCATATAAGAAGCGGCGACACCGGTTACCCAACCGCTAAATACCGTATCAAAGCCGACCTGAACGGTAGTGGAGTTCAAATCCAAGTCCGCGTCATCAAAGGTGCTCTTACCGCCGTAAACCTGAGCCCAAACTCCGTAGGGGTGATCTGCGGTATCGCGCAGAAAATCTAAATGCTGATTGGTATACGCCACCTCATCACGCCATGCGGAGATAGCCGCGGCATTCACGGCTTTAAATGAAGCAAGTTTGGTATTTTCGGCAACCGTGACGGCTGAAACCTCACCTGCGGCATTGACGTCCTGCGTGATAGCGCCTATCACATCACCTTGAGCTATCACGTTCTGCTTATTAGCCGCGGCATCGGAATCAATGAACGTAACCTTGTCGTTTAAAGAGCTCATAACTTTATCCGCATCAGTCACGTCATCCGCGGTAATGCCGCGCGCGGCAACGATTAATTTGGTATTTTCAGTAGCCGATCCGATTGACACCGAGGCAGAATCAAGTTTTTCGCCGTCGGTAGTTGCCAATAAATTAATCTGACCGCCGCTGCCGGTTAAATTATCAATTTTGATCTGCTGATTAGTACCTTCATTAGCATTGATGATACCGTTATTAAGCTCCAAATTGTTAACCGCGGCCGCTTCCATTACCCCGCCTTTCGGAGCTTGTGATTTATCGACTAACTTAGCGTTCCATTGCGCACCGTCGGACAGAGACAACTTAAAATTCTCGACCTTGGTCAAATTTTCTTTGTCTGCCTGCTCGGTTGTGTAGAGTTTATAAACGCTTCCGGTCCATGAAGAATCCTCTCCGACTAAATTGACGTTGACGTAAGCATCGATAATGTCACCGCTGTTAGCTTTAGGGCCCGGGGTTTCAAAAGCAATATCACCGTTTAAAACAACAGTAGCGTTTTTATCTTTATTAACATTAACTGTGGCATAGCCGCGAGCATCGATGGCGTTTACCGCGTTTACGGTCAGATTGCCGTTTACTTCCAAATATCCGTTAGAGAAAGCCATCAGACCGGCACCGTTCTTAGCGTTAATTACAGTATTGTCACCGTTAATAACCAGTCTAGATGTACTCTCCGGTGCCGTTTCATCCTGAGTGCTATTCTGTACCAAAACACCATAACTGCCGTTAGTATTTATGCTAATGTTCTTTGCCTGCAAAGTGGTATCAGCTCTTAAAGATAAAACACCCATGGACATATTGTTACCGTAGGCGTTAATGGTAAGATTTTCCGTGTTTGCCGATCCGATGGTGGCAACGGTATCATATACGGTATCATATTCATCTTTAACCTGTCCGATTGAAAGACCGCGAGCTTCCACATCTGAACCGCCGTTTACATCAATGGTAATATTCTTAGCATTTAAGCTGAAATGTGCCCCATATAATGCATTAACGCCCGTTATAACTGCTGCTTCGGGATCTGTTTTTTTGTCGACATAACTAACGTTGAAATTCAATGCCGATGTATTGTCAGATCCTACTGAAACATTAGTTCCTTGATATGCAACTTGAAGCGCATGGGTAGCGGCAAAAACATTGATAGAGCCGTTTGCTTTGGTATTGACGCTAATATTTTTGCTTGGAGATGTGTTATTAATGCCAATGCTCAAACGCTGTTCTGACGAGCCGATTTGTACTGAAGGATCGCCTAAAACATTATTTTGCACGGTTGAGTCGTAGTATTCTGCGGATATGGCGGAAAAACAGAATAGAGCTAAAGCTAAAGGGGATAATTTATAAACCCTGTAGGGGGGGGTAGATAGTTTTATTTTCATACTTGCCTCTTATATTTAGATTCATTGTGAAAGTTAAATCCTCTATAGAATACGTGATGCCATTTAAATCTAACTTTCCTCAGTCTATTATACTCCTCCTAGGTATTAACACTCACATTAATTTCGTGATAGCAGTTACGCATGATATTCCGGCTATTTATTGATATTTTGTATAGCCGCTCTCTTCTCGTATAGATATATTACTACAATACATTTTAACGCTCCG
>NZ_CAJKVK010000119.1 GCF_905203285.1 uncultured Succinatimonas sp.
TGCAAGAGAGGCAGGCGGTATTTATCTTAAAGAAATTGCAGCCTGGTGTTTTCCTATTGAATTAAAGAACACGGTGCAGAAGCTTACCCGACATTCCTGCGATCTTACGGTAAAGCGCAGACTCTTTATAAGAGATCGCCATGCTATGTACATAGTGAAAAAGCGCCTTAATGAGGGTGAAGGAAAATATCGTATTTATTGTGCACAGGAACCGGCACTGGTTTTTGTCAGATTCTTATCCTTCATGCCTCCGACCGTTACGGATCTGCTTAAAACGCGAGTATATGCCGGATGGTGTCAGGCAGCCGGGGCGTGGATGCTCTCGGAGCTTTACGAAGGAGAGCTGTATCGAGTGATTGACGAGATTAATTCACAGACTGCAGAACTTACCGACTATTACGTGTTATAGCATTGTTTTGCGTAGAAAAATTTTTACAGTGAACGTTTGCCATGACAAAATAATTATGCTGCTGCATTTGCCGATAGGTTTCACGCCTCTAAATCGCTCAATAACTCGTCTAGCGAATTGAAAGTTTTTTCCATCCTTTTTAGGAAATTACAAAATCTTTTGCGGATCAATTTTGCATCGTTGACTGACATATTCTTTTTACCATTAGAAGCGATAGTTAAAGTCAGCCGATACATTAAAGCCGGTAAGATCAGATCCGGTTTCAGCCCCGCAGGTAAGCCCTGCAGAAAAGCCGCTTGCAAGTTCAAGCTCTGCACCTGAGTTAAGATAAACTCCGCTGCGTCCGTCACGTTCAAGTTCAGAGTCAAAGGACAGTGCCGGGGTATATCTAAAAGAGGCCGCAGTATGATCTTTGTCATCCGTTACGTCGTAGAAGTAAGCGGTATCGGCAAAGAGCATAAAAGTGCTGCCTGAGGTATTTTTCTGCTGCAGTTTAAAGCGCCAGCCAAGCTCTAGCGGCAAACTGTCATAAGTTGTGCCGTCTATGTTTATGGCAGCGCTGCCGCTTTCGTCAATATCAGGGGTACGAATTAGGCTATAGTGTGCTGCGGCAAAAGGACCTGTGCACAAAGTAGAATTGTCGTTAGTAAACAAGAGGTCATAACCTGCAGCAGCTTGCACAGAACCGATGAAAGACAGCCAGTCGCTATCCATTGTGGCGCGATAGCCGTTGACGCTTACTATGCGATCCATATCACCGTACTGCATTCCGGCACGGATGCTGCCCTGCAGGTAAAATCCATCGGAATGAGGACGATATAGACCACGAAGACCTAAAAGCGCACTTTGTGCTTTTGCCTCGGCACCATTATTGCCTTTAATATCGGTGTTAAGTGAGTTTAAGGTAAGATTGACGCCTAGCGTCAATGCGCCTGTTAACTTAGTATCCGCACCGATTACAGCACTGTAGCCGTCGCTCTCCCAGGCAGCACCGTCAGAGTCATAAGCGCTGTAAAGCACATCCCCGTAAAGTTGCGTTCCATAAATTTCTTCAACGGGAGCTGCCCATTGACGATAAAACAGTTTTCGGTCTTGAGCGTTAAGTAGACGCAGTGATGCCTGTGCTGCTGCGCTGTAGCTTTCAGCGCTGACGGAGTGTAGCGCCTTGCGAATGGAGCTCCCTGACATGGAAGAAAAATCCAAGGCTGAAATAAGATCGGCGTAGGGTGAAACGGCGCTGTCGGCAAGACGAACTAAAGCGTAACCTGTTGAGGCAGCAGCTACACTGTCGGCATACCGGGCGTAAGCATCAGTGTTGCGGTAGACCTTGCCTGATGCAAAGTACTCTGTTTGTCCGGTATTGGCGTTTGAACTAGATCCTAGATTAGTAATATTTAAGGTCGGTGATAGGGCATCGATCTTAACGGTGTCAAAATCGTCTTCTGACTGATTGTTATATTCTATTTTTAAAGAGGTCTTTGTTTCTTGGTTGTTTGAGTAGTAGGATCGCGGCAGAAGCATGGAAAGAGTGCCGTCAAGTTGCGCACTTTCTGCGGATACATTCGCAGCAGAAGGAAGTCGCAGCACGCTGTTCTCACCTAAACTTATGGTCTGCGTTTTCAGGGCATAACCGTTTGCATCGCTCCCTAAAAGTGACAGCTCTCCATTATTAGACAGACTTAACGTTTGTGTGGTGCCTAAAACGGTCAGTTCACCGTCGGTAAGATTCATATCAAGACTTTCAGGACCATAAATTGAACCGTACAAGGTCATGGCAAATTTACGATCAGTATCTCCGGCACCGAAGATCAAGTCGGTAGTGAGATCAAAATCTTTATTATCTTTGACAAATGCAGTAATGTACTCATTGTCAGGATCCCAGTTAGAGATAATATTGCCTACTATCTGAGCTCCCGGCAGTACATTAATTTCCTGCACTAAGGCATTGTCGGAGATATATACGGCAGCTGCGCTGCCGGCAACCGTGCCGGTGATATTCACCTCACCCATCAAGGCACCGAAGTTGGAGATCTCAAACCCGTTGTTATCTTTCTCTGCAAGTGACCATTCACCACTACACTTATCAAAGTAACAATAAGAATTAAATACATCTTTTTCATCAAAAGAGGTCCAGATATAAGATCCACGGTATTCCGTTTCGTTTCCCAGCAGATTGCCGCCAAAATCAAAGCGTAAAGCAACACCGCCTTCACCTAGGGCTGTAATTGTGCCTTGGGCGTTGAGTTTCTGATCACTGCCGTAGGCAAACAGTACACCGGTACCGTTAAGACCGTCTGCTCTTATCTGTACCTCATCGGCGATGGTGATCTTGTTTTCTGAACCGTCAACGCGAATGCCGACTCCACCTGTTCCTCCTGCTAACAGATCGGCTGCCTGCGTTATTTTATTGTTTTTACCGTAAACATGCAGTCCGGTACCTAAAGTCGCGGTATTGGGCTGCCCATTAATATAGGCGCTTCCGTCTGCTGTTCGTGCATAAAAGCCATGCGTATTGACGATGGTTTGATTATTTGCATAAATCGATCTGCCGTAGAAATTTTTACAGTCGATGGTATAGCCGAGATCCTGCAAAGCCGCTAACTCGGCTTCCATGAAGAAAGTGTAGTTACGATAGTTCTGGTGGCTCATCATGGAATGTTCTAGCTCAAAGTGCGACAGTTCAAAGAACGGATCACAATTCTCGTCATAATACTCTGCTCCGTTAACCGGAATGCCCTTAAGGTCGGATCCTGCTAATACCTCGCTTACGTGCGGTCCTTTAAAATACACTCCTGATTGTGCACCTTCGCCTACCAGAAAAATATCTTCTCTAGACTTATTTATATCGCTATCAGTAAGAGAAACCAGTTCTTTGCCTGTGGAATATTGCACGCCGCGACAATCATAGAGAAAATTGTTAAAGTTAAGCTCATAGTCCTCGATAAAGCCGATTCCCAGAGCATGTCCGAACTCATGGAACACTGTGGCGGCATAATCAAAACCTTTGCCGTTAGGCAGGGTATGCCAAGTTGTGGGATAGATAAAATCAAGTCCCTCACCGATAAATACGTATGCAGGCAGTTGGGCAGGCTCGTTCATGGTAAATTGCCCAATCGGACCAACCACGTTTTCAGGCTCATTTTGTACATTCAAATTGGGCAAAGATGTGGCTGAAGCGTTTTCGTATGTTTCATCAAATCCCAGAACCTGCACTTTGACAGGAGAGGTGTTTACAGTTCCGGGCCCCAAGATCTCTGCCCACAAGGATCCTGCCATAATTAGTCCGCTTATTTCCTCGTCTTTAAGATTGCGCTGCGCGGTACTGAATTCATCTTCTTCCCCATCTGAAAAAGCATCCGGCAGTTTTTGCATGTTCTCGCCTGCATTTAAAACTTGCAGTTCAAACATCTGTTTACCTTTATAGCTGATGAGGTAGAGGGTAGAGGCTTCGCTTTGCTGCAGGGGCAGGGAGCATAACATAGATACGGCAACGCTTAAGGCGCTGCGCTTCAGCGTCATATGTTTCCGGCATTTGCAGTTGTAGATTTTTTTGACGGCTAAGATTTTATTTTTCATGTTGACTTTTTCCTTTCCGGCAAAAACTCAGACAACCATGGAACAGAACACTTGCGTGGTATTTTGTTTGTTCATGATAAAGGTAAACACATTGTTTGCCTATCAGTTTTTTCAGTTGCAGGAACAGATCAATTATTGATCTTTTGAATATTTAAGGATGTTTTTTTAAACTGCAAAATTTCGGATTCGGAAAGACCTGTAAGCTCTATTATCTGGTGGATATCAAAATCAGCTTGCAGCATTTTTTTAGTCGTTTCCAGTGCCTGAATCTTCTTACCTTCAACTCTGCCTTCAGCTTTACCCTCAGTTCTTCCTTTTTCAATTCCTTCAGTTAGACCTTCAGCCCTGCCTTCAGCTTTTCCGATTTCTTTACCCCGAAGCTCCGCAGAGCTTATAGCCGACACGAAGTCCATCTCAGCCCGCTCAGCCGCCTCATAGCGCAGCTTCTCTTCCTTATCTTTGCTTTACACTTTTTTGTCCTTGATACTTTGTTGCATATGTAAAAACGGCTTCTTATGCATAGCGGCATAAAAAACCGTTTATGTTAGTTCAATTTTTATTTTTTAAGCTGCATAATTTCGGATTCGCAAAGACCTGTCGCTTTTATGATTTGCTGTATGGATAATCCCATCTCAAGCAAGGTTTTAGCCGTTTCCAGTGCCTGAATTTTCTTGCCTTCAGCTTTACCCTCAGTTCTTCCTTTTGCTATTCCTTCAGTTAGACCTTCAGCCCTGCCTTCGGCTTTTCCGATTTCTTTACCCCGAAGCTCCGCAGAGC
>NZ_CAJKVK010000120.1 GCF_905203285.1 uncultured Succinatimonas sp.
CAACGTGACCGATGGTGCCTACGTTAACGTGGGGCTTAGAACGTACATACTTTTCCTTTGCCATTTTTTAAAATTCCTATGAACCAGATATAGAAAAAACGCTCACAGATGGAAGACGCTGGAGCGGGCAGCGGGAATCGAACCCGTATCACAAGCTTGGAAGGCTTGGGTAATAACCATTATACGATGCCCGCAAAATCTTTTGAAGTATAAAACCGGAGATACTTGTGGGATGGTGGAGGGGGAAGGATTCGAACCTTCGAAGGCAGAGCCGGCAGATTTACAGTCTGCTCCCTTTGGCCACTCGGGAACCCCTCCAATGCTAGCCCGTCTCCGGACCAACCGCTTCAGATTTGGAGTTAAATCTCCTGAAGCGGTGCACATGATAAGGTGTTTTAATAACCTTTGCAAGCTTTTTTTTAAATTTTTTAAAAATTCTCGCAAAAAAGCCTTAAAAGCTTTATAGAGAATAGAAAAATTCCCGTACCATACCAAAAAAGTACTTCGTTATTTTCCTTTGGTAAAAGCATTGTTGTCCGATATGTTAAAATAGCGCCCGAAATCTTCGGTATATCGTTAAAGTACCGGTTTTTGCCGTTTTGGGACACTAAAGCGCGGAGTTTTTAATGTCAGATCCGAGTTTATCTTCTCCTTTTTTTGAGTTTTCACCTCAAAAATGGGCTTCTTTTGCTCATTCTTCAGACCGTCTGACATTAACTGAAGAAGATATTTCAAGATGCCTTGCCTTTAACGACCGCATCTCCCTTGATGACGTGCGTAATATCTATTTGCCTTTATCCAGGCTTATTTATCTTTATTACATTTCAAGGCACGATAGATCAACTGTAATTCAGCAGTTTTTAGGCAAATCTATGGAAAGCGCACCGTTTATCGTATCGATTTCAGGCTCGGTTTCCGTAGGCAAAACTACTACTGCAAGACTTTTGCATGAACTTTTAAAGGCCTGGCCGAGCAAGCCTAAAGTTTCTTTAATTACCACCGACGGTTTTTTGTACCCCAACGCCGAACTTGAAAGACGCGGGATCATGAATCAGAAAGGTTTTCCCGTTTCTTATGACGTAAAGCGCTTGATGAAATTTTTATGTCAGGTAAAAGACGGGATCCCCAATCTTAAAGTCCCGGTCTATTCGCACCTTACTTACGATGTCGTGCCGGATAAGTTTACTATCGTAGATCGTCCCGACATTCTTATAATTGAAGGTGTTAACGTCCTGCAAAACGGCGCCGACTACCCTGAAATCCGTAACCGCGTATTCATTTCCGATTTCATCGATTTTTCCATCTATGTCGATGCCGAAGAAGAATATCTTATTAAATGGTATGTCGACCGTTTCTTAAAATTAAGGGAAAACACTTTTGACGATCCGACCTGCTATTTCCACCGTTATGCGCACATGCCCGAATCGGAGGCGGTTAGTCTTGCCAAAATGATTTGGCAGGCGGTAAATCATGTCAACCTGGTAAAAAATATTCTGCCGTGCCGCAATCGCGCCAACTTAATTTTAAGAAAAGGCGCAGAGCATAAAATTGAAAGTATTCTTTTACGCAAATAATCTTACAAAAACTCAACATGTCCGGCTTTAACGGAGTGCATAGTACCGTCTGCGTTTACAAGCAGAGCTCCGTTATCATCAATTCCCGAGCAAATGCCGCTTATCTTATTAACGTCATCATTTACCAAAACTCTTTTATTAAATAAATAATCGTAGCTCGACCATTTTTCCCTAAAAGGAGCAAAACCTTCTTCTCTATAAATAAAACATGCCTGCCTAATAGCGCTTATAAGCGTATACGCCACAAAATTTCTTTGCGCTTTACGGGAATTTATGTCAGAAAGCGACAAAATTTTCCTTTTTTGTAAATCTAAGGAACTGTCTTCAAAAGGAAAAACATTCATGCCTATTCCGATGACGGCACCGACGTCTTCGTGCCGCACTATGCTTTCTATTAAAATACCCGCAATTTTAGCGTTCTCAAAATACAGATCGTTAGGCCACTTTACCTTTATTCCGGAAAATCCCGCCTTCTCAAGTTCCCATGCAACATTTAACCCTACCGCAAGAGGTAGTGCACTTAACTCAAGACTCAGATCAAAAAATGCCGCACTTGATAATAAAACCTGACAACCAAGAGAGCAGGACCATTTACGTCCGCGTCTTCCTCGCCCTGCCGTCTGAATTTCGGCAAGAAGAACATCCCCGTCAGTATAAGAGTCTATATTTCTTAAAATCTCGGAATTAGTGGAGTCGATTTCAGGAAGGACGCAGACTCGTCCCTTTCCTTTGCTTTTTCTAAATAATAAATCCTCATCAAGAGGTTCATACGGACGGAAGATACTGATTTTTTCATCGCTTACACAAGCGCCAAGTCCCAACGATTTTAAATCAGAACAAATAGACTCAAACTCATTTTCAGTTACGCAAAGATGCTTAAGGCATTCTTCTTTTGATAAAGAATGATTTTCAGCAAGCGACAAGAGCTTAACCAGTTTTAAAAGTTTTACAGATCCTGCCAAAAAACTTCCCCGTCTTTACCGATAAGTCTTACTTCAGGGTATAAATCAACCGCAAACTTCTCTTTAACCTTGGCACAGATATACTTACCAAGCGCTATGATTTCACTAGGCTTTGCTCCGCCGCGATTTACCAGAACCAAAGCCTGATGCTCCCATGTCCCGGCGTTATCCTTAGTAATGCCGCGGCAACCTGCTTTATCTATAAGCCAACCTGCGGCTAATTTATAAAGACCGTTTTCAAAAGGATAGACAGGAGCATCCTGATATTGAGCTTTAATCGCATCAACGGTCTCTTTATTAACAATAGGATTTTTAAAGAAACTGCCGGCATTACCCACAAATTTAGGATCAGGAAGCTTGGCGCTGCGCAAAGCAATAATCTTATCCCGTACCGCTTTAGCGCTAAAAAGACCTTCTCCTTCAATTCCCTTATACGTAAAGTTAGGCGTAAAAGTATCGGGTAAAGAAAAATTTACATAAGTAATAAACCAAGATTTGGCAATATCTTCTTTAAAAATTGAGTGACGATACGTAAAAAGGCAATCTTTCTTTAAAAGTCTACCGGATTCTTTAGTGCGTAAATCAAAAAACTCCACTGACTCGATATAATCGCCTACTTCCACACCGTAAGCTCCGACGTTCTGTACAGGAGCCGCTCCGACAGTACCGGGAACGGCTGACAAATTCTCAAGTCCGTAAGCGCCATTATCTACAAGCTCACTTATAAGAGAATCAAGAAGAATTCCGCCGCCAGCTCTTACTTTATAAAAATTACCTTCATGCTTTATTTCAAGAGATTTGATGGCGTTAATAAGAACAGTGCCTTCATAATCATCAACAAACAAAACATCAGAGCCTGATCCTAAAATCAGATACTTATCGGTATCTACCTTGTTTAAATCTTCAGCGGTATTGATGAAAAGGCCGTTTTTGGCCTTAACTTTCATCTTAAAGGTATTATGCTTTTCTAAATCAAACATTGCCTTTGATTCTTTCAATAGTACCGCCTAAGCCGCGGATCTTGCGTTCAATATGCTCATAGCCGCGATCCATATGATAAATGCGATCGACTATGGTAGTTCCTTGAGCAACCAATCCGGCAATTACCAAGCTTGCAGACGCGCGCAAATCGGTCGCCATGACTTGGGCCCCTTTTAGCATCGGACGTCCTGAAATAAATGCCGTATTACCTACAATCTTAATCTGAGCTCCCATACGGTTTAACTCAGGAATGTGCATAAAGCGGTTTTCAAAGATAGTTTCAGTAACCTTGCTTTCGCCTTCGGCAAGAGCATTTAATACGGTAAACTGAGCCTGCATATCGGTCGGGAAACCGGGATGAGGAGCGGTAATAATATCAACAGGCTTAATTCTGCGGTTTGTCATATCAAGCAAAATGCTGTTGCCGTCAATTTCTACATAAGCGCCGGCAAGACGCAGCTTAGCTAAAACCGGATCTAAATCATCAGGCTTGGTATTGCGGCAAATGACGCGGCCGCGAGTTGCCATACCGGCAATAAGATAAGTTCCCGCCTCAATACGATCAGCTACGATTGAGTGTTCACCGCCATGAAGTTTTTTTACGCCTTCAATTACGATCTTATCACTGCCGTCGCCTGTCACCTTAGCGCCCATCATGCGCAGACATACGGCCAAATCAACGATTTCAGGTTCGCGGGCGGCATTTTCAATAACAGTGGTTCCGTCAGCAAGCGCTGCTGCCATCATCAGGTTTTCAGTTCCGGTTACGGAAACCTTTTCCATTAAAATTCTGGCGCCGCGCAAACGTCCGCCTGCAGGAGCTACAGCGTGAATGTAACCTTCATTAAGTTCAATCTGAGCACCCATCGCCTGCAGACCCTTTATGTGCAAATCCACAGGGCGGGCACCGATAGCGCAGCCGCCCGGCAAAGAAACTGATGACTCACCTAAAAATGCGGTCAAGGGACCTAAAGCCATAATCGAGGCGCGCATGGTTCTTACTAAATCGTAAGGAGCTACGTTTGAGCTAACGGCGCCTTCTACGGAAAACACGCCTTCTTCAATCTTGGTACACTTTTTACCTAAGATCTCAAGCAGCTTAAAACTGGTGTTTACGTCTCTAAGATCGGGGACATTCTTAAGCACGATTTTTTCATCGGTTAACATCGTGCACAACAAAATCGGAAGAGCCGCATTTTTTGC
>NZ_CAJKVK010000121.1 GCF_905203285.1 uncultured Succinatimonas sp.
CGTGATAAAAATTTAAGTCAAAGCCTTTCCGGCAAAGGCTTTTAAGCTCTTTAAAAACCGATATTGATTTTATCGCTTAATTTTGTTGTACGAAACGGGATTTTCAATCGGAGAGGAGTTATCTTAAGAGTTTTTTTATTGCTAAAACAATAGCTTATCTTATAAAAGCCGGAAGTTAATGGTATAATATATTTGCTTAAAAAACATACAGTTAACCACCGGCTGATATATGATAAACAATATTTCTTCTTTCTCCAACAACTCTTTTTGCGGTGCCTTAAAAGATTTATCTTTCGGCAGATTGTTAAATTCCTGCGGCTTCAATAAAAAGCGCGATGTTCCCATTCTCATTGTTATGTACGGGCTGTTAACCGCCGTATTTAATTATTCGGGCATTCATCAAAAGACGCAGTCCCGCAAAGGCTATTCTCAATGTAATTGCACCGACCAAGTCTTTTACGATATTACTTCCAATCCCAAGCTGAATTGGCGCAAACTGTGTCTGCTGCTTGCACAGAAGCTGATACTTAAAATCACTCCGACCATGACTTGTGCTAAATGTTTTGTCCTTGATGACACCATTATGGAAAGGCCGCGCAGCAAAAAGGTCGAGTTATTATCAAGAACTTATGACCATGTCTCGCATCGTCAGGTTAAAGGCTTTACCAATCTGCTGCTTGCTTGGACTGACGGCTTGAGCAGCGTTCCCGTAATCAATGCCGTCGTCTCTTCATCTAAAATCATTTGCCCGGAGCGTAATGACATCGATAAGAGAACCCACGGTGCCGAACGCCGCAAGGAAGCACAAAAGAAGAAAACAATCTTGGCAGTCAAGCTGATAAAGGAAGCTTTGAATGCCGGAATTATCGCTTCTTATGTCCTTATGGACTCGTGGTTTACCGAAGTGCCTCTTATCAGCGCCGTCAAAAAACTCAACCTTCATGTCATCGGCATGGTTAAGCTTTCTCAAAAGCGCTTTTATACCTATCAAGAGAAACAATATACTCTGCATCAACTGAGAAAAAAGATTAAATCCGCTTCCCGTCACAGCAATATCTTGGGCTCGCTTCAGGTCAAGCTTAAAACCGGAATCAAAGCCAAACTCGTTTATGTCGTCAATTACAATAATCGTAAACAATTCTTGGTTATTCTCAGTACTGACTTAACTCTAAGTGATGAAGAAATCGTTCAAACCTACGGTAAACGTTTCAACATTGAACAAATCTTCAAGAGCATGAAGCATCTGCTTAAGCTTACTAAAGAAAATCAAGGCCGCTCTTTCGACTCTACCATTGCCTTCAGCTCTTTAAGCATCATTAGAGTCATCGCTATGGAGTGGATAAGAAGGACCGAATCCGACCCTGCGACCATGGGCAGTATATTCAATAACGTTAAAGACACGCTTGAAGATTTACCTTTTACCGTGGCTTTGCAAACCTTACTGCAACGCTTTTTCTCTTTACCCGACAAACTTGCAGCTGCCGGTGCGATTAAACAAGGCTGCATAGACACGGTCAAAGCAATCGTCGAAAATGAAATCAACTCATGGTTTAACGCCATTAGCGACTTTATCAGAGACTTCTGCCTGCGGTTTACGAATGACCGCATCACTTATGATCAAGTGAATGATAAAATCAATATCAGTTTTTAAAGAGCTTAAAAGCCTTTGCCGGAAAGGCTTCATCTTAATTTTTTATCTCGGAAAGTCGAGATATTAAGTAATTCTTTAAGTTCACAAAGGTTAGAAAGTACTACTTGAGGCAAAACTCTTATTTCATTAAAACCGGGTGAATCTCCTGCAAATCCACGGTACAGCCAGGCGCATTGACATCCGGCGTACACGGCGCCGTGAACATCGGAATAAGGCTCATCCCCCACATGCAGAATGTTTTCAGGCTTTATCTTAAGCATGGATGCATAAGCATTAAACAGATCGGCATGCGGCTTTGCTTTAAAACCTGAAAAACTCGGTCTTAAATTATAATCAAATGAATTAAAAAGCCCGGAAACTTTAAGATCCGAGTTACCGTTTGACAGTGCGGCAACCGGATAATGCTCACGCAGCTGTGATAACAGCTTAAAAGAAGAATCGGGAACTTTAGCTTTAGAGCGTATAGACACAAAATAAGCCACCAATTCCTCCGCCTCTTTCATGCCTTGCGGCAAAGGGCGATTTAACGCCTTAAATCCCTCATATAGAGTATGAACCCTAAGCTTGGTAACGTCCTCTTTAAACTCAGGATGTCTAAGCCCCTCCGCAAGCTTCATGGCAGACCAGAAAGAATCAGTGCCGAAACTTGGCGGCAAATGGTAGCGGTTTTGCAAATAAACGGCAAAAATCTCCTCGGCACGCTTGATAACAGGATGATTGTCATACAAAGTATCATCAAGATCAAAAGAAAGAGCCTTAACTTTAGTTACATCAAACTTTTTAAAAAATTTCATGACTCCTCCTTATGAAGTTTGGCGCGAGGATGGGCTTTATTGAATATTTCATGCAGTTTAGCAAAATTTATATGCGTATAAACTTGGGTAGCCGCAAGACTTGAGTGACCAAGCATTTCCTGCACCATACGCAAATCAGCGCCGTTGCCTAAAAGCTCGGTGGCAAAAGAGTGACGCAATTTATGCGGGGAGATTTTAATGCTAAGACCTGATTTAAAAGCAAGCTTATCTAAATTCTGCTGAACGGCTCTGGTTGTCATTCGTCTGCCGAAACGATTTAAAAACAACGCCGTGTCTTCCGGATTAAAAGTGTCTCTTACTTTCAAATAAGTCCGAATCCAATTTAAAGCCTGGGAACCTACCGGAACAGAGCGTTCTTTTCCGCCTTTTCCGAAAACCCTGACCTCCTGAGCCGTTTCATCTAAATCGCCTAAATTTAAAGCAACTAATTCCCCCACGCGAAGGCCTGAAGAAAAAAGTAATTCAGCAATAGCCCTGTCTCTTATTTCCTTTGGTGATGAGGGTTCACTGGTAAAAAGCTTATCAATTTCATTAGACGACAAAACTTTAGGCAAAGGCTTTCTTACTTTGGGAGCTTGAATCAAAGAGCAGGGATTTGATGATAATTTCTTTTTTTTAATCAAAAATTTAAAAAAAGAACTTAAAGCATAAATATCATGCGCTACAGACACAGAAGACAAACGCTCAGCGTCATAGCTGAAATTAAATTCTTTTAACAAAAAGCGCATCTCTTTTTCACCGACTTCCGACCAGCTTTTAAGCATAGGGAAGTTGTATTTTAAAGAGACAAGAACTTTACGCAGCACCCTGTCATAAGAGGCTACGGTATTAGGTCCGGAGCGCTTTTCATTTGACAAATACGCAATAAAGGAATCAGCGTCCCTTTCAAGCTCATCCATCAGATAACAATTTGTCCTTCATAAACCAATACGGCAGGTCCTGACATCATTACGGGAGAATTTTTTCCTTCCCATGAAATATTAAGACTGCCGCCAGGCAAATTGACCTTCACCGGAGAAACCAACCGCTGCTGAACGATACCGGCAACAACCGCTGCGCATGCTCCGGTACCGCAAGCCAATGTTTCTCCACAACCGCGCTCGAATACGCGTAAATTAATCTCATGCTCGTTTACTTTTTGCGAAAAACCGACATTAACTCTTTCAGGGAAGCGTTCATGTCTTTCAACTAAAGCTCCAAGTTCATGAACGGGAGCCGTCTTAACGTCCTTAACATTAATTACGGCATGAGGATTGCCCATTGATACCGCACCGATTTTCACGTTATCAAAACCTTTTACGCATAACTCGTAAAATTCGCTTTGAACATCCGCTTTAAACGGTAGTTTTTCAGGCTCAAGCTGCGGTACACCCATATTGACGGTAACCGAATCATCATTATTTAATTTAAGACGTAAAACTCCCGAGACCGTGCTGACCTTGATATCACGCTTATTGGTTAACCCATGATCCACAACAAAACGCACAAAACAGCGGGCGCCGTTTCCGCACATTTGAACTTCGGATCCGTCAGCATTAAAGATTCTGTAATGAAAATCTACTTCAGGATCGTATGGAGGTTCTACCAAAAGCAGTTGATCAAAACCTACACCGAAATGTCTGTCCGACAAACGCTTTATTAATTCAGGACTAAAGAAAATTTTTTGAGTAACCCCGTCTACAACCATAAAGTCATTCCCGAGGCCATGCATTTTTGAAAATTTTAAAATCATTTTTTAAGCTCTTCTTTGTAACTTTTTCATGATAGTGAAAAACTTTAAGACTTGCTACAAAAAGTTAAAAAACGAATATTGAGTTTTTAAATTTATGCTTAAAAAATATTAAAAAATCAGAATTCAAGCTAAACCTCAGCTATCGCCGCAACTTCACGCATAGGCTGATGCTTTCTGTCCTTATTGTCATTGACGATGACAACGGCAAGCGTGACTACTTCTTTATCGGTGATTCTTAAACCGTATCTCTTTTCCCTGATTTGTTCTTTGGCTTCCTCAAGCATTTCTTGAACATTATCGTTACTGCTTATAACCTTAAATTCACAGATGTATAAATGTTCGTCATCCTCAAAGCATAAGTCGCTTCTGCCAAGCGCCGTTTGATACTCAGTATAAGTGTTATAGCCAAGTAGCTGCAGCATCACCTTATAAACGTCACGAAAGGCGTATTCTTTAAAACTTACTACGCTTTCATAAGAGAATTCATTTAAGATTTTGT
>NZ_CAJKVK010000122.1 GCF_905203285.1 uncultured Succinatimonas sp.
AGCATTATCACCGGCACCGCCTGCCACTATAGTACCTTCAAGAAGCCCTGTAAGTGCGGCAGCTTCTTTAGTGATTGTTCCTGCAACAGCAGATGATTCAATAATCTCCGGCATTAATGAAGGATCAATATTTAAAGCATTTAATATCTCTAAAGACCATTCTCTCTTTTTGATGTCGATAAGGTTTGTACCTGATGCATCAGAAATCTCAATTGCTTTTTTACCGGTTAACTTAAAACGAACATAATCCTTAGGCAGCAATATGCATGAACATTTATCATAAATTTCTTTTTCATGCTTTCTGACCCACAAAATCTTAGGTGCGGTAAATCCTGTAAGCGCCGGATTGGCATTAATCTCAATAAGACAATTCTTTCCCACGGCATTAGTGATTTCATCACACTCTTCTCCGGTTCTTGAGTCACACCATAATATGGCGTTACGCAGAACTTTGCCGTGAGCGTCAATCATGACAAGTCCGTGCATTTGACCGGCAATAGACAAGGCTTTAATATCTGCAGGATTTACCCGACTTTCTTCTATAACCGCCTTTACGGTATTAACTGCAGCGTTATACCAATCATCAGGATCTTGCTCGGCCCAACCGTTTTTCGGTTGATATAAAGGATATTCAATGGTTTTTGAGGCCACGGATTTTCCCATTTCATCAAATAGAACGGTTTTTGTCCCTGATGTTCCAAGATCTATTCCTAATAAATATTTCATAAAAGCGACTTTCTGTGACCTCTGCCGTTTGGACTGCGCTCTAAAAGCGGCAATCCTATCAAATTGATATTTCTAAAAAGTAACCTGACAATTTGGCAGCACTATTCAATACGAGTATCACTGCATACTGTCAAAGTCAGTAAAACAATATCTGATGACTTAATTTACCTGCCCAACAGGCAAGGATATCGCATCAAATCGTGTTGACGTGCACGAGCACGGATATATATTAAAATTAAATCAGTAAAAAAGCGTTACTTTTATTCAATACCGTGATCTATGCATAATTTTTTATAAAAACAGTCAAGCGCTGATTAATTACGCTTTCACGGGAGATTACGCTTACATAAACTTAATTTATTAAAGGAATAGTCTCTAAAAAACTAAAAGTTTACAATTAAACATTTTAGTTCTTTACGCAAACGTTTACAAAACAATAAAAATTATTTTTCAAAATTTTTAAATTTCAGCACTATTTACAAGAAGAGATTATGTACAAAAACACAATTTAAATTTTCTTTACATGAAAAAAGCTATTCTAATAACAGCACTTACCACTTATCGTCATCATCCCAATTATCTTTAATAACAGATTTGCCTTTATATTTTTTAAGCAAATTATGCTTTTCCAAAGCACGTTTTTCCAAAACGCGCTTTAATTCCCCCTGCTCAAGTTTTTTTTGCTCTTTTAAGGCACTGTAAACCGTTCCTATAACAAAAAGCACAGGAACGGCAATAACTATGTATAACCACATTTATTTATTCAGCATACTTTCCAAAGCTTCATAACTGTTAATGGCACCGCGAATTTCTTGACCGTCAAGAATCATATACGGAACACCAGTAATAGCCAAAGTTTTACCTAAACTTATATTTTGCCCAAGAACCATTCCGACGTTTTGCTCTTTTGCCAATGCCGACAACTCATCAAAATCGGCTCCAACTTCCTTAACGACCGCTTTAATATAATCAAGTGAATCTATCTTCTTGGTTTCAGCCATTAATTTATCGTGATATGCAAAATACTTTTCTTTATCTTTTACATATAATGCCGCAGCAATAGTTGCAGCCTGAATACTGGTGGCAGACAGAATAGGAAATTCCACATAGATAACCTGAAGATCCGGATGCTCTTTTGCAAGGCGCTCGGTAAGCGGTCTTATTTTCTTGCAATATCCGCAATTGTAATCAAAGAAATCAATTAAATAATGCTTCGGATTTTCACCGCCGCCGCGTCTTGGTAAATCCCTATTGGCAACAATAGACTCAACGACCGAATCAAATTGTTTTTTAGCTGCTTCTTTTTGCTGGCGATCCAAGGTTTGCGCAACTTCAACCAAAACTTGAGGATTATTCATTAAATAATCATGAATAATAGTTTCAATTTCCTGCTTCTGTTCAGGAGAAAATGAACTGCCAAACGCAGATGCCGGTACTGACAGCGACAGCGCAAAACATGATGCAAAAACCAAACCTTTAAACAACATATAGAACCTTATTTTCTAAGCGGCCTTTTCTTTTTTAGTCCGAACATGAACAAAACATATGAAAACACTACAGCAAAAAACATATTAAACGCAAGCGGAATCATGGACATTTCTCCCATAATTCCGACGAGGGGAGAAAATAAAGCCCCAAAGATAAAAATCAATACACCGAAAATTCCGGATGCCGCACCGGCTCCACCCTTTCTGGATCCCATAGCAAGACCGAAGCCTGCCGTCTGTGAAGATCCTATCATTGCCACATAAAATAAAATTGCAATTAAAGCAGGAAGCGGGGACTGAGGCTTTATAAAAGCGATAAAAAGCATTGCCAAACTTGAAACAAGCATTACGGCAAGAGACAAAAGAACCACTCTTGCATCACAGATACGGGTTGATAATCTGCCTGCAAGCTGTGCTGCCAAAGTGATTGCTACGGCATTAACGGCAAAAATTACAGAGTAACCGACAGCTGAAAAACCATAGATATTCTGTACCACAAAAGGAGAAGCGGCCAAGTAAGAGAAAAAACCGCCCATGATAAACGCCATTGACAGAGTGATAAGCAAAAAGCGTAAATTGAGCAGCTCTTTGAGCATTCCGGTAATAGATTTAACAACTTTAGGCTCTCTTTTGTCCTTTGGTAAAGTATCCGGGATTTTAAATACCGACAGTAAAACCAGAATAATCCCGACAATTACTAAAGCACCGAAGATCCCGCGCCACGAGAAAAATACTATAACGGCACTTCCCACAATAGGTCCGAAAATAGGAGCCAAAGAATTCACCGTCATAATAAGAGCCATAAATTTGGTAAGTTCCGTTCCTGAAAACAAATCGCAGGCCATGGAACGAGACAGAACTACACCTCCGGCACCTGAAAACCCTTGAAAGAAACGAAGCACCACCATTGTCATTACATCATTTGCAGAAGCACATAAAGCTGATGTAATAACAAATACTACTAAAGAAATAAGCAAAGGAATCTTGCGGCCAAAAGTATCAGATAAAGGACCGACAAAAATCTGACCTAAAGCCAGGCCTAAAAAGCAGGAAGTTAAAGATAACTGAATTGTGGAAGCGTCAGTATGAAAATCAGCGGTAATGGCAGGAAGTGCCGGTAAATAAATATCTGTGCAAATAGGTCCGAATGCTGTAAGCATTCCTAAAGTAAAGAAATAAATTATTTTATCAAAGGTCATCTTATTCATTTTTCTGCCTAAAAAACACAATGCGATGCAATTTTATTAGCGGAATTCGTGTTTTTCCAAACAAAACTAAAAAAAATGAATCTTAATTAACAAAAAAGGCCTTCGCTTTATATTGCAGAAGACCTTCTTTGACAAAACTGAATTTTAATTGCCGCCGGCCAATCGTCTGTATACTTCCGACTCATTGTCAAGGACGATTAATCTCTGCTCGGGAGGTAAAGCAGCATCTGCTTTAGTAAGACGCAGCCACTGCAAGACATAAAATAAAAGAGCTCTGCGACACGGATAGCAAACGGTGCCGTTTTCTTCCATTCCGTAATCGAACTCGACCACACGACGGGCAGATTCAGGAAGCTCAGGATTTGCTTTTAATATCAAATCAATAAATTCATTCCATTCTTTGTCATCTTCAGCAGAAGTACCTACTTCCCTAAAACCGTTGCCTACAGGATCCGGGAAACGATCATCCGGAGCTAAAATCTCAGGAACTGCGCAATGAACGATACGGGATAAAACGTAATCACGGAAGCCGTGATGATCATAACAATAAGCGCGAACATGCCAGCGCAGGCCGTCAAAGGCAAGACCGTGAGGAGCAACTAAATGATCTGTCGGATTAACGGTCTTTAATGAACGATAGGCAATATGAACCGCCTTATGAGTTCTGATCGCGTTAACTATATTAAATAAAACTTCGGAATTAATATTACGCTGCGGAGGACAAAAAGTAGCTAATGCGACATTAGGGACAAAACCGAAAAAATTACGGCTTTGATTTAAATCGCCTTGAGCGTAATTTAAAAGATCGTTTAAATAAGATTGCGGTGAACAAACATTCGGAAAAATCGGTTTGAAATCATCTGTTCTTACATAGACTTTAGAATGTCTGTCGTATTTAAGATTTGCTCTTGGAGGCTCGGAGTTCTCAACCATTTCCTGGTATTTGGATAAATCCAATGATGCCTGAGGTACGGAAATAGAAAAGAAGTCAACCAAATCCTTGCGATTTATTTTTCCGTCACAGCTTAAACGAAAGTCAATAAATTCAAGGCGGCGAGCCTGATTCCACTTATTATAAGAACGATTGTCTTTTTCTATATTGTTATCATTTTCTTTAATATTACGGTTCATTCTTAATCCAAACTTAAGTAGCAATCTTAAGACAAAGAATTAATGCCAAAATTACACAGGTATAAAACATAATTATTTTATACGTATTTTCGGCATGAAGTATAGCATAATAATTCAATTGATTTTATAAAAAAT
>NZ_CAJKVK010000123.1 GCF_905203285.1 uncultured Succinatimonas sp.
CTTCAATTCGTTGTTTTTAAAAGCTTCTTGAAAAGATTGGTATTTGTTAAGAGAAATGATTTTTAGCGGTTAATGAATATGTAAAAGCTTTTAAAGTTAGCTGATTCTGAAAATATAATTTTGATGTGAATTTGCAAATGACTTAAGTCATGATCTATTACAGATCCTAATAAATTTCTTTCTGTTACAATGAGAAAAATTCTGTATAAAAGAGAAAAAAGAGAAATTGTCAGTTATAGATAAAATTTGGTATGAAAAAGGCGCAGGTGCATTTTTGATGCGTTTGCCCCTTATTCCTTTTTCCTGCGTCTTTAAGTTTGCCACCGCGGCACGGCGCTTTTTATACGGTACAGAAGTTTTTGAATCAAAAGCACCGGACGTTCCTGTCGTTGTCGTGGGCGGCATTACCGTAGGCGGATCTGGTAAAACACCTTTATGCGTAGCTTTAGTCAAAGAACTTATAAGTCAAGGTTATACCCCGGGTGTTTTATCTCGAGGGTATAAAGCCAAAGCTCCTTCATATCCGTATGAAGTTAAAGCAGATGACGATGCTTCAATAAGCGGTGATGAGCCGTTGCTTATAAAAAGACAAACCGGGGCCAAAGTAGTAATCGATCCGGACAGATCTCGCGGGGCTGACGCTCTTGCCCGTCTTGGGGTTGACATTATCATCACTGATGACGGTATGCAGCATTATTCTCTTGATCGTGATGTTGAAATCGCGGTTTTAGACGGCAACAGAATGCTTGGCAACGGGATGCTTTTGCCGGCAGGTCCGCTTCGTGAAGGTAAATGGCGCTTAAATACCGTGGATGCTGTAGTGGTTAATGCGGCGATGGCAAAATCCGGATATTACACTATGGTATTGAGGCCAAGACCTCCGCGGCCTGTTAATGATGGTAGAAATGAAGAATTGCCAAGAAACGCTGAAGTTTGCGCACTTGCCGGGATCGGCAATCCCGGGCGTTTTTACCGTACGCTTGAAGATTGCGGTTATATAGTAAAAGATACGCTTGAGGCAGGCGATCATGAGCGCCTAGATCCTGATGCAATCAGAGCTAAAGCTAAAACTCTGCCGGTTATCATGACCGCAAAAGACGCGATTAAATATCACAGTTATGATTTGCCCAATGTTTTCGTGCTTGAGGTTGAAGCTGATTTAAGCAACCGTTTTTATGAAAGCATTATGGAAAAAATCAAGGATAGTGATAATAAGGTGGCTTTAAGACGTATGGACGCCCAAAAGCGCTTAAATAACAATGAATTGTCAGACAAGTAAAAAGATGAGGTTTGAATGAGCGAATATATTGTGGCGATTCCCGCCCGTTACGCATCCACTAGACTTCCCGGTAAGCCTTTATGCGATGTAGGCGGTATGCCTATGATAAAAAGAGTCTGTCTGCAGGCTCTAAAATCAAAAGCAAAAGAGGTTATTGCCTGCGTTGATGATAAAAGAGTCGAAGACGTTCTTGACGGCGTCCCCGTTACCGTCTGTCAGACCTCGCTTGACTGCAAATGCGGAACCGATCGCATCGCAGAGATGATTGGAATTTTAAAGCTCGACCCTGAAACCGTTATCGTCAATGTTCAGGGTGATGAGCCTTTAATTGAGCCGGAGCTTATTGATAATGTTGCCAAACTTCTAATTGACAAGAACGCGGATATGGCAACTTTATGCGCCAAGATTGATAACATCAAAGACGTCTTTGATCCGGGATGCGTGAAAGTGGTAATGGATAAAGAAGGCTTTGCTTTGTACTTCAGTCGCTGCCCGATACCTTATGAGCGCGATAATTTCGGAAAAGGCGAGGTAACCAAACTGCAATACGATCATTACCACCATATCGGTATCTATGCTTATAAGGCAAAGACTATTCTTGACTATCATTCAAAGCCTCAAAGCATGCTTGAAAAGAGTGAATCACTAGAGCAACTGCGTTTGCTGCATTTTGGCATGAGTATTGCCGTAGGCATCACGGATAGACCGCCTGAAACCGGAGTTGATACCGCTGATGACTTGCAGCGCGTGAATGATATTTTGCGCAAGTAAGTAAAAAAGCACTTAATTTTTTAAAAGTTTGAACTAAGCAGGCTTTTAATCATGCATTTTTGCATGTTTTAAAGTCTGCTTTTATTTTTAGGACTTACAATAAGATATAGAGGAGATTTATGTTTGGAAGGGTGTAGGGATGCAGCAGAAAAATAAAGCATTAAGTATTAGATTTTATGCTTTGCTCTTGTTGTTTCCGTTTCTTATTGCCATCGGCATTTTGCTGGTGTTTTTACACGTTAATTTCAATTCGATTGAAGAAAAAAGCAATTACATCACCGATAACATGGTGCCTGATTTTATAGAGACTCAGGGTCTTTTGCAAAAACTTCAGGATTTACAGCACTCGCTTGAACTTATTTGTTTTTCAAATGATTTTAATTTGGTAGATAGCGCTTATGCCTCAAGTCGCAGATTAAACAGTGACTATTGCGCTCCTTATGAAAAAGAAATTATCGGATTTAAAACAAGGATCGGAGCTGTTTACGATGTGCGCATGGAAGTGCTTTCTTTGCGTAAATATTTATTTGATAAAGTTCAATATGTAAATGAATTAGGTCAGGATATTGATTTTTATAAAAAAATACTGATTGCACCGGCATCTCTTTTGGATAAACAAGCTGATTATAAGATTTTAAAAGTATTTTCTAAAAATTATACGGAGTTAAAAACTCGCTGCTTAAGTAAGGAAGTAAATGAAAGCAATACTTTAAGTTATTGTGATGCGCTGCTGCCTGCTTATACTGATTTAGAGAAAAATTTGGATGAACTTTATGCAAAAAGACAGCAGCTTGATGAAGAGTACAAGTTGATCTCGCAAGATATAAAAGATTTCGGGCAGACGCTTTCTGGTAAGCACAATTACAGTTTAATTAAAGATATTTTTGAAATTGAGGATAATGTAGGAACCGTGCGGCATATGGTTAGGGCTGTGATTGTTATTGCAGTCGTCATGGTTCTTGTTGAATTGTTTTTAATTCATTTCTTTATTGTTTCACCAATCTATAAGATTGCTAAAGAAATCAGGGAGTTTCATCGCACTAAGCAGCCTATACAGGTTATGTCGTCAAGTAAAATCGGTGAAATACAGGATATTTACTCACTTTTAAATCCGCTGTTTAAAGACGTAAGTGCAGTTTATTCAGAATCATTTGAATTACAAAAACAAAATAAGGATTTAAAGAATCTTGCTTTAATTGATGATTTGACGCAGCTTTTAAATCGCCGTGCTTTAAATCTTTTGATTCGGGAAAAGCCGTTTGCCAAAAAGGGTATGGCGGTATGCATGATGGATATTGATTATTTTAAGTGTCTTAATGACACCATGGGGCATCTTGAGGGAGATAAGGTTTTACACAAGGTTGCAGCGGTATTAAAAGAAAAAGTTGCTAACGGCGATTTAATTTATCGCTACGGCGGAGAGGAGTTTTGCATAATTTTATTTGATGTAAAACAAGAAGATGTAATTAAGATTGCCTGTCGTTTGTGTAAGGAAATAGAGAATCTCAATTTATTGAATAAAGGTAGAAACTATAAACCGGTAACCATCAGTGCCGGAACTTCGCTTATAGCTCAAGATGATAAGTCTGAAACTTTAATTGATCTGATTCATCAGGCTGATGATGCTCTATATCGGGCTAAAAATTGCGGACGAAACTGCGCGGTTTCGTATGAGGAAGTGCTTAAGTTGTAATTGATTATTTATAATAAAATCAAAGATGATGTTTTGACTATAATGATTGTAAAAGAAAAATGTTCTATGAGAAATTATCGGTCAGATATTTTTAAACAAGGATTAAAGCCTTTATATATTGATTTATTAAATCAATCAGAATGTGTATTGGATAAAAATCAATACAGTGTTTTCTGCTTGCAATGGGGAAAAGAATTTCCTGAAGAAAAACACAAAGGAATTTTGTTTGTTGGGCGTTCAGTCAACGGTTGGAGAAACAATGAAATCGGAGAGGTCGATTTACTTTTTGGAGACAAAGAAAGTTATGAAAAAACTTGTAAGCCTATTTTTGATGTCCATGATTAAATGGAATGGATTGAAAATTTAGAGGGAAATAAAAAAGGATACAATACATTACGTTCGCCTTTTTGGCGTGTTGTCAAAAGAGTCGCATCTTATTACTATCCTAATTCTTGGTTTAATTACGTAGCATGGAGCAATTTATATAAAGTTTCACCATCTGAACAAGGAAATCCTGGTGATTTTATTTGTGGATGGCAGTTTATTAATTGTTGTCGTATTTTACATAAAGAAATTGAATTATTATCACCAAAAATCGTACTTTTTTTAACAGGTATGGAGTGGGCAGACAGCTTTTTAAAGCATTTAAATGAAGGGAAACTACCGACAGTAAAATGCTCTTTGGTTTGGGGTGAAAAATATAAAGCTGATTTGATAAAGATTGGAGATATTTATTTTATTGTAACTGAGCATCCTCAAGGCAAAAATGAAAATGAGCATGTGGATGTACTTCAGAAGTTAATTTTTTACTCTAATAGTTTATATAAAAATTAAACATATTTACTTATTTATCAACAATCTAAGATATCTTTTAAAGGTGTTTTTTTAAATGGCGGACGCCCCTT
>NZ_CAJKVK010000124.1 GCF_905203285.1 uncultured Succinatimonas sp.
GTCAATCGGCGATATGAAATTTTATACTATATTTAAATTACGGCGATCCGGGATACTTACGACTACGTTGACCTTTCTTTCTATTTGGCAACTGCAAAAGCAATTGCAAAATCACCTAAATCAGTAAGCGGTCCTTGCATTTCCGGAGACGCTCAGAAATGTGATACCGAAGCTAACAATTACAAAGAGCTTGCCAACCTTACCGGAAAAGAGTGGAAAAAACTCTTAATGGAAGGCGGTATTGAGCTTGATGAAAAGCATCAGAAGCTCTTGGACAATATCGGTAAAGATCAGAAATAATGATTAACTAAAGCGCCTTAAACGCAATG
The DNA here is from genome assembly GCF_905203285.1 of uncultured Succinatimonas sp. GTDB lineage: Bacteria > Pseudomonadota > Gammaproteobacteria > Enterobacterales > Succinivibrionaceae > Succinatimonas. The sequence continues at coordinate 330 of NZ_CAJKVK010000124.1, forward strand.
TTTGAGGCGTTTCTCTTTATAAATTTGCCTGAATTTTAATAATCGTTTCAGTTATAAAATCATCAACCTGCTCGGGGATTTGATGAGTTAAAGCCAAATATGCTCGTTTAATTGCATGATACCCCTGTCTTTCCGGCTGCTGACAGACAATAAATTTAATTATTCCCTGTTTTACAAGCTCTTTTGTTGAATAAACCTCATCAAAGGCTATAGCAAAAATCTTACGTTGAGGTCTGGCAAGAATTGCCGCACCTACTCCTTGAATACCAGCTCCTGCTATATAGATACAATTTACATCTTCATATTCGTCTAAAGCATCTAAAGTGACTCTTGTTGCTTTGATATCAGAATCGTTACATTCAACAATATCCACAATACGGTATTCCGCATGCTGACGATCAAGCTCTTGCTTAAATCCATCTATGCGCTGATTATGACCTAAAATCATTTTTGATCCGGTTACGATTAATATCTTAAGCGGATCTTTTGCACACATTGCAAGCATCCCACCGCACGTGGCTCCTGCCGCTAAATAATCAGATCCGACATAACAAAGGCAATGAACATTTTCTACATTGGTATTAAGCAAAACAACCGGCAAATGATGGAAATTGAGATCGCTGATTTTTTCCCTGACAGGCTCAATATTAAGCGTGCTAAGACACAATGCTTTACATCCTTTTGCAAGCAGTTCATCTATAGCTTTTAAATGAGCACTACTGTCAAATCCTTCTATTTCTTTTAATACAACTTCAACACCTAAATCAGCAAATTCATCACGTGCCTGAAAAACCCCTTCAATAACTCCATCAAAAAAAGGATTTCCGATACTGGGAAGCATAACGCCTATTTTTATCGGAGTTTTATAAGCAGCTAAAGCTTTTCCTGCTCTATTGGGTATATATCCTAATTCTTTAGCCAAATTTTTAATTTTAAGAACGACTTCGGGTTTTACACCGCCGCGATTATGCAGTACTCGATCAACTGTTCCTCGCGATACTCCAGCAGCTTGCGCTAAAGACTTAACGGTTACCTTCATAAATCACCCTTAATATAAAGCTTATTGCGCTAACAGCATTATGCAGACAGAGCAATAAACTCTAAAAGAAAGGATCCCGTAAAAGGGATCCTCAAAACTGATATTAATCAACTAGGCAAAAGGATTTTCTGTCTTGTAAAGAACACCCTTAGGCTGGTTGTAGCCGATATCCTCAACACCTAAAATTGAGAATACGTCATAAAGAGCCTTACCGTAGTGACCGAATGCCACTGCACCATGGTGCGGATAACGTTTTGCAACCAAAACATGACGGTAGAAGCGTCCCATTTCATTTATTGCAAAAATACCGATACCGCCAAAGGACTTGGTACCGACAGGCAATACTTCACCTTCTGCGATATAAGCCTGAAGCTTGGTGTCAGGAGTAGTCTGCAAACGATAGAAAGTAATCGGGCCGGCTGCAATATCGCCTTCCAAAGTACCGCGGGTAAAATCAGGCTCACCGGTTTCAAGCAGACGGTGCTGAATGATCTGATAATTGATCTTGCCGCACTGCAGGTTATGATCGGTACAAGTATTAAGCTTGCAGAACGGAGTGTTGCCGCAATGGAATCCCATAAAGGTATCAGTAAGCTTATACTGCGGGAAACGAGGCTTAATATCAGTTTCATACATATCTGCAGGAACTGAGTTATTGATATCAAGCAAAGTAACTGCATCTTTAGTTACGCAGGCACCGATAAACTCTGATAAAGCGCCGTAAATATCAACCTCACAGGCAACAGGAATTCCGCGAGAAGCCAAACGTGAATTTACATAGCAAGGCTCAAAACCGAACTCTTCAGGGAAAGCCGGCCAGCATTTATCGGCAAAGCAAACATATTTACGTGAACCTAAATGATCGCGTGCCCAATCAAGCAAGGTGATTTCAAACTGAGCCATACGCGGCAGCATATCAGGATAAGTATTTCCCATGCCGAGCTCTTTAGCCATATCATCGGCAACTTCCTGAATACGCGGATCACCTGCATGCTTCTTATAAGCAACCAGAAGGTCAAGCTCAGAATTTTCTTCAATTTCCACGCCGATATCATATAAAGCCTTAATAGGAGCATTGCAGGCAAAGAAGTCCTGAGGACGCGGACCGAAAGTGATGATCTTAAGACCGGCAAGACCGATAAGAGCACGAGCTACCGGAATGTAATCACGAATCATCAAGGCAATATCATCTGCAGTTCCGACAGGATACTCAGGAATAAAAGCCTTAAGCTTACGTAAACCTAAGTTATAAGAGCAATTGAGCATACCGCAGTAAGCATCGCCGCGGCCGTCAATCAAGTCATTGCCCGTTTCTTCGGCAGCTGAAACAAACATGCACGGACCGTCAAAGAACTTAGCAATTAAAGTCTCAGGAGTCTCAGGACCGAAGTTACCTAAAAAGACTACCAAAGAATTGCAACCTGCCTGCTTTGCAGCTTCAACCGCAGCAACCGCGTCTTTCTCATTCTCGACAGTTACGGTAATTTCATGAATATCGATATTAATTTTTTTGCATGCATCAACTACTGCCTTACGGCGACGCTCTGACAAAGTACGGATAAAGCAGTCACGGGATACTGCGATAATACCTAACTTTGCGTCAGGGATATTGTTCATTTGCATGGATATTTCTCCTATTAATAAGTTGTCTAATCTAATTTTAAATTCGTTCCAACCACAACTCCAGAAGTTATGCCCATTTTTGCTTCAGGTGAAGCACTATGAGCTAATAACCATTTATTGTTGTGAGTAAGCATACGGCTTTCATCGCATTCTTTTACTAACTTAGGTTTTGCCGTGTTAGTGTTTTTCGGCAAAACTACGCAAACACGGAAAACCTCGTTGTCATCACTATGGCAAGGGGCATAATGCAATGAAGTCTCATAAAATAAAATTGCTGTTCCTTTAGGAGCAAAGAACGTTTCAACGCTGCTGCTGTCAACAATTCCGTCTTTGATTGCTGTAATCGGCGCCAGCATGAAAATAGCATCTGTTCCGGTGATATTAAGCTCACTGTTGCGATGATATTCAAGGCAATTTAAAACACGGTTATGACCTGAACAATAACCGATTTCAATATCAAGCCCGCCGAAGACTCTATTTTGTATATCTTCTTTTAATTCTTTTGTCTCAAGAATCGGCTCCGACGGAACATACGCAACTGAATCAGTCGGACAATCAACTTTTTCTAAAAGCTCACCGACTTTTTTAACGTCAACACCGCTTATGATTTTGCCAAACCGCTCAAATTCAACGGAGAATACGCTCTTATATTTAGGAACTTTTTCACCGTCAAGCTGCTTTCTTAAAGAAGCCAACTTGGCAAATGACGGTCTTAAAGCAGGATACAAAGATGAGTACAAAGCAAAAATTGCATCATAACGCTTAGTCTGAACTTCATCAGGAACAGATTTGGCGCTTCCGCGAACAACAAATTTCGCACAACCTTCTTCTACCGAGTTAAACATACCGCAGGCAACACCTGCCAAAATGGCGGCGCCTAAAGCAGGACCTTCTTTTGACTCAATAGTGTCAACTTTGCATTTTAAGATATCTGCAAGCATCTGACGCCAGAAAGGAGATCTGCCGCCGCCACCGCAGGCCGTTAAAACACTCGGGCATATTCCCATCTCATGCAACACTTCGAGATTATGGCGCTGTGACATGGTAATACCCTCAAGAACGGCTCTGGTCAAATGTGCCTTGGAATGACGTGCACTTAAACCGAAGAAAACACCGCGGGCTTCGGGGTCAAGAACCGGAGATCTTTCTCCCATCAAATACGGAAGATAAATAAGTCCGTCGGATCCTGACGGAATTTCTGATGCCTTACTTGTCATCAAATCATAGACGTCATTACCTTTATCTGACTCTTCTTTATTTTCATAAGAGAAGAACTCATCACGCATCCAACGCAGCGAAAGACCTGCAGCTAAAGTACAGGACATGGCTGTCCATGAATTAGGAACAGCTGCGCAAAATGTATGAACTCTGCCTAAAGGATCGATTGACGGCTTGGATGTATGGGCAAACACCACCCCAGAAGTACCTAAAGTGACAAAAGCCTGTCCGTCTTTACAAACACCGGTGCCTATGGCAGGGG
>NZ_CAJKVK010000125.1 GCF_905203285.1 uncultured Succinatimonas sp.
GTTAATTTATTAAATAATTATTATGGATAACGCTTATCTTTCAGAACAAAGAATATTTGATGTAATTGTTGTAGGTGCCGGACATGCCGGAATTGAAGCAGCCGGTGCTGCAGCAAGAATGGGATGTAAAACCCTACTTTTAACTCATAATATCGAAACAATCGGTGAAATGTCATGTAATCCGGCTTTCGGCGGAATCGGTAAAGGTCATTTACTGCGAGAAATTGATGCAATGGGCGGAATTTGTCCTAAAGCAATTGATCGTGCCGGAATTCAATTTCGTACTTTAAATTCATCAAAAGGACCGGCAGTAAGGGCAACTCGTGCTCAAACAGATCGTCATTTATATAAAGAAGTAATAAGAAAAACTCTTACTGATTATCCAAATTTAACAATTTTTCAGCAGCCTTGTACCAAACTTATTTTTGACGGTGAAACTTTAAGCGGTGTCGATACTGCGGCAGGTATCCAATTTAGAGCAAATGCCGTTGTTATTTGCTCTGGTACTTTTTTAAACGGATTGATTCATATTGGCTTAAATCATTATCAGGGCGGTAGAGCCGGAGATCCTGCTTCTATAGGTCTTGCTGAAAATTTAAAAGAGTTAGGTCTTAAAGTAGGCAGATTAAAAACCGGAACACCTGCACGTATCGTTTCTTCATCTATTAATTATTCAAAAATGCAAAAACAGGATCCTGAGTATCCGCAGCCGGTTTTTTCATTTATGGATGAAGCTGATGTTCATCCGACACAAGTACCTTGTTATATTACAAGAACTAATGAGATAACTCACGAGATCATTCGTTCAGGTCTTGATAGAAGTCCTCTTTACTCCGGAGTTATTCATAGTGTAGGTCCTCGTTACTGTCCGTCAATTGAAGATAAAGTAGTACGTTATCCAAATCGCACTTCTCACCAGATTTTTATTGAGCCTGAAGGTTTAACTTCTCCTTTGGTTTATCCTAACGGTATATCAACATCTTTACCTTATGATATTCAGGAAAAATTCATTCATTCAATTGAAGGTCTGGAAAATGCAGTTATCGCAAGACCTGGCTATGCAATTGAATATGATTTTTACGATCCGCGCGAATTATCCGTGTCAATGCAGTCTAAGAAAATAAAAGGATTGTTTCTTGCTGGACAGATTAACGGAACAACCGGATATGAAGAAGCCGCAGCACAAGGACTTTTGGCAGGAATTAACGCTGCTTTATTCATAAAAGGTAAAAAACCTTGGTTCCCGTCACGCAATCAGGCTTATATCGGTGTAATGATGGATGATCTTTGCACTTTGGGCACGAAAGAACCTTATCGCATGTTTACCTCTCGTGCTGAATATCGTTTGATGCTGCGAGAAGATAACGCAGATTTACGTTTAACCCCTATTGCTTATGATTTAGGTCTTATTGACGGTGAACGTTATAGTGCTTTTGAAAAGAAGGTTAATGAAATTGAAAGAGAAAAAGCAAGATTAAAATCTACTTTGATAAAACCTTCTTCTGATGAAGCTAAAGAGCTTTCTAAAGTTTTAAAGACTCCCTTGTCAAAGGAGCAGAAGCTAGAAGAAATTTTGCGTCGTCCTGAAGCTAATCTTGATAATTTGCTTAAAGCCTGCAGTCTTGATCCTATAGTTTCAACCGATCAAGCTCGTGAACAGGTAGAAATTCAGATTCGCTACCAAGGCTATTTAGAGCATGAAATGGAAGAAATCAAAAAGCGTGAGCAGAATGAAAAAACTTTGCTGCCGCTTAATTTTGATTATAAAAACATTAGTGCTTTATCAAATGAAGTTGCTCAAAAACTTAATGAATATAAACCTGAAACTTTAGGTATGGCATCACGTATTTCAGGCGTAACTCCTGCAGCAATTTCAATTTTGATGGTTCATTTAAAGAAGTTAAATTTAATCGGTAAAAATTAAAGGCACAGCATGAGTTTTAATAAACACACAGCCTTACCACAGGCTGATTATCTCTTTGAAAAAATCAAAGATCTTTTGCTTAAGACTACAGTTGCTTTTGATGATGATAAAGTACAAAAGCTTGCAGAGCTTGTTGTACTGTTATGTAAATGGAATAAGGCATTAAACTTAACCTCGATAAAAGATCCTGATGATATGGTAGTACTGCATATTTTAGACAGCGCTGTCATTTCACCTCTTTTACAGGGAAAAAATATTGCTGATGTTGGGACAGGAGCAGGCTTCCCCGGATTGGTTTTAGCAATATTAAATCCTGATAAACACTTTACTTTAATTGATTCTGTAGCAAAGAAATTATCTTTTGTTAAAAGTGCTGCAGTTCAGCTTAAACTTGAAAATGTCACTTTAATAAATGATCGCTGTGAAAATATAAAGCCGCTTACGCCATTTGACTGTATAGTAAGCAGAGCTTTTGCTCCATTAGGACGTATGGTTGAGTGGTGTAATCATCTTCTTGATGATAAAGGGATATTTATCGCCATGAAGGCAAATCTTGAAGACAGCGAGATAAAAGAGTTACCGCTCTTTGTTAAAATAAAGAAAATTGAAGAATTAAAAGTCCCGACTTTAAATGCAGAACGAAAAGCTGTTTTTATAGAAAAAGCGGAATAAGGATTTAAATATGTCCAGGATTATAGCTATCGCTAATCAAAAAGGCGGTGTCGGAAAAACAACAACCTGCGTTAATTTAGCTGCATCCCTTGCTTCATTACAGAAAAGAGTCTTAGTGATTGATTCTGATCCGCAAGGAAATGCCACAATGGCGTCAGGAATTAATAAATTTGAACTTAAAAAGACAATTTGCCAAGTTTTAATAGACGGAATGGATATTCGTGATTGTCTTATTGAAGAGACTAACGGTGCCTTTCATTTAATTCCTGCCAATGAGGATTTAACTGCCGCAGAAGTAAAGCTTCTTGATTATTTGGCAAGAGAATTCAGATTAAAAAATGCTTTAAATGATATAAAAGATAATTACGATTATATTTTTATCGATTGTCCGCCTTCTCTTAATTTACTTACCGTTAATGCCATGTGCGCAGCCGACAGTATTCTGGTGCCGCTGCAGTGTGAGTATTTTGCTCTTGAAGGTTTGACTTTGCTTATCGACACTGTCGATCAATTAGCTCATGCAGTAAATCCCAAACTTAAAATAGAGGGAATTTTACGTACAATGTTTGATAATCGTAATCGTTTGTCAAGCGATGTTTCGGATGAGTTAAAGCGTAATTTTGATACTTTAGTTTATGAAACTATTATTCCGCGAAATGTAAGACTTGCAGAAGCTCCAAGTTTTGGAAAGCCTGCAATGTATTACGATAAATCATCGATGGGATCAAAGGCTTATATGGCATTAGCTCATGAGATGTTGCAAAAAGACGGAAAATAAAGAGGAATTTTGAAGTGGCAGGTTTAGGCAGAGGTTTAAACGCGTTACTTAGCGAAAGTAAAGCCCGCGCACAACGTGAAGAAAATATTTTATTATCACAGCAGCGTGAGTTTAAGACTGAACTTAAAAATACTGTGTTGAATTTAAAGCTTGATTGTTTAATTCCGTCGCCTTATCAGCCGCGTCAGAATTTTGATAGTGAAGCTTTAAATGAACTTGCTTTATCAATAAAGGAGCACGGTCTTTTAGAGCCGTTACTGGTTAAATCCAAAGATGACGGCAAGTATGAAATAATCTGTGGAGAAAGACGTTACCGGGCTGCAAAAATTGCCGGTCTTTCTGAAGTTCCTTGTCTGGTTCGTGACGTTCTTGAAAAAAATGCTTATGCGATAGCGTTAATTGAGAACATTCAAAGAAAAGATTTAAATCCATTGGAGCAAGCTTCGGCTTTGCTGCAGATGATGAAAGAATGTTCATTAACGCAAGAGGATCTTGCTAAAACTTTAGGCAAATCAAGAAGCAGCGTTACTAACATTTTGCGTCTGAATCAGTTAAATGAAAATGTAAAAAAGTTTCTGCTTGACGGCAGTATTGAAATGGGACATGCAAAAGCCATTTTGAGTCTTGATAGTGAACTTCAGGAAAAAGCTGCCAAAATAGTGGTATCGAAAGGATTAAACGTAAGACAAACGGAAGCTTTTATAAAAGAGCTTAAAGATGAGTCTGATAAGGATTTAGGATCATCAAAAGCTAAGTTTGAAAAAAGTGCAATGTATAAGGATTGGGAAAAAGCTTTAAATTCAAGTTTGCATGGTGCTTTAGTAAAATTTACTCCGCAAAGTAATGAAAAAGGAAAAGTGGTTTTATCTTATAAAAGCAAAGAACAGCTCGAGGCAATAATTAAGCTTTTTGGTGTTTAGTTTTGTTAATTTCTAATAACAGCAAAGTAAAAAAGAGTCCAAGTTTTTATCATTTTTTAAAGAACGAGGCTCTT
>NZ_CAJKVK010000126.1 GCF_905203285.1 uncultured Succinatimonas sp.
ATTTTTAATAAAAAGTTTTAATTTTTAGTAAAAAAGAGTTGCTTTTTTATGAGTAAATAGTTAGCATGTAGTTACAGTAGTTAGTTAAACCTAACTGAAGCAAATAAGTTTTTTGCATGTGTATTTAGGTGGTTCACCTTTTGCTGTTCTTGCAGACATTTAGACTCCTACTAAGTGTCTGCAATTTTTTTGTCTATAAAAAACAAAACCCCGCATCAGCGGGGCTTCTCTTTTAGATCTGCTCTAAATTAGGCAATAGCCTTAATCTTGGCAGCAAGATCGCTCTTATGACGAGCAGCCTTATTCTTGTGGATAAGGCCTTTGCAAGCGGCACGGTCTAAAACCGGCTCGGCTTCTTTAAAAGCAGCCTGAGCTGCAGCTTTGTCATTTTTAGCACAAGCGGCTAAAACTTTCTTAATTAAAGTGCGCATCTTGGAACGAGCAGCTACATTACGCTGACGTGCTTTCTCAGAGATAACAACGCGCTTCTTTGCAGACTTAATATTAGGCACAAATAGCTCCTGATTATTATTTACACTTGCCACATTCCAATTCACTAGGTGGCACTGGACGCAGTATTTTACCAGTTTTAGTAAGTTTTGTAAAAATATAAAGTACTTTTTTTAAAGAAAAGTAATTGTTTTTACATATTTCATCCATAATATGATGATTTTTCAAAGGCTTTTTAGGCTATTGGATTGTGCAGTGTAAAAATACATTTAGAAAAAAATGTTTAACTGTACATGTTAAATTAAAAAAACGCCCGTAAAGAGAGATACACGAGCGTTGGTTTTAAAAGCATAGAATATTTCTAATAAAATTGTCTCTTTTGTAGTTGTTTAGCAAATTTTTAAATTTAACATTGGCCATTTGAGCGCTTAAGTTAAGTGCTGCCGTCATGGACTCGGGATCTGCAATTCCTTTTCCGGCAATTTCAAAGGCGGTTCCGTGATCCACCGAAGTACGAATGCATGGCAGTCCTACGGTTACATTGACTCCGGTACTAAAACCTAAGACTTTAAGTGGAATATGTCCTTGATCATGGTACATAACGACTACGATATCGAATTCACCTTTATTGGCTGCACGGTGGAATACGGTATCGGGAGCAATAGGTCCTACGACATTTATTCCTTCTTCTTGAGCTGTTTTTACTGCGGGAACGATTTCTTCAGCATCTTCGGTACCGAACATTCCGCCTTCGCCGCAGTGCGGGTTTAGTCCTGAAACTGCAATACGCGGTTTTTCAAAGCCCATCAACTTTAAAGTGTCGTCAGCAAGGTGAATTACCTTAAGTACACGATCTTTTTTGACTAAGTCGCAGGCTTTTCTTAAAGAAACGTGGGTTGAAACGTGAATGACTCGCAGTTTGTCGACTACAAGCATCATGGAGTAGTCTTTGGTACCAGTTAAATTTGCCAGGATTTCAGTGTGACCGGGGTGCGGGTAGCCGCCTAAATGCAATGCTTCTTTATTAAGCGGAGCGGTGACAATTGCATGAATTTTTCCGGCTTTTACAAATTCAACGGCTTTAGCTATGAATTCGTAAGCACCTTTACCACAGGAGGCATTGATTTTTCCGAATTCAATGTCGTGAGGAATATTGTCAAGGGAAATGACTTCAATCTGTTCAGGACCCGGATTTGCCTCTTTAGGATCGGTGATTGTATGAACTTTAACGCTCGCGCCGATGATTTTGGCTGCTCTTTCCAGCTGATAAGCATCCCCGAATACGACGGGAATTGCTTTTTCATAAAGTTTCGGATCAGATAACGCTTTTACTGTGATTTCAGATCCGATGCCTGCAGCATCTCCCATAGTGATGCCTAGTATCGGTTTTTTCATAGTGTGTTTTCCTTTTTGGAGATTAAAAAGATAAGAAACGACTTTGGTAAACGTTTGAGTTGTCCCGAAAGCTCCGGCTTTAGTGACTAGAACGTTGTTAAGAGGAATTCCGCTGTCTATAAGGCAAAGAGGGATTCCTTTTTCGATTTCACCTAAAACTTTAAAAGAATAAGCTCCGACTTTATGGCAGGCATGAACTGCGGTATCGCCTCCGGTCATGATAAAAGCGTCAAAAGAGGGAGCCAGAGCAGACATTAAATCGCCCATAAAGTTTGCCATGCGTTCACCAACTGTAAAAAATTCGATGTTAAGTTTTTTACCGCTTTCTTTGGCCTTAGCTACATCTTTTGCATCAAGCGCTCCAGCGATTAAAACGATGAATTTCTCATTAACAGATAAAGTTGCAATAGATTTGGCTACCGATTCTATGATTCGCTTAAGTTCGTTTTTGGAAGCGTTTAAAAATTGTTCCGGATCAATTCGGATTAATAAAGTACGTATATTTTCTGATTTTAATATGTCGGAATGTTGAAGAAGATCATGACATTGGCTACGTGTTACGGTACTTATCGAACCGGCGAGAATCAGTATTTTTGATAATTTATAAAAGGCAGGTAAGGATTTATCTACAAGCTTTTTTTGAGGTGTAAAAATAAGAGAAGCTATTGCATCAGCAAGCCCAGCAGAGCCTACGAACAACGGAGTTTTAAAATGTAGGAAAGCACAAGCAACAGCTTCTAAATCTGTTTTTTCTTTTATGTCGCAGATAATGACTTTTATACCTGCATTTTTTAATTCAAGGGCTTTGGCATAAATGTGATTGCTGCCTTGCTTAATATCTTGAAGAGTGATCAAAGCTACTTTTAAATCACTTTGTTTTTTTATGATTTTAGGAATAAAAGAGGTAGTAATAGGACTTTTAGGTATGTTTTTTAGCTCTGTGTTTTCAAGTTTTATGCCGTTTAACAGTTGGTATCCGAATTCAGTAGTTCGCCCGGATTGAGGAAAGGCCGGAGCGAATACCGTTATTTCAGGCTCTATGGCATCAATAGTTGCTTGTAATTCGCTACCTATATTGCCTCTTACTGTTGAATCAATTTTTTTGTAAATAATTGATTCTTTTTGTTCATTTTGTTCGAGATTTATATTAAAACGCTCTCTTTTGATTATTTTTGCAATTTTATAGACGTTTTGATATGCATTTTGAGGAGAAATATCTCGGCTTTCAGTATCGAAAACTGCGGTTGAAATTTTTGTTAGATTAATCTCTTCGTTTGGTAGAAATACTTTTGTATCAATATGAAGTGCAAATTGTGCGGCTCAGTCATTTGCACCCGTCAGGTCATCTGCGATAACTGAAATCTGCATAAATTTCTCCCCTTTTCTTGTTTTGTGATTATATTTAATAAATTATGATTGTAAATAATCATAATTTATTAAATGTGAGTAATATCACGCATAGAGGGAAGAGATAAAAGGAGTTATTGAATAAAATCAATCATTGATCATAAGAAATTTTATTTATTGATTATATAATTTTAGATAAGACAGTAGATTTTTGTTTTTTTTAAGTAATTGGATTAGGTTTATGGGACAAGGTAGAGCAAAACAAATTGTTGAGTATTTAAAATTACATAATCTTGTCACAGTCGATGAATTGGTTTCTTTAACAGGAGCGTCACCTGCAACAATTAGAAGAGAGTTAACAAGATTAGATAAAGAAGGTGCAGTGTATAGAGTTCATGGCGGCGTGACATTGAGTCGCTTTGTTCCGAGTCAGCCTACTACAAGTGAAAAGCAAGGTAAGCATCACAAAGAAAAATTACGGATTGCGGCAAAAGCTTCTAATTTGGTAAAACCCGGTGATTCAATAGTGCTTGATGCAGGAACTACCACTATCGAAATAGCCAGAAATCTTATCAATATGCCGCTTAGGGTAATTACTAATGATTTGCATATAGGTTTAATGCTTGCAGAATACCAGCAAATGGAAGTTTCGGTTACAGGAGGAACGGTTGATTGGTCAAGTCAATCATGTGTTGGAGATGTGGCAGTAAATTTTTTATCAAAAGTCCATCCTACTTATACTTTCATAAGTTGTAATGCTTTTAAGGTGGATACTGGTATTACTGCACCGACTTCTGATAAAGCAGCGGTGAAAAGGATTATGACTCAACAATCATCTAAGCGGGTTTTAGTCGCTGACAGCAGTAAATATGGACTTACTCAATTGTTTGAGGTGGGACCTCTTACCAGTGTTGATATGATAATTACCGATGACGGACTTGATGAAAAAGCCGCAGATGAAATAAAAAAACAAGGTATTGAATTGATTTTGTGCTAATTTTTACTGGAAAATTAAAGATAGATGTACAATCTAAAAAAAACAAAGCAGATTACAAAAATTACCTTCGT
>NZ_CAJKVK010000127.1 GCF_905203285.1 uncultured Succinatimonas sp.
ATAAATATTAAATTTTTTGATAAGATACGTTCATATATTTATGAACATTCGTTTTACTAAAATCAGATTGATTAGTTAAAGCGACTGAATTTTCCAGAGGTCAATATGGAAGAAAAATCGCGAGTGCCTGCATTAGCTAGATGTATGGCGATATTGTCTTATCTTGAAAAACATAAAAAATGTACCATATCGGAATTGGTAAATGCTTTGAAACTACCGCGCAGTTCCGGATACGTTTTAGTAGACGAAATGTTAAAGCAAGGTTTAATCAGTCAGGATAAAAACGGCTTTTTACAACTATGGATGCGTCTTATTGAATTAGGTTCTTGTGCATCACGCAATATTGATTTACGCGATAAGATTGTTCCTTCTTTAAGTTCTCTTTTAGACAGTGTTGAATGTCTTGCAGTGCATTACGGCATTATGGAAGGAGATCGGGGTTATTACGTGATTAAACTTGAAAGTCCTCGAGCCGGAATGCTTATAAAATCCCGTGAGGGATTACCGGTGTCATTGGTGCATGCAGGATTGGGAAAATGTCTTCTTGCTTACCAAAGTCCTGAAGTTAGAGAAAGGATTTTACCGACGATTGACTATACTCCGGAAAGTCCGACTTCTATAACCACACCTGAAGCGTTAAGGGCTGAGCTTGCAAAAATAAGGCTTCAAGGCTGGGCATTTGATAATAGTGAGGGCGAGGCGGATATCCGCTGTGTGGCTGCTCCTGTTTTTAATGCACAGCATGAACTTTTAGGAGCAATCTCAATTGTCGGATCTGTTCTTAAATTTAATGATGACGCAATTCCTGAAGTGGTCAAAAAAGTCAAGCAATGCGCAAGTAGCATTGAGCAAAGTATTCTTACATATTAGGTTAAACGATTTTATCTAATATATTAGAATTAATTTTAATACAATAAAATTTGTGATGCTTGTAGATTTTTTTGCTTCACATTTTGATTATTCTTTAGTAATGAGGTTATTTGGGTAGTTTTTTGTTTTTCCCGTAAATCTCGCTTTTAAGTTGAAACGCTTCTTAAAGAGAAGTTCAGATTGTTTATAGCAAGGAGGAAATCGCCTTATTTTGCAACAAATTTAAAGGTGATTATCGTTATGAATACTTTAGATTTTATTTATGAAAAAAAATTGGTTGCGATTTCTCGCGGCGTTTACGGTGATGATTTGTTAAAAGCTTCTCAAATCATTAATGAAGAAGGTATCTGCTTATTAGAGATTACGTTTGATCAGTCATCAGCTACTAATCTTATTGACACACCTAAATCAATTGAAAAAGTAAAGAATGCCTTAGGCGATAAGATGTGTGTCGGTGCAGGCACGGTAATGACTGTGGAACAGGCGCGTGCCGCAAAGGCTGCCGGAGCAGATTTTGCTTTGGCTCCCAATACTGATGTTGCAGTAATTCACGAGATGAAAAAGTTAGGTCTTATTGCAGTTCCCGGTGCATTTACTCCTTCTGAAGTTGCTACTGCCTATAACGAAGGTGCCGATATTGTTAAATTGTTCCCAGCATCAATTTTAGGCCTTGAGTATGTTAAAGCATTCAGAGCTCCGATTAACCATATTCCTTTAATGGCAGTAGGTGGAGTAAGTGTAGATAATGTTAAAGATTTCTTATCTTCAGGCTTTATGTCTGCAGGTGTAGGTTCACATATTATTAACGCTAAAAAGATTGCTGCCGGTGATTTTGACGGCGTTCGTAATGCTGCAAAGGGTTTTGTCGCTGCTATCAAGTAAAGGAGAGATCAAATGAGCGCGAAGAATTTTGTTGTATGTGATTGGGGTTCAACCAATATTCGTGCTTTCTTGTATTTAGACGGAAAGCAGGTAGAGGTAAAAAAATCCCATGAAGGCGTTACCACTGTTCGCGGTAAAGACTGTGAAGGTGCTTTTGATCGCCTTACTGCCGAGTGGTTCCAAAAATACGGACCGATGCCGACTATTATGGCCGGAATGGTTGGCAGTATTAACGGTTGGACTGATGCTGCATATTTGGATTGTCCGGTTGATTTAGGTGAGCTTTCAAGTCAGTTAACGGAAGTTCATCATTCAAAAGGATATAAGATCCGTATCGTTCCGGGTATTTGCGTAAGGGATAAAGATAATTGGAATGTTATTCGCGGTGAGGAAACTCAGCTTGCCGGTGCTTTTAAGTTAAGTCCGTCAAAAGTTTACATTATGCCGGGTACCCATTGTAAGTGGGTGTTGGCTGACGGTTCTCGCGTTAATAGCTTTAGAACTGCAATGACTGGTGAAATGCACTCCATTATGATGAAGTATTCACTAGTAGGTTTAGGTGCCGGAGAGCAGGAAGATTCCGAGCCTGACTTTATGGCTGGTTTGGAGCGCGGTTATACTGAGAACAATATTGTTCCTCGTCTTTTTGAAATCCGTGGTGCAAATATTTTAGGCGGTATTAAGCCTTGTCATGTTGGTGAATTCCTTTCAGGTCTTTCAATCGGAGCAGAAGTTGCTTCAATGCAGAAGATATTTAAGTTCACTAAAGAAGACAGCCCTCTTACCGTAATTGCCAATGATTTCTTCTACGCAAGGTATGAAAAGGCTTTAAAACTTGCTGGACTTGAAGCAAAGCAGCTTGATGCTGATACTTGCTTCCTTGAAGGCATTATTCCTCTTGCTCAGTCATTACTGTAATAAAAGGTTTAAATTAATTTAACGCCCGTAAGGGCGTTTTTTAAGGGCTGTTGAGTTATGAAAATTACTAAAGTCAGCACTTTCCGTGTTTTACCACGTTGGATGTTCGTTAAAGTCGAGACCGATGAGGGTATTTCCGGTTGGGGCGAGCCGGTGGTTGAAGGCCATGCCAAAACTGTAGAAGCTGCAGTTCATGAATGCGCTGAATATATTGTCGGTAAAGACCCTTCCAATATTAATGATATTTGGCAGATGCTTTACCGCACACGCTTTTATCGCGGTGGTCCTATAATGATGTCGGCCATTGCCGGTATCGATCAGGCTTTATGGGATATTAAAGGTAAGGCTTTAAATGTTAACGTCACTGAGCTTTTAGGCGGAAGAGTACGCGATAAGATTAAAGCTTACAGCTGGGTTGGCGGAGATCGTCCTGCTGATGTGGTTGAAGGCATTAATAAGCTTCGTGAAATCGGTTTTGATACATTTAAGCTTAACGGCTGCGAAGATTTGGGGATGATTGATACCCATAAAAAGATGAAGCATTCAATTCATATTGCCGAGCAGATTCGTAAAGAATTCGGTGATGAAATTGAATTCGGTCTTGACTTCCACGGCCGTGTAACCGCTCCGATGGCAAAGTTAATGATGAAGGAGCTTGAGCCTTATCATCCTTATTTTATCGAGGAGCCGGTACTTGCTGAAAACTGTGAGTATTACAGAGATTTGGCAGACTGCTCAAGCCTTATAATCGCTGCAGGCGAGCGTATGTATTCACGCTTTGAGTTCAAGCGTGTGTTTGAAGCTCGAGGTGTATCAATTCTTCAGCCTGATTTGTCACATGCAGGCGGTATTACCGAATGCATGAAGATCGCTTCAATGGCTGAGGCATATGATGTGGCTATTGCGCCGCATTGCCCGCTTGGACCTGTTGCTCTTGCTTCATGTCTTGCTGTTGACATGGTGTCTTGGAATGCTGCGCTGCAAGAGCAGAGTATGGGTATTCATTATAATCAGGGCGCTGAGCTTTTAACTTATGTAAATAACCCTGAAGATTTTGATATGTCTGACGGCTTCTTACATGCGTTAACAAAGCCCGGTCTTGGTGTTGAGGTTAATGAAGAGAGAATAAAGAAAGCAGCAGAGGAAGCTGATGTAAATTGGCATAACCCGGTTTGGCGTCATCCTGACGGTTCTGTTGCCGAGTGGTAATTTAATATTTTAAAAAAGCCTGGGTAAATGATTTAATAGTTTACCTCGGTTTTTTATTGATAAAACAATAGGTTGACATTTAATCTTTTGCTGATAAGATACGTTTTACATTTTAAATGTTTTTGTTTTGAGCTTGGAGGTTAATAAGTCTTAGAAAGAAATAATCTTATCATGTTGAATACGACGATTAATAATTTCAGAGAATACAACGAAGATAGTATGTTTATAACGCAAGCTACTTGGTCGGTACTAGTGTAGAATACATCTTGATTTGTTTTAAATTGTTTTTGTAAATATAGAA
>NZ_CAJKVK010000128.1 GCF_905203285.1 uncultured Succinatimonas sp.
ACAATAAGTTAAATAAATTTCTCTTTTATTTTTATCTAGAACAGCAGAGTTTGGGATTTTTCCTCACTGTTTGTTCCCCCTCATCTATGCCTTACAGTTATTTGAGTAAATAAGTAATTAGTATTGGCAAAATCCTCTGTACTAAGCTACCTTAAATTTTAGAGTAAGTAATATTTAGGCAGCGTAATGGAATATTTAACTTTAAATAACGGCGTGAAAATGCCGATATTAGGGTTAGGAACATGGGATCTTCGCGGATCTTCAGGCTATAAAGCGATTCTTTCTGCTTTGTCCTGCGGCTACAGACTCATTGATACCGCAAAGATGTATGCCAATGAAGAAATCGTAGGAAAAGCGTGCAAAGACAGTAAAATCGCGCGTGAAAAGTTATTTATCACGACGAAGTTCAGCGGTTCTTACGCTTCGTATGAAGGCGTAAAGCGCGGTATAGATGAGTCTATTTCCTTATTCAATGATACCTATATTGATTTAGCCTTAATTCATGAACCATATGGCGATATTATCGGTATGTACGAGGCTTTAAAAAAGGCTTTTGATGACGGTAAGGTTCGTGCTGTCGGAATTTCCAATTTTGATGAAAGTCGCTATCTGTCGTTTATTAATCACTGCGGATTGATACCTGCCGTTAATCAAATTGAATCTCATGTGTATTTTTCACAGCTTGATTTTAAACAAGTATTAAACGGTCACGGAACACAAATGCAGGCGTGGGCTTCTTTTACTGAAGGACGCAGAAATGTTTTTTCGGATCCTGTGCTGCTCAAAATAGCCGACAAATATAACAAAACCGTCGCGCAAATTATTTTGCGTTATCAGATAGAACACGGTATTGCCGTTATACCTAAAAGCGGTAATGAAAAACGGCAGCAGGAAAATTTGAATATTTTTGATTTTTCTTTAAGTAAAGAAGATAAAGCGCAAATTGCCTTACTTGATCGCAAAAAGTCGCTGTTTAATTGGTATTAATTTTGCGTAAGGGGGGGGAGTGACATGGAAACAGGAGCAATGACAAAGGATCGCTAAAAGATTTCGATTAAGATCGTAGCAGATCCTTTTGATAAACAAGGAGTTTGCTATGACAACCGCTTTAAGTTTCCAAGAAAAATCTCCTCTTTTTGTCGGCGTAGATTTAGCCAAATCAGTATTCCAGGTAGCTTATCAAAATCCTAAAAGCTCACGTTTTTGCAATCGCCAATTAACCCGTAAAGAATTCAGACGCTTTCTGACTGAGCACCAAGGGTCACTGTGTGTGGGAATGGAGGCCTGCGGCTCAGCGCATTATTGGGGACGTGAATGTGTAAAGATGGGACATGAAGTGCGTATTCTTCCGGCAATCACCGTAAAATATATCAATCAAGGCAACAAAGACGATCGTAATGATGCGCACTGCATTTGGCAGGCAATGCATCTTCCGAGCATCAAAACGGTAAAAATCAGAGATGAAAGCAATCAGGCATTGATGTCGCTGCTTAAATTAAGAGATTTGATCATTAAGCAGAAAACTCAGCTGCAGAATAATCTGCGCGGCTGTTTCTATGAACAGGGCGTCATTTGCGGCAGTGGCAGCGAAAGCTTAATCGAGACGGCAGAAGCACAGGTGAAAGAGTTACGTGAAGAAAACAAGGAGTGGTCTGAGTTGATTGCAAAGGTAAGTATTTGCGCAATCGGCCTCATAAAGGTCAGGCAAAACAACTTCAGACCATTGATGAATATATAGCAAAATATACGCAGGAAAATGAGTCTTGACGCAAATTAATGACAATTCCCTACGTGGGTCCGGTAACGGCGGCGGCGCTGTATGCGGTTATGTTTGACCCCGGGAACTTTAAAAACGCTCGGCAGTTTGCCGCATACGCAGGGTTTGCCCCGACACATACCGGAACCGGAGGCAGAATAACCATGGGCGGGATACCGCTAAAAGGCAATCCGGTATTAAAACGGGTGCTGTATCAGGTATGTCTTTCCTTGTACAGCAGAAACAAAAGAATGAAGAATCAGGCGGGGCAGAACGAAAATACATGGCTTGCCCGCCTGTCACGGAGGCTGCCGGTAAAGAAGACCGTCTGTGCGGCCGCTGATAAAATCTGCCGTATTGCCTGGGCACTGCTGCATAACGGAGAATGCTATGCCGATGAAAAAAGCACTTTGGGCATAGCAAGGATTAAAAGCAAAAGGATTATGAGACGGCATATGTATGACAGCATCATCACCTTAAGTGAAGAAGCTGAAGACAATAAATACAACCGTTAATAAAAAACAACCGGACAACAAGGGAAATTAAAGGAGCACACATGCAGAACAGCAAAAGCCGTAAACACATTGCGCATTATGACGCAGCACGCGGAAGAAGGCATGCTGTTCTTCAAGAGCGTACGGGCTCAAGTTGCCGGGCAGCGTATTACGTAAAGCCCGAATGCAGGCAGGATATAGAGTTGAAAATTCAACTTGAAATAAAAGATGTAAAGAGCATGTCTTTAATTTCTTGCGTACAGAATTTTGCCGTTGATGACGACGTGAGTACCCCTTGTTTGAATAAAACGTGCGGGGAGTTGTACGCATTAACGGCAGAATGGCCGGAGGTAAAAAAGTAAGGAACCAATAAGCAAACCCAAACAGGAAAGAAACCGCAGGTTATTACATGCTTAAAGGCATGTAATAAAAAAACATGCGCTAAAAAAATCCTTTCGAATAATCACTATTGAACGGTAATACATTGTTTTATAAATAATAATTACCGATTCAGAATTTATAGGACTGAAGGTTTGACTTATTTGCCTTGCTTTTTACCTTTAGTGCTTGACAAGAGAATCAATTCCATATAGAGATGTACGCATCAACGGCAGAATAACCGGAGGTTAAAAGCAAAAGATAAATAATCGAGCTTAAACAGAAGATTAACAAAGCTGTCGTGATTGCATGCTTTAGGGCATGTAATAAAAAAACACGCGCTTAACAAGTCTGACCGGAAGCTCTTTGGCGCGTTGTTGTTATCCGTGTCGGTATTTGTAGCACAAAGCTCAGATCTTAATTTAAAAGCGGAAAATTCAGAAAGCGGAAAATTTGATTTTGCAACTAAAAAGGTGCTGCTTAACAGCGGCTACTATATGCCTATAGTAGGTCTTGGTACTTACAGCTTAAGTCACGACGAGTGTATGCTGTCCGTTGGTACTTTACTTAAAGCAGGCGGGCGTTTGATTGATACGGCATATATGTATCACAATGAAGAAAGCGTGGGGCTGGCGGTAAGAGAATCCGGAGTGCCGCGTGAAGAAGTGTTTGTTACCACCAAAATTTATCCGAGCCGATTTACCGATCCTAAAGCGGCAATTGATGAGGCTCTTCAGGCATTGGATATAGGTTATATCGATTTGATGCTGCTTCATCATCCGGGAAAAGGTGATGTTGAAGCTTATAAAGCGCTTGAGGATGCGGTTAAAGAAGGAAAGATACGTTCCACAGGGCTTTCTAATTGGTATGTTAAAGAATTAAAGGACTTTTTGCCGCAGATAAACATTATGCCTGCCGTGGTGCAAAATGAAATTCATCCCTATTATCAGGAAAATGACGTTATTTCGTATGTGCAGAGTTTGGGCATAGTAATGCAAGGTTGGTATCCTTTCGGCGGTCGGGGTTACACTGAGGCGATGTTTAGTAACGAAACTTTAATTGAGATTGCGCAAAAACATGAAGTTACCGTACCTCAAGTGATCTTGCGCTGGAATCTGCAAAAGGGCGTGGTGGTGATCCCCGGGACGGAAAATCCTGAGTATGTCAAAGAGAATCTTGACGTGTTTGACTTTGCGTTAAGTGATGAGGAAATGAACAGGATCAACGCACTAGATCGCAATGAAAAACATGATTGGTATTAATTATCCCCAAGTTCTCCATAGTAAAAATTTGTGTCCTGATTTTTAATTGCGTCAGGACATCTTTTTCTCTTTTTTATTTTGATTTGCGCCTTTCTTTTCCTTTAATTTACATCGATCTTGTTTTGTCTTTTCGCTTGCCCGCATACCGTTTTGCTCTGTTGGAGTGCGTTCGAAACTAGTAAAAATCAATCCATTTAAACGAAAATAAATAATTCAATCTTAAATAATTTATTGATTTATATAAGTAAAATACATTATGCGATCATTATAGTTAATTTATAAATATAA
>NZ_CAJKVK010000129.1 GCF_905203285.1 uncultured Succinatimonas sp.
CGGAGGAAAAAAGAAAGAGCTGCTATACTACATAAAAAATCAGGCGATCCGGGTTATATTTCAAGATTTAATGCCCAACGCATGATCTACCGTCACTTTATTCATCCAACCTTTATCGTGTTTCTAATCTCAGGCGACGAAGTAAAGGGAGAATTTGGCGATTCCAAATTTTCAATACAAAAAGGAGAGTCACTTGCTAACAATATTTTTGTTCCGCTATCTATATCTCTTCCTCCCTGTTCTACAGAAAATCCGATATTAACTGTAAACGTACCGCTTTATCGCCCCTACATTTCAGAAGTATTAAGTCATTTAACCACCACTAAAAACTACACGTCAGTGGTAAACAGCTTCCACACTGCAAATACGGACAAAAAAGAGCTTTCAGCTATGCTGTCAATTCTTCATCTTCTGGACAGTAAAGAAGATGTCGCATACGGTTATGAACTGGCACTAAAAGAACTGTACTACAACTTGTTGCTTGGGAAACACGGCGACTTCATCCGCGGAATTTTTGCAGGCAGCCTAAGAAACAACAGGATACTTGAAGTCATTAACTATCTAAGCAAACACTACAAAGAAAATCCCAACATTAAAGAGCTGGCCGACAAAGCCTTCATGTCGCCGTCCAATTTTTACAAAAACTTCGGGGAAATTACGTCATTAAGCCCACTTCAATATGTAAAAAAGCTGCGTCTATACGAAGGAAGACGGCTTATTTTGACCGAAAAATACACGGTTTCACACGCCGCCCACACGGTGGGTTACTTAAGCCGCACCCAATTTTCTATTGATTACACTAAAATTTTCCACCACAATCCTCAGGAAGACTGCAATCCGTCGGCACAAAAATAATTGCTGTATGTCTAATAGAAATTACATACATTTTATAGTAATTCGTATGTTTTTTTTCTTAAAACTGTTTCATTAACTTTAATTAAAAGACTATCCACAAACTAAATCGTCCCTCTTAAGTCATAAAAACGTCCGTTTAATAAACGGATATTTTTAAACTTTAATCTGCAGTCAACTAGGAAATAGACTTATGCTGCAATTTAAACTAAAGCGCTTTTTATCAATAAATCCGCACCATTACCTTTTCGTGACACTGATAATTTCTTTATTTTTCACAACAGTATCAAATATCGCCTTATGGAGGCATTTTTATAAGATCGTTACAAACGGAGATAATTTATCTTTAAGTTTTATCATCACCGCACCCATTACTATTTTTCTTTTGATGTACGCAATTTTTCTTATCTTATTTTCATGGAAATTCGTACTAAAACCGGCTTGCACGCTTTTATTCATAAGTTGTGCCGGAGCAACTTATGCCGCAATCCAATACGGAATAATTTTTGACAGCGATATGCTCACTAATTTTCTTGAAACCAATTTAAATGAGGCTAAATCATATATATCGCTTTATTCAATAGGCGCGATACTAATTTTAGGCGTTATTCCCTCAATCCTTTTATGGCGCTTTAAAGTTTATTACCCAAACTTTATCAAATCACAATTGCAAAGAATCGCGGTAACGGCACTCGTACTTGTTATTGCCGGGATCTCCGTTATTATTTATTATCAGCAATATTCTTTTATCGGACGTAACAATCGAACTTTAAACAAAGAAATTCTTCCAGTCTCTTACGTCCATACAACGATAAATTACGTCAAGCATCGTTATTTTGAAAAAGAAATGCCTTATGTCGCTATGGGAGAAAATGCCCATAAAGTTACAACAACGAGTAAGCCAAAATTAATGTTTTTAGTGTTGGGAGAAACCGCCCGCGCTCAAAACTTCTCAGCGCTAGGCTATAACAGAAATACCAATTTTTACACCAACAAAGAAAATGTCATCTCCTTTGCCAATGTTTCCTCATGTGGGACTTCCACCGCTTATTCCGTACCTTGCATGTTTTCCAATATGCCAAGGAAAAAATATACCGCTAAAAGAGCGGAAAACCGTGAAGGGATCTTGGATGTTTTACAAAAAGCAGGAGTAAATATTACCTGGCTTGATAACGACTCCGGATGTAAAGGAGTTTGTGATCGGGTCAAAAATATACGAATAGAACCTACCGACAAAGTACATTGCGACGGCAGTACCTGCAAAGACGAAATCTTCTTAAACTATGCCAAGAAGCTTTCGGAAAACGTAAAAGAAGACACCTTGATTGCTTTTCATCTTATCGGTTCACACGGTCCGCGCTACTATGAAAGATATCCTAAGAAATTCCGCAAATACACTCCTGACTGCAATCGTCCTGACGTTGAAAACTGTTCTCTGGAAGAAGTACGCAATGCCTACGACAATACCATAGCTTACACCGACTATGTCATTTACGAACTTATTAATATTCTTGAAACGCACATGAAAACAAATGACACAATGCTACTTTATATTTCAGATCACGGAGAGTCACTTGGGGAAAACAACCTTTACTTACACGGAACGCCTTACGCCATAGCGCCAAAAGAGCAAACACGGATTCCGATGCAGTTATGGATACCGGATAAAAGCGCAGATTCTATGCGCCTTAACAAAAAATGCATTAGAGAAAAGGCTAAACTTTTAAGTTTCTCTCATGACAATTTCTTTCACTCATTAATGGGACTTTTACAGGTAAGAAGTGCTGAATATAGGAAGAATTTAGATATTTTCTCAAGCTGTTTTACAAAGTCTTAACTCTTTTACGGCAAAGCGCGTTTCATCTTTGCCGTAATTTTTATTACAGCAAAGATGCTGTCTTACAGGTAAGATATAACGGCATATTAATAAAATCGCCGTCTTTTTTATAATTAAGTTTTGAAAAGCGTATTGCATATTTAGGCTTATTTTTAGCGACAAAACGTTTAAAGGAGGGCGCCGACTTGTCTTCCCCTGCTTTTACCTCAACCGGAATAATTTCACTGCCATACTGTAAAACAAAATCAATTTCACTGTTCTTGTCTGAAAAATATCTGGGCTCTACATCAAACTGGGGTATTAATTGCTGCAAAACGTAATTTTCCGCAAGTTGCCCTTTAAATTGATAATCAGATTTCAAAAGAATCGATCCGTTATCAATCCCTGCCATTGTTTTAAGCAAACCGGTATCAAAAAAGAATAACTTAAACTCATTTTGTTTTTCAAAAGCCTTTAGCGGATGCTCTGTTTTTACAACATTGTAAACACGATTGAGCATGCCCGCTGATACCAGCCATTCAATAGCTTCTTCAAAATCTCTGGCTCTACCGCCCTCTCGAACAGCTCCGTACATGAATTTTTCATTTGGCTTAGCCAGCTGTGACACAATGCTGCGAAAAACCATCAGTATTCTGCCGCTATTTATTTTCCCTGAATGTTTTGAGAAATCATTTTCGTAAAACTCAATTAATTCTTTTTGAATACTTTCCACCGCTTTCGGATCTTGTTCTCTTATCCACGCATCAACACACTCAGGCATTCCTCCGATTATCAGATAATTATTAAGCGCATCAAGCAATAGGTTATGAAAAGCAATCTCAATTGTCTGATCTTTTTTTATAGTCTCAAAGTATTTAAAAAGCTGCGGGTTAATAGCTTTTAAAAACTCATCAAAGGTTAAAGGATACACGTGCAAAAGGTTTACCATACCTACAGGATATGATTTAGGTTGAGATACCAACGTTCCCAATAAGCTTCCTGCTGCAATTACGTGATAGTCATTAGCCCTTTCTTTAAAATACTTAAGACAATTAAGGGCTTCAGCGCACTCTTGTACTTCATCAAAAATAATTAGAGTTTTTCCGGGTATTATTTTTTCTCCTGAGATTAAAGACAATAACTCGATGATTCTATGCGGATTTTTATTTGTCTCAAAAATTGATTTTAAGTCTGTATTTTCATCAAAGTTACAATAAACAAAATTCGTATAAAAACGCTGACCAAAATCTTTCATAAGCCAGGTCTTACCTACTTGTCTTGCTCCTTTAAGAACTAA
>NZ_CAJKVK010000130.1 GCF_905203285.1 uncultured Succinatimonas sp.
CTTATTTGATGATTTTTTATGAAGCTTTGCGGAGCTGCGGTATTTTTTAAGATATTAAAAGTTGCGCGTGCTGCTTTCTTTTCAATGAGTTCGTATGCCAAAGCAGTTTTTTCATTAATAAGATTTTTAGGGTAAAAGAACTTTCCGTCATTAAATAATGTCGTATAAAGCGCGGTTAAATTGTAAAGACTTATTCCGCAGCCTCCTAAGATGATAGGTAGTCCGGCTTTTGCTCCTTTGGGAAGGAATATATTGCGTTGGTTTTTGTTTATAACGGATAGAAATTTTTCAGGACCCAATAGGTTTAATACCGTTAAAGCAGGAAGGTTTAATGAATTATATAAAGCGTAATCAGCAGGAACCGTTCCTTTAAAATTGCGGGTAAAGTTTTTGGGGGCATAGGATCCGAAATCTTCCGCTTCATCATCAAGAACGGTTTTAGGATGAAGTTTGTTTTCGGCAAAAGCTAAAGCATAGGCAAAGGGTTTTAAAGTAGAGCCCGGGGAGCGCACTGCTTGTACTAAATCAAGCTCGGTACTTTTGTAATCTTTTGATCCTGCATAAGCACAAACGCTGTGATCGGAGTTATCAATTGTGATTGCCGCAATTTCTTCATCAGGTAAAGACTGTTCTTTAAAAGACGCGACAAGTTCATTGAGCCTACGCTGGATACTGCTGTCTATAGAAGTTATAAATAAATTTTGTCCTTTGTTTGCTTTAAATAATTTATGTCCAAAGTGAAATGCCGTTTCATACGGATAAGAAAAACTATGGGGAAGCGGCTCGGATGTGGCGGCAATCAATATGTCTTTTTTTATAATCCCGTCAAGATATGCTTTCTTTAATACTTTGTCACGGTAGTATTTAGCACTTTGATAAAAGCGATCAGGACGGATTTTTTCTGGAGAACGCGGAATTGCGACTAGAAGAGCGGCTTCAGCGGGAGTTAATTTATCAGGCAAGTGATTAAACCAGAATAAAGATGCTGCCGTTACGCCTTCAATTCCGCCTCCGAACGGAGCTATGGTTAAATAATCATCAAGTACGGCTTTTCTTCCGTGAAACATTGTAAGGTGAACGGCTTTAAAGGCTTCTTTTAATTTATTAAAGTAAGTGCGTTTTTTCGGTTCATTTAGCCTTATAACCTGCATGGCAAGGGTAGAGGCGCCGGATACTATTTCTTTATGTGAAAGGTTTTGTGAAAAGGAGCGGATCACTGCTATGGGATCAACTCCTAAATGATAGTTAAAACGCTCATCTTCAGCTGCAAGGAGCATTTTTAAATATAAGGGATCAACGTCATTACTATCGGTTTTAAAGCGATAACGGGTATCAGGAGCCGGAGCATACGCAATAACGGTATTGTCTTTGCTGAATGCTATTTTTCCTACTGAAGAGGTTTTTGACAGATCCGGTGCGCAAAAAGCAGCGATTATGATAAAGATAAGCGCTGCGGCAAACATCAATAAAACACCGAAACAAAGTATTTTGATAAAACGGTTAATTTTCATGGACGGTTATTTCTCCGTTGTTATTTTGCGCAGCCCTTAAAGAAGCATCATTTAAGCAATAAGCAAGACATGAAGGAAGAATATATGTACCGGGATATGCTCCGCGCAAAACATATGCTTTTACTATTTTGCCGTTGTCAAAACCGCTTAAATTTAATAGTAATTCATGACTGCTATGTTGGCTTTGTCCGTACGTATCACTTGTTTTTATGAAAGGATATTGGTTTTCATTGGGTAAAAGCTCTCGCTCGAAGATAAAACCTGACGGAATAAGATCACGCAGTATGATTTGCCTGTTATAAGCGGCTTGTTGTGGATCTATTTCAAGTTTGACAATGATTTTTTCATTTTGCGTGACGTTATAAGGAGGTTTTAAGATTTTGCCTCTTTCATCATATAAAGTTTTTGTAAGCTTGATGCCATAAGCAGTATCCGCAGGCGGATTTTCCGTTTGACCGAAAATTGCCGCAGTTGCGTATACTCCTTTATCTTCATTGTTTTTATAGCTTAGATTGTCTTTGGCGCTTAAGATCTTGCATGAATTATTTTGGCTGTTTTCGTCAAGATTAAGCGCTTTTGCCGCAATAAGCATTGATGCTTCATCAAGCGAACTTAAATAAGGATCAGAAAGTACATTTATTCCGAAAGCCTCGATAAACTCATTAATTTTTAGGAAATTACCGCTTAAGGCAAGGGCTTCAATCGTGCTGTAGCCTAAGAAGATCCTGCCTTGAGACAAAGGATCAAGAATAGAAAGCTTGTCTAAAATATCTTCTCTTTCTTCCTTTTTGAGTTTTCCATTTAGTTTTTGATAAAGCATATTAAATTCGACGGCAGCATTCTTTGCTCTGTTTATCGCTTCGTTTAATCTGTCGCTATCGCCTGATAAGGCAAATGCTTTGATATAAGCGCTTTGTGATAAAAGATCTTGAGGCTTATCTTCATCAAAGCTGTAGCGCAGAGCAGCTAAGTTGACATTGCCGTTTTGTGCCTGCACAAAGTATGCCAAAGCTTTTGCCGGATATTGTGAGGTTCTTGAAAGCCGTAATAAATTGTTATTTATGATTTTTATTATAGGATCTTGAATATAAAAGCCTTCACGGTTCATTAAAAGCAGAGCTTGTGCTCCCAATGCGTCAATATATTGCTGACGTTCATAATCGTATGCATCTGCGTTAAAAGAACCGGCCGCATTAAGGTATGCGCATAAAGCATTAATATCTTCTTCAATCCTTGAGTTGATTTTGGGATCGTCTGATAGGTTATTTCTGCTTAAAAGCCGCAGCGCACGTTCTTCTGCCGAGGGTGAGGATAAATTGTCCAAATCTTTAATGAACGCAGGTTGATTAATTAAAGGTAAATAACCAGTACATAAAGATCTGATTGCGTCCTGATTGAATTTTTCTTTAAATTTAAAAGTAACGGTTTTATCAGGGGCAACATAAGAACTGTGTTTTTCCAAACTGTTAGGATAAGAACTTATAACTTCAATAGGATACGTTTCTTTATATGAATAATTGTCGCTTTTTACAAGCACGTCAACTTTTCCTTGACCTAAAGCTGCGGCATTAAGCGGAAGCGTTATTTTAGATAAGGTATTTAACGGCGCGCTGATTGTTTTATCTAAAGAACATGCAACAGATCCGCTGCATGAGATTTTTAAGTTAAATTTTTCATGCGCAACTTCAAGGTTGTTTATAGTGAGCTTGACATCAGATTTATCGCCTTTAATTAAATAGTAGGGCAAAGTCAAATCGGTTACAGCTTTGTCTTTGACGGTAAAAATAGAAGATAAAGATCCTACTTTGTCGTTATTCCACGCAAAAGCCATCAGATGAAGCGCCCCGGAAAAATTGGGTACGTCAAAATCAATTTGCGCCTGTCCGTTATTTACTTTTATAACTTTGCTTTCAAGCGCTACGGTTTTGTGCGGAACGGTACTAAGAGATTGCAGTAAAGATGCCTCCGCCATGGCTTCATCGCCGTAGCCTTGGTTGTTTTTCTGTATTTTTTTGATGATATTGCCGTAAGAGTCAAAAATTTCATAAGAAAGGCGCGGCTTATCAAACATGGATTCAGGTTTAATATCTTTAAAACCGGTAAGATTTAAAATTCCTTCATCGACAAGATATGCTTTGATTAAAGTATTGTTATCAGCGCCTTCAAGGTTAAGAGGAATGGATAAGCAGCTGTTTGGTTTTATCTCGTTTTGCTTAAATTCAGATGAGATTTTAATAAT
>NZ_CAJKVK010000131.1 GCF_905203285.1 uncultured Succinatimonas sp.
AGCTTGCGGAGGTGGAGAAAGTGTTTAGCAAAGACAAAGAAGAGATGCTGCGCTATGAGGCCGCCGAGCGTTATGAAATGGATTATGCCTCGCATATGAGTTCCGCTGAGCTTAAAGGCCGCAAAGATCAAGCGCTTGAAACGGCAAAAACTTTGCTTGAAATGAATTTGCCTATAGAAAAAATCGTTAAAGCCACAGGATTAACTGCCGCTGAAATTTTAAAATTAAAAAATTAATCCTTACTCATTTTCATCAAAACGAAAATTTAAAACTCCTCAGCCATCCCCATGGATTTTAGAGGAGTTTTTTATATCTTGAAAATTAACAGTTTGATATACAAACAGAAAAACTTTTAATTAAACTATTTTACAAATTTACCGTTAACTTCAATACGACCTTTAGCATTAGGATCATCTAAAATTATTTTCCTAACAGCTGGGACGCGAATAATGCCCGATGCGGGATTTTTAATGCTCAAAACCTCAGTCGTGATATCAGCCTCAACCTCGGACTTTTCAAAACTTAAATCGGTTTCAAGCATCTCACAGTTTATAAGTCTTAAACCTTCACAATAGCAAAACGGCTGAGTCCCGATAATTTTACAATTTTCAAAAACAACATCTTTTGAATACCATGCAAGATATTCGCCTTTTACCACGCTGTCACGTACCAGCACATGCTCTGCATGCCAAAAAGCATCCTTGGTGTCAAAGCGGCAGTTATCAAAAACCGCATCTTTAATATATTGAAATGAATATTTACCGGAAAATTCGACTTCTTTAAATTCAATGTGCTCAGAGCGCATCATGAAATATTCACTTTGCGCCTTGCTTTTTGACATGCGAATACCGGTAACTGACCAGCCGAACTCAGGAGAAATGATATCGGATCCTGAAATCTCAACGTCACGGCACTCTCTTAATGCCTTAATTCCGTGTAATTTTGAATCTTTGATACGGATATGATCGGAATACCATAAAGCGGCACGACACATTTCCGTCATTTCTGAAGAAGTTATGCTAAGCCCGTGAACATGCCAGCAAGGATAGCGCAGATTAAAGAAAATATGGCTTACATCAATATTCGAGCACTCTTTTAACGCACTTTCACCATCAGCAGGTCCGTCAAAAGCGCAATTTTTAAGTATTAAGTCGTGACTGCCGTAAAGCGCTCTTTCGTTATCAAATGTTTTATTTTCGATGATCATGAAGATGTCCTGTCTATTTTTATCTTTCTTTTGCAAATTATAAGACCGTTAAAATTTAGCACAAATATTTTCTGCGTATACACTGTTATGCTTTAAAAGAATAAGCAAGAGAAAAACATCACCTTAAAACTAAACTTTCCACTGATACTTAGCTAAATCCACTTTTCCGTCAGATTTAAAGACCACACCTTCTTTTTCAAGCAGGATTTTTTGCTCACTCCACATAGGGGCAGTTCTGCCCTGATGATTAACTACGCGATGACAAGGATAACGACCATAGAACTCAGCCTTACTTAAAACAAATCCCACAAGACGTGCGTTGCGATCGCGTCCTATAAGTTTGGCGATTTGTCCGTAAGTCGCGACTTTACCTTCAGGTATTTCTTCCACTACGGAAAGGATTTCATAGATTAATGATTCATTTAAAACTTTAGTCATATCTGCATACGTCTATTTCTTAGAGAGCAAAACCAAGGTCTCCACATGGGTTGAATGCGGAAACATGTCGACTCCCTGAACGTTGTTGATTTTCCATCCTCCCTTTAAAAGAACCGGCAGATCGCGTTTTAGAGCAGTAAGAGAACAGAAAATTAAAGCAAGCTTAACATCGCCTTTTAGTCTATTTAAAGCACGGCAATTAGCTTCCCCAAGTCCAGCTCTTGCCGGATCGGCAATTACCGCTTTTACATTTTCATTGATAAGAGAGGGTAAAATCTTTTTAAGATCCGAGGCTATAAAACTTACATTATTAATACCGTTCAAATCGGCATTTTCTTTAGCGGCGGAAATTGCATCTTCAACGATTTCAATACCGATAATCTGCTTAAAATGCGATGCTAAAAATAGCGACATCGTGCCCACTCCGCAGCATAAATCAAGCGCTACGGCAGATTTGTTTTCCCCGCACCAGGACACCGCTTTTTGATAAAGTTCTAAAGTGGCATAAGGATTAACCTGCAAAAAAGCGTGCGGACGCACTTCAAATAAAAGCCCGCCAAGCTTTGCCAACATATATTCATTACCGTAAATAACCAGCGATTTATCGCCTAAAATACGATTACCTTTAGCATCATTTACAAGATAATTTAATGAATTTATCTGATGCTTTTTGGCTAGATTAATAAGAGCATCTTTTAAATCATCGGATAAAAGATCCGTCGTACAAATAAGCGCCAATCTTTGCAAGCCGCCGTCACGCAGCATGACGTTGCGAATAAGACCTTTGCCGGTATTTTCATCATATGCTTTAAGATCCTTTAAATTAAAAAAACCGGTAAGATCTTGTATAAACTCACTAAACCACAAAGGTTCAAGAGCGCATTTATCTGTCTCAATCAAATCATGCGAACGCTTTTTATAAAAACCGGCTTTTATTTTTCCGTCAACGTTTTTAAAGTAACGGATTGTCTTAAAGCGGCAGATTTGAGGGCGTTTTTCTTCTACAAAATTTTCAGGCTCCAAAGTTACACCGCAGCTTTTAAGCGCTGTTTTAATGTTTTCTTTTTTATAGTGAAGCTGCGCTTTTAACGACCAATGCTGCAGCTGGCATCCCCCGCATGCACCAAAATAAGGACAAAATGGATCTTGCCTATCCGCATTTTTAGATAAAAATTTAACGATTTCACCTGAGCATCTTTTGGACCCTGCGGCAAACGGTTTTCCGACTATTACTTCCACTTTTTCACCGGGAAGAGCATCGGACAAAAAAATTTCTTTATCCTCAGTAAAAGCTAAGCCTTCGCCTTTATCGTTAATAGAGCGTACAGTAAGGATTTTTGTGTCCATCGGTCATTAAAAACTCTTGATAATTAATACTATTTTTACGCACTTTCGTCTTAAATCATATTAGAATGATTCTAATTGATTTGGAGTACTTTTTATGCACAAAAAAACTTTTGTTTCCATTATGGCTCCCGCTATTTTAGCATCTGCTTTATTTATGTCAGGATGCACCACCTCAACGGGTACCGTAGGTAAAATGAGTTACTTCACCGAAGGCGTCATCACCGATATTGAAGTAATCGACGTTAAAAAGAATAACGTTGATACCACCACCAATGCCGGTTTAGGTGCAGCAACCGGTGCGATCGCAGGTCAAGCTATCGGCCGCGATACCAAGGGTACTTTAATCGGTGCGGGAATCGGTGCCGTAGTCGGTCTTTTAGGATCCAGATTTGCCGACAGCGGTGACGGCATGCGCCTGACCGTCAATACGGATAACGGTCTTGTCTTAATCGATCAGCCTTATTCATGCTTATTCAAGATTAACGCAAAAGTCCGCATGATTAACAACAACGGTTCATACCAGCTGCAGGTCTTTGACGGTGAGCATTATCGTACTGCAGTAGCTCAAAGCAAGAGCGAATGCCCGATAGAATAATAATCTAAAAAAATTAAACAAAAACAAAAGCGGTATACGACAAAGTATGCCGTTTTTTATATCAAAACAAAAAATTCAGCTATTGCGGAAATTTTAATCACGAAAGGAAACCTGAAATTTACAGTCTAGGTAAAAATCGGATTTTTTATTTTTCTTATTCGG
>NZ_CAJKVK010000132.1 GCF_905203285.1 uncultured Succinatimonas sp.
AGTTAAAAGAGGGCAGATCTATTTTTTGATTTAGATGCGTTATTGTGATCTTTATAACTATAAGAAAAAATAATTGCTAGTATCATTTAATAGTTAGACAAAACAATTTATTTCTTTAGGAGATTAAATTATGGGAAAGGGTTTAGTTTTAGCCGGCGAGCCTATGGGCCTTCTTATTGCACAGAGTGAAGGACCTCTTGATTCTGTTTCTGGTTATTCCTTAGCCGTTGCAGGTGCAGAGTTTAACGTAGCAACCGGTTCTGCTCGTTTAGGTCATAAGACCGCTTATCTTACCAAGTTAGGCGATGATCCTTTCGGTAAGTTAATTGCCCGTACCTTAAGAAACAATAAGATTGATGATTCTTTCGTTCTTTACACTAAAGAGCGTACTACCGGCTTTATGTTAAAGAGCAAAGTATCAAAAGGCGATCCTGAAATTTTCTATTTCAGAAAAGGATCTGCAGCTTCTACTTTAAGCGCTGAAGATGTCGAGAAGATTGATTTCTCTTCATTCTCCCATATTCATTTAACCGGCATTCTTCCGGCTTTGACCGATTCAACCCGCGAAGCTGTTAAGCTCATGTTAAAGAAAGCTCGTGAAGCCGGCTTATACGTTTCCTTTGATCCTAACCTTCGTCCGCAGTTGTGGCCTTCTCAGGAAGTCATGGTTGAGTATATTAACGGACTTGCCGCTCAGGCTGACATGGTATTGCCGGGTGACGGTGAAGGCGCAATTTTGTGCGGCACTACCGATCCGCATGAAATCAATAAGTTCTATCGCGGTTTAGGTGCTAAGACCGTTGTTACTAAATGCGGTCCGCGCGGTGCTTTGGTCTCTGACGGTGATAAAGAATATATGGTCAACGGCTTTGTTATTGATAAAGTTGTTGATACCGTCGGTGCCGGTGACGGCTTTGCCTGTGGTGTTTTGACCGGTCTTATGGAAGGCTTGCCGCTTGAAAAATGTGTTGAGCGTGCTTGCGCAATCGGTGCAATTCAATGTACATTTGTCGGTGACAATGAAGGCTTACCTACTCCCGAGCAGTTGAAGACCTTCATGGAAACTCATGCTCGCAGAAGCTAATTTTCACCTATAAAGGAAAATCAAAATGTCTGAAGATATTTTTTCCAAAATTTCAGAATACGGTATTGTTCCTCTTATCACTTTAGACGATCCTAATGATGCCGTTCCTTTAGCTCATGCTTTGATTGAAGGCGGAATCCCTATTGCTGAAGTAACTTTCCGTACTTCAGCCGGCGGGGAAGCTATTAAGCGTATCGCCAAAGAAGTTCCTGAACTTATAGTTGGCGCAGGTACCGTTCATGATATCGATCATGCCAAGGAGACTTTGGATAACGGCGGTCAGTTCGTTATTACTCCGGGCTTTAATCGTGAAGTTGTAGATTGGTGCGTAAAAAACAACATGCCGGTATGCCCGGGTGTCGTTTGCCCGTCTGACATTGAAGAAGCTATGAGTTTCGGTCTTAAGACTTTGAAGTTCTTCCCGGCAGAAGCTTATGGCGGTATTACTACTTTAAAGGCTCTTCACGGACCTTTTGCTGCAATTAAATTCGTTCCGACCGGCGGGGTAGGGCTTGATAATCTTACCGATTATCTTGATCAGCCTAACGTTGCTGCCGTAGGCGGAAGTTTCGCACCTCCCTCCAAGCTTGTTAAAGCTAAGGATTGGGCCGGTGTAACTGCAGCTTGTAAGGCTATTATGAATAAGGTCTTTGACTTTACCGTAGGTCATGTCGGTATTAATGCCGGTACTCCTGACAATGCAGAAAAAGTTACCAATACTATCGCTGCAATGTTTGATACCGATAAGCGTGATGCCGGATTATCTTTCTTCACCGGTGACCTTGCCGAGATCATGAAGAATCCGTTTGCCGGAACTCATGGTCACGTATGCGTCGATACCCGTGATTTAACTCGTGCTCTTGCCATGCTGCGTCGTAAAGGTGTAGCTTTTGATGAGAACAGTTACGTCTATGATGCTAAGGGTAAGCTTATGACTGTTTACTTAAAGGATGAGATTGGCGGATTTGCATTCCATGTTCGTCAGCGTCCTGCCAAGTAATTTAGCTTAATCCTTATTAAAGGGCTCGCTTGTCTGCGGGCCTTTTTTATGCTCCTTTTTAACTCTTAATGAAATTGCATTGTGTTAAAATGGCATAAGTTTTAATTTGTGATCAAATTGAATTTTA
Organism: uncultured Succinatimonas sp.; assembly: GCF_905203285.1. Taxonomy (GTDB): domain Bacteria; phylum Pseudomonadota; class Gammaproteobacteria; order Enterobacterales; family Succinivibrionaceae; genus Succinatimonas. Next base: position 2,212 of record NZ_CAJKVK010000132.1, read on the forward strand.
AGCAGTTAATACGCAAATCGGAGATTTAAGTGATTACTTGGCATGACCTTATCGGTCCTCTTAAAAATACGGAAAGTTTTCAGCATGTGATGTCTTTTGTTGCGCAAAGACGTGCGGCAGGCGATGTTATTTATCCTGCAGATTGCGATATTTTCAATGCATTTAAATATACGAGTCCAGATAAATTAAAAGTAGTGATTTTAGGTCAAGATCCTTATCATGAGCCGGGGCAGGCGATGGGCTTATCTTTTTCCGTTCCTCCCGGGGTTCCCGTGCCTCCGTCCCTTAGAAATATTTATCGTGAATTAAAAGATGATATGCCGGGTTTTTCTATTCCCGATCACGGCTGTTTGATTCCGTGGGCTCGTCAGGGCGTTCTTCTTTTAAACGCTGTTTTAACCGTAAAAGCCGGGGAGGCTTTTTCTCACCATAATCAGGGCTGGGAGATTTTTACGGATGGCGTAATTAAAGCTATTAATGACAACTGCGAGAATGTTGTTTTTATGTTGTGGGGAGCTGCCGCCAGATCTAAATGCGCTCATGTCGATAGAAGAAAGCATCTGGTTTTAGAGTGTGCTCACCCAAGTCCTCTTTCGGCAAATCGCGGATTTTTCGGCTGTCATCATTTCTCAAGAGCTAATGCATATTTGCATGCTCATAATAAGACCACGGTAAATTGGCAGTTGCCTCTCTACTTGGATGGAAGCGAGAGTTTGTAAATTTTAAAATTAATTTACAAGATATTTTGTTTACGTTGAAGAAAATAGAGAATCAGACGAACGGATCTTCATATTATAGGAATATGAAGATCCGTTTAGTATGAAAATGGTTTAAGCTTTCGTCTTAAATTGTAAGATTTCAGCTTCCGTTAAACCGGATATTTCCATTATTTGCTGTAAAGAAAAATCAGCTTGCAGCATTTTCTGTGCCGTTTCAAGCGCTTGTGCTTTGCGGCCTTCTTCAAGGCCCTTTTTTATTCCCCTTTCTTCGCCTTTAATTTCAGCGGAGCTCATATGCGATGCATAATCCATTTCATAACGCTCGGCGGCCTCATAGCGCAGCATCTCTTCTTTGT
>NZ_CAJKVK010000133.1 GCF_905203285.1 uncultured Succinatimonas sp.
AAAAATAAGCTGTTTATCGATAATGTTTAATTATATAAATGCGTTGGGCTAAATGAGACTTAGTATTAAGAAAAGGTTTGTTTTTATTAATGAAATTTATCTTTTCTTAAAAGAAAAATTTTCAAATATTAAAAAAACTTGGTGATTTAAGCGACTAATTTCAAGTCTAAAACAAAGTTTCATAACATTAATCAGAACGCAAAATTTGTAAATAAGTACTGCTGCTAGAGTTTTAGGAAAAAGCATCAGCGGTGTAATGAAAGACGAAGTTTTAATATTAATATTTTTTACAGCTGTATCAATATGTTTTCTCTTCGTTTTTACTTTTAACACGAGGATTTTTTGTTTTTAATGATCGGAATTTGCAATACTTTAAATATGCTGTCTTAATTGATGTTAATGATTTATGCAGTATCTGTTTTAATTAGTGATGAACGTCAAAAAATTTTATAGATTTATGGAAATTTATTTTTTGTAGTGTAAAATATTATTACAAACAATAAAGGAATATTACCATGAGCGGTGAAAAGACTGAACAACCCACAGACAAACGTCTAAGGGATGCAAGAGAGCAGGGCGATATCGCCAAAAGTCAGGAGGTTGTTTCAGCCGCCACCGTTATTGCAGTTGTCTTCTTTTTTATTGCAAATGCCGATAATATTTTTAAAAAGCTCTTATCTACAACTGATTATGTTTTCTCAAACTCAATTACTATGCCCTATGATGAGGCTTTAAGATTGATTGGAGCTGCAGTAATCGATTGTTCAATAGGTATTGTTTTACCGATTGTCGCTGCTGTTTTATGCGCTGCGTTAGTAGCTCTTTTATCGCAAACCGGATTTCTTTTTGCACCCAAAGGTGCTATTCCGAAGTTAGAAAATTTATCTCCTGCAAAATGGTTTAAACAGGTCTTTTCAGTTAAAAATCTTATTGAATTTATAAAAAATATTATTAAGGTTACGGTATTGAGCGTAGCTGTTTACATGGCGGCAAAAAATTCGTTCCGTGAGTTTTTTAAGATTCAGAATTCAAACATCGGATCAGTATGGGAACTTAGTGCAGTTTTATTAAAAGATTTAACAATATATGCCATTGTCGCTTTTTCAATCCTTGCTGCAATTGATTTTGTTTATACCAAGTTCAAATACACAAAAGATCACATGATGTCGCCTGATGAGGTTAAACAGGAATATAAGGAAATGGAAGGCGACCCCCAGATAAAATCAAAACGTCGTCAGCTGCATCAGGAAATGGCGAATCAATCAACTTTAGCCAATACCCGTAAGGCTAAAGTCCTTATAACCAACCCTACGCATTATGCCGTTGCAATTGACTATGAAGAAGGAAGAACAAAATTACCGGTTATTTTAGCTAAAGGCCAGGGTGATTTAGCCAAGCGCATGATAGCTATTGCAAAAGAAGAGCATATTCCTATTATGCGCCAGCCTCCTCTAGCCCGAGCGCTGTTTGCCGAAGGCTCAGAAGAACAATATGTTCCGTCTGATTTGCTTGTTCAAGTCGCTGAAGTACTTCGTTTTATAGACAAAATGAGGACTAATTGATGCGTGCTTATCCGTTGTCTTCTTTAGTTTCGTTGCGCGAGAGGCGAGTAGATGAGGCGCAGAACGCATTAAGATTAAGCATCTCACGTTTAGAAGAGGCGCGTTTAAGCTTAAAGCGAAAAGAACAAGAACTTTCTGATTATAAAGTTTGGAAGAAAGAGGAAATCAACCGTCGATATGACGAATTAATCGGTAAGGTAAAGAAACAGGAGGAGATTTCAAAATTTAATCATGAACTGGTTTCTTTAAATATCAAGGAGTTTGATCTTCAAACGGAAATTGAACAGCTTGCAAAAGATCTTGAAAATGCGCAAAAAGCATACGAAAAAGCCGTACAGGTCGTAAATTCAGTACAAAAAGACCTGGCTAAGCTTGAAAAGCATCGGGAAATTTGGCAATTTCAAGAAAAAAGATATGAAGAATATTTAGCAGATCAGGAGCTTGATGATTTTAAGGTAAAAAAATCTCAAGACTTTTAACAATAATTTAAGAGGTAATGGATCATGAGTAACGTTGAGGCAGTTGGAGGTTCTTCTCCTATCAGTTCAGCAGTTGCAGGTGGACTGAATTCAGGAAGTATTCAATTTATATTTGCGCAGCTGCAAATTGAACTTGGTATTGCTAATAAAGAGGCTGCTTTAGATAAAATTAAGTATATTAGAGAACAGCAGGAAGAATCAAAGCGCTTAACTGATGCTATTAACTCATTACGTGATATTAAGTCACTTATGGGAGATGATGAGCTTGATATTGATAAGGTCGGTAATTTAAATGTCGAAGATATTGACGCAGAAATTCAACAAACAAATGAGTTTCTTTCTTCGGCAAAAGAGCTTAGAGATCAAGCTGCTTTAGGAGCAAAAGGAGGTTCGTATCTGGTATTTTCTCAACTTTTGGGAAACGATTTAACGGATGCACAAAAGATTAACATGGCCGGCTCAGTAGAAGCATTTGATGCAGGGAAAAAGCAAGCACAAGAAAATGCGAAAAATGCACGCGGAGAGTATGAGTCTACAATGATGCCCGCGGATATGGAGAATTATTTTAAATCACAAAAAATAGACTATGCTGATTATGGCGTGTCTGCAAGACAAAATGAGAAAGAGTGGAACGAAGCTATAAAGAACTTGGAAGGTCGCGTTGCAATGCTTACTCTTTCATCTGTTTGTGAGCAATATGGTTTGGAAATGCCGTCAGGAGATAAGCTTAAGACTGAAAGAATTGATACTATCATAGCTCAACTTGAGTCAATTCAAGAAGAAACAGGATCTGACATTCAGCAGCAGATGGTGTTTATTCAGGATTATATGGGTCAGTATAATTCTTATACTCAAGGAGCAAGTTCTGCAATATCCAAAGCTTCTGATGTACTATCTTCAATTGTTACTGGCCGCTAATTTTGGGGGACAAGAAAAATGGTTCAAGGTGTAAATTTAAATAACGTTAAAGAGATTAATTCAGGTTCTTTATTAAGCTCTAATGCCAGTATTCAATTGATCTTTGCGCAATTGCAAATGGAACTTAGCGCTGTTAATAAAGAAGCAGCAATGGAAAAAATTAATTCAATCCGTGATTCTCCCGACTTTAGAAGCATAAATCTCTAGTTTTCCCTGTTCTACTCTCATTTCCC
>NZ_CAJKVK010000134.1 GCF_905203285.1 uncultured Succinatimonas sp.
AAGGCAAGATTGTTGCACATTTGCACAGTAAGTGAAAATAAGGCTTTTAAATCAACAAAATAGATTTGTGTCTAAAAATACGCTCTGTTTTGGAAGTAGGAATTTTCCAAGAAAAAATGAATATTTCATAATTTGCAGAAGCTTATTTAATCAGTTTTTTTGCAAATTTTTTAATTTCACGTTTTAGCCCTAAAAGTTCATTTTTTCGTTTATGTTTAAAATTTTTGGCTTTGTGTTTTAGATTGTCGGTTTGATTTTCAAATTCGTTTAGTATGTTAATACCGCTGACGTCTTCGATAATTTCTCCGGTTTTGATAATAGGATTAATATTGGATGATGTCGCAGCTTGATTGATGGCTTCTTTAAGATCTTTTTTATTATTGATAACGTCAAAGGCACTATCTGATAATTCTTTTACCATGGATGCCATAGCAAGCGGAGGGAATATCCCGATTATGTTATCAACCTGGCGGCTGTATTCTTTGCCTTCAATGCACCAGTTTACGAAGTGTTCGCAATTTGAGAATAAGAGATTATAGTTACACTCTCCAAGCCTTGATTTAGCCCGTTCTACTGCTTCCTGCGGCGAATATTTTGCTTTATCATGGCTGCGTAATCTTAATTTTGAGTCCGCGATGAACTCATCAAGCAAAATCAGATGTACTCCGTAATCAAGAGAATATTCCGCCACATAACCTTCATCTATATATAAACCGTGATGGGTATATAAAATACGCTGGGCAATCAAATGATCGCCCGGGTTTAATTTAAGTTTCTCTGCGATTTCGATGCTTTTAGCGTTATTCATCAGTATCTTTTGGGTTTGACAATATTTCTTTTAAAGTGTCAGCGTATTCAATAAAGGCATATGCACTGTCTGCGGATTTTTTGTCGTTAAACGCATTTACTATGTTTTTGTGCATCTTAAGTAATTTTTTCTTTTCTTTTTTACTTAAAGAAAGTAAAGCTTCGGTGAGATTTGTGCTTAATTGTGCATAAAGCGCATGGAAAAATAATGTGTAAACCGGATTTGCCGAAATGGAGATAATGGTTTCATGCAGCTTTTTCAGCGTTAAGGTAAAAGCAAAGCTTTTTTCTACGTTTTTCTCAAGATCTAAAAAGATATTATTAAGTTCTTTTCTTTCATCATCATTGGCGCGTTGTACGGCAAGCTGTACGGCACTAAGTTCAATGCCTCTTGCCGCTTCTAAAATTGCGTCAATTGAAAAATGACCGATATCGCGGTGAAAATCTAAAAATTTAGTAAGACTTTCCGGATCAGGATCTTTAATTATCGGTCTTTTCCCGCTTTTTATTTCGATTAAGCCTAAACTTTCAAGTGATCGATATGCCTCACGCACGACACCGCGGCTTATTTGCAATTCTTTTACGGTTTGCACCTCACTGGGGATAGGCATTCCTGAAGTCAGATTAGCGGTTTTTATTGTGTCAAGAAGATGACGCTCAATTCTGGCAGTTAATGCTGATGATGAACTTGTTTCCATATCGTTGCCTGAGAGTAAGAATATAAGTTAAATATAGCTTTTTCTTAAAACAGAGTAAACCTGTATGACAGCTTTATTTTTGAGTGCTTTTTTCTAAAGCAGGCGTATCAGATCTTTTTTCTGTTTGGTCAAGATCTGATAATCCAGGACGTACGGTATTACGCTTTAGCGGTTTTACGGTAATTTTAGGATCGTCAAATTTATTGCTTGCGGAAATTTGCGTGGAGTTGCCTTCAAGCTTATTTTCAATAATTCCGAGAGCGGATATTAACATTGTGTTTAAATCTAGATGCATATTGGCAGTAACGCTGTCGGAACTTAAGTTGAAATTGCCTGAAACATAAATGTTGCCGCGTTTTACGCTGCCTAAAAGGTTAAGCTCATATAACCCGCAGTCCCTATCATAAAGAGCGGCAGATAAGTCCTGCACCTTAAAATCGCGTGTTTTGGCATCTCCGCCGTTTAAATAATCTAAGGCAAGATTAGAAATGAGCATTTCAGGACTTTTTAAGTAAAAGGAACCGTCCATATTTTCAGTTAATTTGTCAAAGCTGCCGAAGCTTTGCAGGTTTACTTCAATATCCGCCTTACCGCTTAGAAGTCTTCGCGACAGATTGGAATTAAGATCGGCTAAATTAAAGTTTCTGCCTTGCAGGAGTAAAAAACTCGGTCCTTCTTTTAACGCAAGAGTACCTGATAAGGAAACATCCGAGCTGCGGAACTTTATTTCGGGAGCGGATAAGGACAACAGATCAGGACTTATCGTGGCGATAAGCTTAATTTTGTTTAATAAAAAATCACTGTATGTAAGAGAATTCACATCAAGATTAATAATGCCCGCTTTGCTGTTTTGTATCTTGCCTTTTATTATTGCAAGATTGTCGATATTTCCGCTAATTTCAAGGATACTTAAAGGCAGATCTCTTATATGGGAAAGAAAAGCTAATTTGGAGAAATTGCAGCTTTCAATATAGATTTGATTTGTTTTTATAAATTCACTTAATATTGTTTCAAAATTAGAAGCGTATTCTATTTTGTTGTTTTTTAAATCAAGTTTGTTAAGCGACAGAATTTTATCTTTATTTTGATAATTAAAATTAAAAGAAATGTCCCCTTCAAAAAGAGATCCGTTGATATTGCCGGAGATTTCGCTATTGTTCAATGTCGCTAAAACAGTTAAGTCAGTAAGACTCAAACGGTGTTTAATAAGACTGATTTCATCAAGAGATCCTTTAAAATCGGCAGTTAAGTGTCCTTGCAAAAGAGAAAAAGATGACGAAGTGCCTTTGATGCCGGAAAGTAAGATTTCTTGATTTGTAAAAAGACAATCATTTAAAGAGACGTCATTTCCGGTAATTGAAAAGGAAGAAAAAGGGTTAAATCCGTCTTTGATGATTATTTTATTAAGATTAAGCCTAGTAAAAGCAAAGGCTTGTTTGTTTAAGTCATAGCTGCCTTCACCTGATATGCTGCCGCCCAAAACAGCTGCGTGAAAATCGGTCAAATTAAGACTGTCGCCGTTACGGTTAAACGCAAAAGACAAATTTTTAAAC
>NZ_CAJKVK010000135.1 GCF_905203285.1 uncultured Succinatimonas sp.
AAATTAAGAGCTTTTTTCAGGTAAAAAAGAAGGTGACTTTTTAGTCACCCTCTTGAGGCGATAGGTAAGTTCGATATTTTTACCGTTCATCTCTCGGATGCCGTCATTGTTAGTATCAATAAAGCCAGCCCTATCAAGGAGAGTATTCGCAAGCTTTGGATCAAATTTTTGAGCGTTTACTTTTTTGCCGAAATCAAAGTGGTAGGATATAACTCCTTTGGCAATTTCACCGCCTATTAGCTTGACGATATTTTCCCGATTTACGGCAAGGCTTACAGCTTGTCTTAATGTTTTATCCTTAAGAAATTCATTTAAGTGGTTTAGGTAGATAACATTGGTCCTAGGTCCTGCTCCTGTGAGTACCTGCATATTCTTATCTTGCTTTAAAAGCTGCAAATCTGAGTGATCAACAGTATTGATGATGTCAAGATCGCCTGCCTTTAAGGCGATAAGACGGCTTTGAGCATCAGGAATATAGTAAAAATCTATCCGACTAATATCCGAGCTTTGATTACGGTAATTAGGATTCGGTTTGACGCTTATCCTTTCGTTTGGCACAAATTTGGTTACTTGGTATGGTCCCGTGGTAATCGGAATATTTATGGTTTGAGCTTCATTTTCCTTATCAAGTTTTATTACGGCAAATAGAGGTTCACAAAGATTATAAAAAATCTCAGGCACCGGCTTTTTGGTATAAATCGTTACGGTATTGGCAGTATTGTCAGCAATGATTTTCTCAGGATCAAAATATTGTATGGCTCGTGGGCTTTTAGCAAAAATGCGTTCAAGATTGCGCTTTACCATATCAGCGTCAAGTTTGGTGCCGTCAGAGAAAGCAACATCATTACGCATGGTCAGTTCATAGGTTTTATCATCTAAAATTCTGTATCCTGAAATTAGATTTGGCTGCAATTTTCCCGCATCATCAAGGGTTAAAAGAGTCTCTCCGGCACCGATGCGCACTAATATCCAACCGTTGAAGTAATCTTTGGGATCAAGAGAGTAATTTAAAAAGAATAATCCGACTTTAAGCGTCGTAAGGCTCTGAGCTTGCCGCTTAATTTCTAAGTCACAATTTGAGTCCTTACTGCAGCCTTCGGCAAGCAGCATAAAAACTGCGGAAATAAAGCAGATAAACAAGTTTTTTAGTTTTACTCTTTTCATAAATTTATTCTGCCTTGGGCATGCCTTGAGGCATACATTTGCCCTAAAAGATTGAACAAAAAGGCGCTTATAAATATGCATAGCGTCGGGTATATAAGCAGGTGCGGAGCGCTGTCTAAGTAATTGCGGTTTTCATACAGCATCGATCCCCATTCAGGAAGCGGCGGCTGGGATGACAAACCTAAAAAAGACAATGTGGATAAAGCCAGAATAACGGCACTCAAATCTAAAAGCGCAGTAATAAGCAGTTGGTCTTTTATTTCATAAAACAGATAGTACCTTACAATCCTAAAAGTATTTTCCCCTGAAATTTTTGCTTGCTTTATATAATCATTTTGCAGTGCGTCATTGGCAATTGCGTAGGTGACGCGCGCAAAGTGCGGCCATAAGAACAGGCATAAAGCAAAAGAAGACCCTAATATGCCGGAGCTTAATGTTCCTGCTATGAAGATCACGGCAATGCTGCGTGGAAAGGAAAGCAGTAGATCGGTAATAAACTTCATGAACTGCCCGAATCGATTCCGGTTAAAAGCACCAAGAAGACCGACAAGGGTTCCTGCAAATAATGAAATTATAAGAATTATTACGGCGGTCAAAAATGAAGGAGCAGCCCCCGTAAGCAATCTTGACAGCAGATCTCTGCCAAGGCGGTCGCAGCCTAACAGATGGGTGTTATCGGGGGTAGCAAGCGATAGTGAAGGATCGGTTTTAAAAGGATCAAAAGGAGCAAGGAAAATGCCGCAGCACAAAATGAGACACCATATAAAGCAAATAATCAAGACACAGTAAAAACCTTTTTTAAACATCGTCTTCTCCTTTTTCATCATAGCGGGAAAGACGACGGCAGATTATGTCGACGCTTTTATTTAACAGAATGAAAATTACCGCACAGTAAATAATATAGGCCTCAATTAAATTGATATCGCGCATCGTTACGGCTTTAAGCGCAACGGCACCGAGTCCGTTTAAAGAAAAGACTGTTTCGACAATTACGGATCCGCATAATAGACGGGCAAGACTTATTGCGGCTAAAGGCAGCAGGGCAATAAGTGCACGCGGCAGAATATGCTTTACTAGAATCCTATTTAGTTTGATACCGCGGACAATCAGGGCACAAATATAAGGTTTGTCAATTTCTTTTAAAACTGCGATTCTAATTTGTCTTATGTAGTAGGTAACCAGGGGCAAAGCCAAAGTAAGAGCCGGAATAATTAAATCTGCGTAGGCAGTTGCTGGCAATGTTCCGATAATTTTTAATTTGGCTCCGCCTATGCTTAAGATGATAAGTCCTATAAGAAAAGTAGGAAGACTTAAACACAACACTGCCAGGATATGCAGAATTTTGTCGATGATTCCGTCGGGTTTTAAAGCGCAGTAAAAGCCAAGCGGCAGAGCAAGAATTAAAATCATAAAAGCGGCAAGCGTGCAAACTTTTACCGTTACGGAACTTGCGTCAGCAAGCACTGAGCTTACGGCTCTTGCGTAATAAAATGACTGCCCGAAATCAAGCTGCAGAACGCCCTTTAGCCAATTTATAAAACGCAGCGGCAAAGAAAGGTCAAGCCCGAGGCTTTGTCTTAGATTTTCTATGACAGCAGTATCGGTAACTCCCATAGGCAGCATGGAATTTAAGGCTGCATCACCTGGTAGTCTTGCGACAAGGAAAAAGCTCAATGCGGCAATTGCCGTCAATGAAAGTAGAAAGACAGCAGTACTTTTAATAACTTTTTTTAAGTACTTAAGCCTACTTGTCATCATTTATCCTTTTATCGCTTCAATGACGAAAAAGTCGATGAGCTCTTTACCATTTTTGCGGCGAGTTTTTAAGATATCGGCTT
>NZ_CAJKVK010000136.1 GCF_905203285.1 uncultured Succinatimonas sp.
AATTAGATCGATCTGCGTCACAAAAATTTGTATAATTCACAGCCGAAATTTTGAATTGCCTTATAAAATAAGGTGTTATTCAAGATAGTTTTCTTTATTTTCGATGGATTTTCGAGGTGTTTATGCAGAAATTTTGCTTGCTTTGCGCATTGTTGCTTTCAGGATCAGCTGCTTTTGCCACTATGGAAGCATCGTGGAATGATAAGAATGATATTTTTGCCAAAGGTGTCGGTGATTGCCCGATGTATATCTATCAGCAAAATAATGATGGTTCCTATAAAGAACTGGTTTGGGCTCATGAGATCAAAAAGCGTAACGAGAGCATAGATTCAGGTGAGTGCGTTTATCGTTAGGCTGAAAGTCAACTACCCTCGCCTAAAGAGGCGGGGGCTTGATGCCGCAATGCTTCCGCCTCTTTGATAAGGTGCAGCACAAAGGAGTAACCGGCTTTATCTTCGGACGCCGGGCCAACGGCTATTTTGATGTGCGCAAACTTGACGGCACCCGTATCTTAGCAGGAATAAGCTGCAGAAAGCTCCGGCTTCTTGAGAGACGCAGAGCCTATTTAACCGTAATCAGAAAAACGGAGGACGGCAATTCCTCCCCAGCTTAAGAAGCGGAGGTCTCCTTGCCGTAAATTGATGAATAATTTGAATTTAGCAAAAAAAGGTGAGGTTTTGTGTACTTTAGGTAAGAACCTTGCCCTTTACGGTGCAGAAACCCGGCTTATTGTGCAGTCGGTTAAAGAAATGGCTGTGGATTTAGGACTTTCAAAAATCGATCTTGCCCTGACACGCACCGGCATTACGGTCAAGATTTTTGAGGGTCAAGAACAGGTTATTGAATTTGCCGAGATAAGCGCTTTCGGTATTAATATGGGCGCTCTTACCGAACTGCATCAAATATGCCTGCGCGTAAAAAACGGAAAATTAAAAAATTTACAAGAAATTTTACAGGAAATTAACGCAGTTAAAGCTAAAACCTACGGCAAACGGCTTTTAATTTTTATTGAAGCCGCCGCATCAAGTGCTTTTGCTTTTTTAAACGGCGGTAATTTAGCCGTCATGGCAGCTACCTTCTGCGGCGGTCTTGTTTTAATGTCCTTGCGCTTCTTTTTGCTAAGTCGCGGTTTTTTTGAATGCTTTGCGTTTACGGTGTCGGCCTTTTGCGGCAGTACGTTTACACTGCTTGTGGCCAAATGTCTGATGCATCTGCCGACAAATGAACTTTCAATTGCGGTAATGGCTACCACTTTGCTTTTAGTCCCGGGTTTTCCGTTCATGAACGGTTTTCTTGATGTGTTTAAAGGTTATATGGATGTAGGGATAAGCCGCCTTATCAATGCAAGCGTACTTATTATGGCAGCAGCCATAGGTTTAATCGGAACCGTGTACTTGGTATACAGTCCGCTTTGGGAGCAGCTGTGATGTTTTTTGATGAAATTTGGTCGCGTATAGTACTTGAAACGGTAGCTGCAGGATTCATTGCACCTGCTTTTGCTATGCTGTTTGCCGTTCCGTTAAAATGCCTTCCTTATGTAGCTGCAGGAGGTGCCGTAACCAGGTGTCTGCGCTCAGGTCTTGTTATAGGTGCAGGCATTGAAATTGTGATCGCTACTTTTATCGCCTGCGCTGCGGTTTCTTTAATTTTTATTTATGTGGGGCCCAAGCTTAAAATTCCGCGTCCGGTCTTTACCGTTGCCAGTATCATCGCGCTTATCCCGGGATTTGATGCTTACAATGCTTTAATTTCTTTTATATCAATGGTGGAAAGCATTGATGACGCAGCTTTTTATCACTATGTTTTTACATTAATGCATTCGGGTACGCGTTGTGCGGCAATCTTATTGGCCATTGCTTTAGGAATTGCAGTTCCGCCGCTCTTTTTCTATAACTATCGTCACAGGCATATATAGGCTTATAAAAATGAGCCTGTAAATCAATAAATTAAATGAAAAATTTTGAAAAAATAATACTAATAATAATTATAATTGCAGCAATAGTTGGAATTGGATTTTTAGGATATGGATATTATCAAAAATTAACTAGAACTGTACAAAATCCAGTTGCAACAATTGAAGTTGAAAACTTTGGAACAATAAAAGTAGAATTATATCCAGATATTGCCCAAAACACAGTTGCAAACTTTATAACACTTGCAAACCGCGGATATTATGACGGAAAAACTTTCCATAGAACAGTTCCAGATTTCATGATTCAAGGTGGTTCTAAAGATGGTGATGGCAAAGGAGCTCCTACAATAAGTGATATTAAAGATGAAGGCTCTACAACAGAAACATATGCAATAAAAGGTGAGTTTATAGCAAATGATTATAGTAAAAACACTTTGAAAATGAAAAAAGGTGTAATTGCCATGGCAAGGGCAGATTACAGTAACGTAAGTAGTTCTCTAACAAAAAATGGTTATAATTCAGCAGATTCGCAATTCTTTATTATGAATGCAGATAATGATAATATAAATGGATTATATGCAGGATTTGGTGAGGTTATAGAAGGACTGGATGTTGTTGATGCAATTGCAAATGTAGAAGTAGTTACAAGAGAAAGCAATGCAGATGGACAAGACAAACCGGTAGATGAACCCAAAATAACAAGCATAAGAGTTGAAACTTATGGAGTTGATTATGGAGAGCCAGAAACAATTGAACCATTCAATTATTACAACTGGTTGATGAAACAATACTCTACTACACAATCTTCAAATAATTAAATAAAAAATTAAATAATTGGACAGAATAATAGCAGATAAATTTTTATTTATTTGCTATTTTTTGCTGTATGAAAAAGAGTATATATGAGAAAGGAATTAGAACAACAATGAAAAGAAGATTGCTAAAAGCTTCATTAATACTAACATTATTAGTAACATATTTTTATACGTGTGCTATAACATCAATTCCTCAAAATATTGTGATAATAGAAGGAGAAAAATTAAACTTAAAGATGGCGAC
>NZ_CAJKVK010000137.1 GCF_905203285.1 uncultured Succinatimonas sp.
CGTGATTGTTTAATTCAAATTCACATTGAATGGAGGCATACCACCCGTCGGCTTCTTGTCTTACGGTAACGTTCTTAGGTATTCCTTCTATCTTTCTTGAATTGCGGTATCTGACATAGCCGATTTTGGGAAGAAATATCCTGCCGTTGTCTTCGTCCGCCTTAAAACCCTGCGGATAACGGAATCCGTCATCGCTGTGTCTTTTCTTAAACTTCGGATAGCCGCCTTTACCTTTAAAAAACTTTTTAAACGCTTCATATAAGTCCATTACTTTCTGCTGCAGGACTTGACTGTGACAGTATTCTTTAAAAAAAGGATATTCTTCCTTTAATCTTTTTAAAGCGTAATTAAATGAATATTGATTAAGTGTCGGTTTAACACATAGAGCTTTGGCTTCATCTTCACTTAAAGCTTCACTAAAACACAGTCTTGATTCAATTTCGTCTAAATAATCTTGATATTGCTCTTTTTCCTCACCAAGTAACGCGTTATAAGCAAAACGACAGCAACCGGAGAAATTGCGAAAAGCCTGCTCCTGCTTCCTTGCAGGACGCAGTTTATACTTAAAGGCAAGACGCATTGGCTCCGACATTTATTACTCTTATCTTATTGTTTATAAACAAAAAACGCCGTTTATCATACCCATTGTCCCGTTTAGAAGCCATACATAAATGAGATATTTGCAACTAAATCTCTTAAAAAAGCTTAATCACACAAATAATTAACTAACTCAAAACCATCTTTGAAGCTGTATGCCCGCAATTTAATGCTGAGCTTATTGAGTTTGACGGTGAAAAAGAACACGTACATTTATCAGTTTTAAATCTGTCTCAATTATCTATCACAGAGCTTATTTTCAGGCTTAAGAAACATCTTCTTTATTATCCCTAAGCGTAAGTATCTTACCGTTAAAGCTAAGCTGTTTTTAGTTTATTTTTGTCTTCGATTTTTGTTAAATACTGATTTTTTAGAGCTTGTAATAAGGAAAGAGCATTAAAAGTTAAAGAGTTGCAGTGATATGTATGGAAAAACAAAGAGGTCAGATTGGAGAGGTGCTGTTGACATAAGACAATCCTCAGTCAAAAGAGGATTGTCTTTATTTATTGATATCAGATTGTATTAATAAGGCTTATTACACGTTTTGCGTGTTCACAGGCTTTGGCTTTAATTTGGCTTAAAGAAGCTTCATCAGTGCGCAATTGGTATGAAACCCCACCTGTGTAAACATAACCCTTAAACTCCATACCGCATAAATTGCAAATCCCGTGAATGGGATAAAGCATATGATCAATGCCGCCGTTGGCAAAAAACGTTTCAGGAGCTCCTGTAGTAAAGGAAGCAATTAACTTTTTGCCTTGCAGGCTTTTGCCCTTAGAACCGTGAGAAAAACCGTGTACGAAGGTCTTTTCTACCCATCTGTGTAAAAGCGAAGGCATTGAATACCAGAAAATAGGATACTGGAAAACAATAATATCTGCTTTTATGAGTTTTTCCTGTTCTTTTTTAACATCAATATTAAAATCAGGATATTGTGCATCTAATAAATCAAAAACCGCATCAGGCAATTGCTGCTTTAAATTTTCAAGAATAGTTTTGTTGGCTACGGAATCTTGTTCAAGATCTGTATGTCCTGATACTACGAGTATATTTTTCATTGCATTACCTCAGTTCACATTGACGGCAAAAGTATAGATCTAAGTCTATCCTTCACGATAAATATGAAAATTTAACTCAATTGTTGTGTTTTTGTGCAAATTATTTAAAAACGCTTTTTTAGATTACATTTAAAAGGTGTATATATTTAATGTTGCGGATTTTATTGCCGATCTTTCCTTAAACGATGTATGGCTGAGCTGCTTTTGGAGATGTATGTTATATGGATTTAAGGGTTTTACGATACTTTATTGTTGCTGTGGAAGCTAAAAGCATTAACGAGGCGTCAAGGCAGCTTTATGTTACTCAGCCCACTTTGACCAGGCAATTTCATGAGCTTGAGGAAGAGGTCGGGCATAAGCTTTTTGAGCGCTCAAAAAACGGTATTAAACCTACCGAGAAAGGTCTTTTACTATATCAGCGCGCCGTTGAGGTGTTGGACATGGTATCGCGCATGAAAAAGGAAATAAAAACATCTGACAAACTTGAAGGCGTTATTTCTTTTGCGGCAGCGGAAACCCCGACCATGCTTAATATTGCCAAAGTAATGCATGAATTTAATCAAAAAAATCCTTTTGTGTATTTTGATTTGATGACGGCAATCAGACAGCATGCGTTAAATTATCTTGAAAATGGAATATGTGAGCTGGCTCTAACGGTTCATATGCCGGATCCGTCTTTTGCCTTTTTAAAAATACATGATAAAAATCGTTTCGGAATTTATACCCTTAAAGGAAGTGTTCTTTCTCAAAAACAAAAGATTTGTCCTCAAGATTTGCGCGGTTTACCGATGATTATGTCAAAAACTATGTTTCAGAATAAAGCATTGGAAGGATGGTTGGGGTTCCCTCCTATCAATCTGCGAATTGCTGCTACATGCGATTTTATAAATAATGCAGTTATGCTGGTTAAAAGCTCTTTAGGACATATTATCGCTTTTGACGGTTTAATCGGCGATCACTCGGACTTTAACAATGACGTAGTTTTTGTTCCGTTTGAACCTACTTTGTATTCTGAAAGTTATATTGTGTGGAAAAAAGACCGCATGCTTTCTCAGCCTGCTCGGATATTTTTAGATGAGCTTAAAGCTGGTTTAAAAATTTCTGATAAAAACGAAGCTCGTACTTAAGTAAGGCATGCAGGATCAAAGCGGTATTTGCCCAAAAGATAGTCTTTAAGCTCCAAAACGGCAGGTGAGCTGTCATTTATCAGTTTTGATAAAAGTTCGTCTTTATGAATTTGCGATATTTTTGATAATCCTTCTTTTTCAAAAAATTTTTGATTTTCC
>NZ_CAJKVK010000138.1 GCF_905203285.1 uncultured Succinatimonas sp.
AAAATTTATATTAAATTCGGTGTATAATTCGTCAAAAATTTATATTAAAAAATATAAAAAGAGGCAGAGATGAATACTAAACATTTACAAAAAGCGCTCACCCCCCCCCGCACGGTATAATAATTAGTCGCGATAAAATTGCATTTGCGGTTAAACTATCTTTTTCTCGATTTGTCTCATCTATAAGTCTGTCCTCTTTTGCAATGTCTCCTGCCGAAAGAGTCTCTGTTAATATAGAAAATCATTTCTCTGCAATTTCAGCTAACTACTCTATTTCACACTCCACTCAAGTCGGTCTTAATTCGATACACAGTCATATTAGCAATGCCGTACACAGGACAGAAAAGTATTTTGCTATAAAGAATCCGATTATTGCTTACATAAAAGACCAAGTTCTACATGAGTTTATGGGTAATCAGAATATCTTGATTCATGGCAATACTTTCACACTGTGTCTGGCGGATCTAAGCACAGCTTCTAACAAGATTTAAGCGTCAGACACAAGCTAAAACTCATGCCTGACGCTTATCCGGGTTAAGGCCGCGAATTTCTCTATGTTTCATGAAATTTTGCCTCATGCGGCCTTATTTATTTGTAAAACATAATGTTACATATTATGAATAAACATACATCAGTACCGTTTCAATCAGTACGTTTGAAACCTTTAGCCGCAGGAGTGATTGCGGCATGTCTGTCTTTTTCAACAGCTTCCTCATATGCAGCTCAGGTACATTTTGACCCACAAGGAAGAGAAGAAATAGATGAAGAGGTAGTTCTTGAAACCACCGATACCACTGTCTCTCCTATCGGTATTCACTTGTCGGGTGACGACACCAATGATAAAGACACCAAGTTAACTTTTAATAACAAAGTGTCGATAAATTATGACGGTACGCAGCATCCTGACAGTAATTGGAGTGCTTACGGCATTTGGATTTCCAACAGCGTCAATCATAAAGCCGAATTGACTTTGAACGGCGCTCTTGACATGGATATCAAAGGTACTACCAATATGCTTGTCGGTCTGATGAGCGGTTCAAGATACAATCCTACCGGCGGAGCGCAGGGACAGGATAACGGTACGACCATGTATGTCAACGGTCCGGTCAGCATGGATATTTCAGGAAATTCCGTGACCGCTGCGGTTGCCGGAAGTCATTTTAATAACAATACCAATCCCGGCGGAAAAATCGTATTTGGCTCTAATGACATAGAAGGAAAGAATGTTTTTAATATTACATCCGATTGGAGCGATAAATTCAATTCAAATCGTGATTCAGATTGGGCGGTAGGTCTGCTTTCATTTGATAAAGGTGAAATGATCGTAGATCGCGATACTGAGATTAATCTTAATATCAAAAATTTTGAAACCACCTATACCGGAACTTACTCAGAAGATGAATATGCGGATATTGCCGCTGCCGTATATGTCGATAGGGAAAGTTCTTTTGAATTAAAGGAAAATCGCAGTCTTAATATTTCAATTACTTCTTTAAATCCCGCTATTAAGCCCGGAGGATCTTGGGGCAAACCGAATGCTGCCGCTCCCAGCTTCGGAATTATGGCCGGAGCTCATGAAGCGGCATATCAACCTGAAAACAATTCCGTTGTTAATTTAAACGGAAGCACGAGCATCAATCTTTATCTAAACCCAAAAGATCCTGACGAACAGCAAAGTGAGATGACCGGTGTCGGCGTCTTCGGCGGAGCAGAATTAACGGCAAATGCACCGCTTGTGATTAATATGGATTATGCCGAAGGCAGCTCTGCGGCCGATGTTGATGCTTCTGACAGCTCCGTGTATGGATTGTGGGCCGGTAAATACCCGTCTACTGTTATGGTTAACATAAAAGGATCAGGAAACATCAATGTTTTTGATGCCTTGTCCATTAATCTTCCGCAAGGCGTTAATCCTGCGCTTGAAAATTTTATGGCTTTGAGAGCTACCGGATATACCACAAACGATAAGTGGAGCACACTTAATATAAATAATACCGTAAGCAAAGCACCGGTGAAAATTAACGGAACCGTATATGCTGACGACGGCGGTTATATCAATATGAATATAACAGGGGCTCAGTCATCACTTACCTCAAACATCTCTTTAAGCGAAATAAGTTCTCATAATAGTTACATTTATTTAACTTTATCTGATCATGCTGTTTGGAATGCTTTAGAGCATCTTTATGATATAACCCGCCCCATAGCTTTTGATAATTCCAATGAGAATGTTTTAACCAAATTAACACTAAACAGCGGAACGTTAAACATGTCCCGCCCTCAGGAACTTTCACAGTTTGATCAGCTGTATAAAGGATTTGAAAAGGTTCGAATTACTTCAAGTTTTAATGCTGTTGACGGACAAATAATCATGGATTCCGATATCAGCAGTGCTGAAAAAGTAAGCGATCCGGATAACGATAACCTTCCTACCACCGATCAAATTGAAATTACCGGTACAGCTGAAAATGCCGAGGCGTCAGTTCAAGTTAATTTCATCAATAAAGAGAACATTCCTGCCGATAAATTCTATAGCTTAAATTGGCTGGTCAGACAAAATGACGGATCTATGACCTTAACCGGACCCGACGGTAAAGACGCCTTTACCGGCCGCGGCATGGTCTCGATGTGGTCATTGCGCTTCGTTCCTGAAGGTCAAAGCGACAAGCTTGCCGACAATGATTATCGTGAGTCTTTAACTAATAAAGGTGACGGTAAAGGCGATTGGTATTTGGTGCGTTACGATTATGACGTTCCCGACCCCGAGCCGGAGCCTGACCCGGACACACCGGAAGAGCCTGACAATCCCAATCCTGACGACAAGCCCACACCTAATCCCGACCCGGTATTGCCGCCTGAAGTGGACACCAATCTCAACATCGGCACTT
>NZ_CAJKVK010000139.1 GCF_905203285.1 uncultured Succinatimonas sp.
GAAACTGCCCTTCCTTCTTTCAAGTTATCGGGAATGACTATTTAGTCACCCTCTTTTTTTGCCCAAAAGATGTGCTCTATGCTGTTTATTTCAGTGCTTGTGCTATAATTGCGACCACTTATGTGCCTATAATGCACTAAATTAGTGCAAAAAGATTAATCTACACTATTCGGAGAGGTTATGGAACCTTACTACGCAGGTGCGTTATCTATACTTCCGCCGATCATCGCCGTAGTTTTGGCTTTGATTACTAAGGAAGTTTTCTCATCTTTGCTGCTTGGCATCCTTACAGGAAGCTTGATTTATACCATCGGCAGCGGAAGCGACATGGTTATTGTAAGTACTGTAGAAAATACTTTCAAAATCATGGTTGATAAAGTTGATTTCAATATCATCCTCTTCTGCTCGCTGTTAGGTGCCCTCGTATATGTGATCTCCATGGCCGGAGGTTCTCGTGCCTACGGAAAATGGGCAGCTAAAAAAATTAAAGGCAGAAGATCAGCTCTACTTTCCACTTCTGCTTTAGGCGCTTTCATTTTTATTGACGATTATTTCAATTGTCTTACCGTCGGTACCGTAATGCGCCCCATCACCGATACTTATCGTATTTCTCGCGCCAAGCTCGCATATATCATTGACGCTACCGCAGCTCCTATCTGCATTATTGCTCCGATTTCATCCTGGGCTGCAGCCGTCGGTTCAAACCTAAAGAGCACCGGTGCTTTTGAAAGCGAAATGGAAGCCTTCGTCTCAACCATTCCATGGAACTTCTATGCCTTGTTATGCATCATCATGGTTATCATGGTAAGTGTCGGTAATTTCGATTTCGGTCCGATGCGCCGCTCAGAAATTGCCGCAATCAATGGAGAAAGTTCTAACAACAACGAAAAAACCGATGATGACGCACCGACCATCCATGCACAAGGAACCGTACTTGATATGGTCGTTCCCATCCTTGCTCTCATTGTTTTTGCAACTTTGTCCTTACTGTATTGCGGCGGATATTGGGGAGAAGATCCCGCTTACCATACAATAGCCGCAGCTTTCGGCAACACCTCAGCGGGACCAGCTTTGGTAATTGCTTCTTTTGCCGCTTTGCTGGTTGCTTTCATTCAATTCGTCGGCCGCCGTCTTTTAACCTTAAAGACTTTCATGCAGGGCGTTATCAAAGGCGTTCAGGCCATGATTCCGGCAAACATGATCTTGGTTCTTGCTTGGGCGATTTCCGGTATTTGCCGTGACCTTCTTGAAACCCAGGTATTTATCGGCTCTTTAGTACAAAACGATGCAGGGCTTGCCGGTAATCTCATGCCTGCTATTATTTTCGCAATCGCCAGCTTCCTGTCATTCTCCACCGGTACCGCTTGGGGAACTTTCGGTATTTTAATTCCTATCGTTGTTACCGTAGCTCAAGCTATTGCTCCGTCAGGAGAACTTACCATCATCGCATTGTCCGCCACATTAGCAGGTTCAGTCTTCGGTGATCACTGTTCTCCGATATCCGATACGACAATTTTGTCAAGCGCCGGCTCAGGCTGCGTACACATTGAGCACGTCTCTACTCAATTACCGTATGCCTGCATCACAGCGATTTCAGCATTTATCGGCTACGTAATCGCAGGTCTTACCTTATCCCTGCCTTTAAGTCTCGGCAGCGCTATTGTCGTTATGGTAGTCTCTCTTACTTATCTGCATCTGCATAACTCAAAGCGTGAAAGTATTCACGATCACTATAAGAAAGTTACACAAGAACAGTAAACTGCTGCACATATAATAAAAGAACCGGAACCTCCTTTCGCATGAACGGAGGTTCTTATTTTGTACACAAAGTTTAAGTTAAAGACTTCTTACCCCAACACATTTACAGCAATAACCGCCTACTTTTAAAAGCTCGACTAACGCTTTACAAAAATCACATAACGAAATATAGCTTGAACCTGAAATATCCATCGGCAGAATATCGTTGCCAAGTTCAAATTTTCCCGTTCCGTAAGCTTTTAAATCAAGAACTAAAGGAGGACACAATAAAGTCCAATCAATATCTTGTATATTTCTAATTTTTAAAAAAGCCTCAACCGCCAAATTATGCCGATTCTCATTATCATCAAAATGGATCCCGTCCATATCACGAACAAAAGTATCACGCTTTTTATCGGTATATAAAAAGGCAGAAGATCCGATAGCAATAAGTTTTATTGAAGAATTCTTAATCAGATCGCGCACGTGCCAAAAAGGAAGATTATCAATTCCGTAAGATTCAATACGCGGAAAAGACAAAGTATCAATAACAGCGTGACATTTAGCAAAATCATTTATATTAAGTTCACGCACTTCTTTTATTATCAAAGGTCCGTTGCCGATTGATGACGTAAAATTTTCTACTACGGACACTACCTGAATTCCCGCAGCTTCCGCGGCATTTACGATGCGTCTGCCAAGCTCGGTATCAGCACCCAACACGGCGATTTTCATAAAAAATCCTTACTAAGAGAAACAGCTACTTATAGTTATTAATTAGTGACTCTGTTTAAGATTTTCAAGTAAAAGAAAAGTACTGCCCTAAAATTGCGCGAAAAATTCCCTGAAAAAAGAAAAGCACCTTCAAATCATTAAAATTCAAAAGTGCTTTTACAACTAAACCCAAACTCTGCTGTTCTAGATAAAAATAAAAGAGAAATTTATTTAACTTATTGT
>NZ_CAJKVK010000140.1 GCF_905203285.1 uncultured Succinatimonas sp.
CCATAACTTAAGGAAATACTTTAAACAAATAACGCAAAGAGAACAAAAAATGATGCTTGCGGCATAAGAAACAGGAGGAATAGAGGATAGAAACGGCTCTAAGCATGCCATTATCGGAATAAAAAGATAAAAGACGAATGAACTGCTCTTAACCGGCAAATCAAATGGTCAAAAAAAAGAAAGAGCAGCGAAACTGCCCTTCCTTCTTTCAAGTTATCGGGAATGACTATTTAGTCACCCTCTAGATCGCAGAAAATTATAAGTGCTAAAACTTATTTATTTTCTTTTTTGACACCGCCGGTAATACCGCAGGCTGCAGCAGTAAACACTACGTCAGAAGAGCTGTTTAAGGCAGTTTCGGTTGAGTCCTGAAGAACTCCGATGATAAATCCGATACCGACAACCTGCATTGCGATATCATTGCCGATACCGAAAATTGAGCAGGCAAGCGGGATTAACATTAAAGATCCGCCGGCGATTCCTGATGTTCCGCAGGCGCATAATACTGCAGCGATGCACATGAGAAGGGCTGAAGCGAAATCAACATGAATATCCAAAGTGTTGACGGCGGCCATAGTCATGATCACGATGGTGACTGCGGCACCGCACATGTTGATGGTACAGCCTAAAGGAATTGAAATAGAATAAGTTTCGCGCGGTACGCCTAATTTTTCGCACAGCTCAAGGTTAACCGGAATGTTGGCGGCTGAGGAGCGGGTAAAGAAAGCGGTAATGGCGCTGTTGGTGATTGCGGTTAATACCAACGGATAAGGATTCTTGCGGGTTGCGGCAAAAACGATTATCGGGTTGATGACAAAAGCAACTATGAGCATGGTAGCAACTAAGACTACAACCACATGTACGTAATTTAACAAGTTGCTAAATCCGCCAGCTTCAGTGCAGGAAGAGTAAACAAGACCCATAACGCCTAAAGGAGCAAAACGGATAACCATGCGGACGACGCCGGCTACGGTTTCAGCTAAATCATCCAAAACAAGTTTGGTAGGTTCGTGAGCGACGCGGAACAATAAGCCAAAAGCGATACCCCAAACCAAAATTGCCACGTAATTGCCGGTTAAAAGGGCGTTAACCGGGTTGTCGACAGCTTGTCTTATGAAGTTTAATAAAACTTCTGAAATTCCTTGCGGCGGATTGACACCGTCGGCGGCATTTGCAAGCTCGCTAAAAGTGCTGGGGAACATATAGCTCATGATAAGAGCCAAAAATGAAGCAAGGCCCATGGAAACGAAATAATAAACAAGGATCGGGCGCATATTGGTTTTAACGCCTTTGTTATGGCGGGCAATGGCTGCTGAAACCAATACGAACACGAGGAGCGGAGCAATGGCTTTTAATGCTGAAACGAACAAAACGCCAAAAATAGGAATTACGGTCGTGTCGTTAGGAAAAATGGCTGCAAGAATGATACCGACTATAAGGCCGATGACTACCTGCATGATGAACGGAATTTTATTGAAAATTTTAGCAAGAGGGTTGCTGGGACTTATCGGTTGTAGCATAAGTTAGACCTTCCTTTGTTTAAACGGTGCCTGAATTATACGCTTTCTTTGCTTAAATCAGATAAAAAAGCGGTTTTTTGGTGCACGTCAAAAGAAAAACGCCTCGGTTTTTACAACTGAGGCGTTCATAAGAAGTTGATTAATCTTCCTTTTCCGGCTCGGTAGGAGCTGCAGGTTTATTAAGCTCAAGCTTTTCCTCAAGATAATGAATGCTGGCACCGCCTTTGATTTCAACAGGATCGGTGAGTAAATCTTTATGCAGAGGAATATTGGTCTTAATTCCGTCAACTACCATTTCGTCCAAGGCTTCAAGGGCACGAGCCATGGCAAGTTCACGATTGTCGTCATGAACGATGAGTTTGCCGATTAATGAGTCATAGTAAGGCGGAACCCTGTATGACTGGTAAATATGGCTGTCCCAGCGAACTCCCGGTCCTCCCGGAATATGCAGACGTTCAATTAAACCCGGAGACGGCAGGAAGGTCTTAGGATCTTCTGCGTTGATACGGCATTCAAAAGCGTGGCCTTTTATCTTGATGTCTTTTTGTTTGACGGATAAAGGAGCACCTGCGGATACGGCAATCATTTCACGGACGATATCAATGCCGGTGATCATTTCGGTAACAGGATGTTCTACCTGAACGCGAGTATTCATTTCGATGAAGTAGAACTCGCCGTTTTCATATAAGAACTCAAAAGTACCCGCACCGCGGTATCCGATCTCAACGCATGCTTTAGCGCAGCGCTCACCGATGGATTTACGCTGTTCGGCGGTAATAAAAGGAGCCGGAGCTTCTTCTAAAACTTTTTGGTTGCGGCGCTGCATGGAGCAGTCGCGTTCACCTAAATAGACAGCGTTGCCGTGAGTGTCAGAAAGAACCTGGAATTCGATGTGACGAGGATTCTCAAGGAATTTTTCCATGTATACGGCAGGATTGTTAAAGAACATATCCGCTTCACGGCGGGTAAGAGCGATAGCGTCATCAAGCTCGGCGTCAGAACGGACGACACGCATG
>NZ_CAJKVK010000141.1 GCF_905203285.1 uncultured Succinatimonas sp.
AAGCATACGCCAAATCAAGCGCAGCATAAATGTTCAGCTTTGAACTTTGAGCTAAAAGACCGGCAAGCCTTAATAACACTCGAGTCGAAAAAGGTACGGATAAAGATCCGATCGATTCGGTTCTTTCCGTGCTTATCCTTCTTAACTCTAAAGCAAACTGCAAAAGCTTATTTATAAGCTCGCCGTTTAGTCCGGGTATTTTATTTTTAAGCAGGATTCTTTCAAATTTCTCATCAGGATAGCTGCATTCAATAAAACGCCATCTATCCAAAAAGGCCTGATTTAATATTCTGGTACCATTATAAAAACCGCTTTCATCTCCGGAGCCTTTGGTATTGGCTGTAGCGATTACCCTAAAAAACGGATGAGGAAATACTATCTCGCCTCCGTTTTGTAAAATGCACAAAGGCCTGCCCTCTATCACGTCATTTAAAAGAGCCAGATCTCCGGGATTAACCAGATCAATTTCATTTAAAAGTAAAATCGAACCGTTAAGCATAGCTCTTGATAACGGACCGTAATTAAAAGTTACATTCCTATCCTGCACGCTAAAATGTCCAAGCAGATCCTGAACTTCACTGCGATTTGAAAAAGTTACCTGTTCAACCGACCACTTTAAACGTGCGGCGATTTGTAAAACCGCCGAAGTTTTACCGCAGCCTGAAGGCCCTGCAATATAAAGAGCGTCATTTAAAGGTTTATCCAAAAACAATAGAACATTATTTAAAAATTCTTCATTGAAAACATATGAAGAATCAATTGCGGGAATAAATCCCAATGCTGCTGCAGGCGTTTTAACGGTACTGACAATAAGCTTTGCCGGCATAAAGACTTGCTGTAAATCACAATGTTTCATAATAAATCGGATATTAACTTTAACGTTGTGCCGAAAAATCTATCCCCAAAGAATTAAACTCGGATCGAAAATTAGCTAAAGAACTTTCTTTATTCTCTTCAATACGCGTTTGACTTTTTAATTCGGCATTTTCAGAATAAAGCTTCTCAATTCCTATACAATCAATTTCCACAAAACGATTTACGGATCCGTCTTCTTGAGTACGACTCTTATAACGCAAGCGTCCTGAAACGAGCAATTTTTCACCGGTTTTAAGCACATTCTTATAGCGAGAAGCCATCTTATAGGCTCCGTTGTCCCGTAATACTATCCGATGCGTTTCTTTATGCTCAGTATAGGTTCCAGTCTGTCTGTTATACCAGTTCTCTTTAGTAAGCAAATTAAAAGCTAAATACTGACTGCCGTTTGACTGAGAGCTTAAATTTATTTCCTCAGAAACAATCTCACCAATCAAAATCACCTGGTTGCAAGCTATCAATTAACACCTCTTTTTCATTAACTTAAATGACGCTTACCTTACAGGAAATTTATAGGAAGAAAGCTAAGAAACACTGCAAAAGTGAGACAACCTCTTTACAAACGGCTTATATATCAAAGAAAAAATTTAGGGGTATTTTTTCCTTGATTCAAAATTTCGCAAAAAAAGCTAAAAAATATTTTTAATGCAAATTGCTTTTTCTTCATTAGACCAAAGGTCCGAAAACATCCTTAATATGCAGACGCAAACGCTCAGTATCTTTTTCAATCTGCGGATTTTTAATGACGTCATTGGCAATAAATGAAGGCAGTTTCTTCATTCCGATAAATTGAAAAGGCTTGTGAATTCCCATCAACGCACCGTCAATCCCCGCGCCTTCAAAGAATTGTTTCGGATCATTAAAAGCTTCAAGCGGAGCGTTCCAGGTTGATGAAACCATGTAGTATGCGTTAACGCACTTTCCTCCGCTGCCGTAAAGTTTGGTCGCATCATGACGCGATCTGCCGTCACCGCCGCAAATTAATTCATGTCCGAAAACCTCATCTTCATATTTTTTATATTGCCACGGAGCCGACATCCACCAGCCCGGCATCTGCAAAATAACAAAATCGCTATCGGCAATTTTACGGGCCTCAGTCTCTCGGTCATAAGGATCTTCAACCTTCGTAACGGTTACGGAAAACCCCAATTTCTCAAGCTCTTCACGCATCACCGACACGAAAAAATGATTAAGCGAACCTCCCTGCCCGAATATCTTGCACCCGGCATCAATAATAAAAACCTTTTTCATATTCTCTCCTTATTCACTTTTACTAAGAATGTTATATTCCTTTAATCTCTTTTTGTAAACATATGCTAACTCATTTTCTTTTCCTTGATTGCTTTTTTGTAATTGCTATAATTAAGCCCTGATATAACTTGAGTCTCTGTAGCTCAGTCGGATAGAGCACTCGCCTCCTAAGCGAGGGGTCGGCAGTTCGAATCTGCCCAGAGACGCCACTTTCCTTTACCTGCATAAGGTTATTTAAAATTTTCCCATTCTTAAATTTAAGCGCATATTCGATTACTGCAACACTGCGTTTTTAAGCTGCTTTTTGATGTTTCTTCCTATTAAAC
>NZ_CAJKVK010000142.1 GCF_905203285.1 uncultured Succinatimonas sp.
TTTTATTGCTTAAAATACAGTTAAAAATTTTTATCAAAAGATAAAATTTATACCGCATACATTAAACAGCTAAATACAGCAAAAGAATATAACCTAAAGAAATATAACTGTTTGTATCAAGATAATTTAAATATCAAAAAACAACTACAGTAATTACATTAATATAATTGTTATATTTATATTGAAATGCCTGGCAAAAAATCATATCTCTAAAAAAGATAACGAATTTTACCGGTTAAAATTACGTATACCTTTATTTAACGACTTTTTAAAAATCAAATTTAAGCTCATGATTACAAAAATAAAAAATAGTTTAGATATTTTTTGTACTGTTCTTGATAATTACGGTGACGCCGGAGTTTGTCTGCGCTTGGCAAGAGATTTAAGCCTTAAGCAATTTAATGTGTTTCTTTACTGTGACGATCTAAAAACGCTGAACACTATAAAAGATAAAAAAGATGAAGAAAACGAAAATCTTCACATAAAAAAATGGAATGACAAGCTTGAAGATTATGATCCAAGTGAATATGTCATACAGGCTTTTTCCTGCCGCCTCTGTCAAAATGCTATAGATAAAATCAAAGTAAAGCACAGTAAGGTAATCAATTTAGAGTACTTAAGCGCTGAAAAATGGGTTGAGGATTGCCATAAATGTCAGTCTTTTGGTGACGGGTTTACAAGTTACTTCTTTTTCCCGGGTTTCACAAAAGGAACAGGCGGGGTAGTTACAGAAGAAAATTTCATAAAAAAATTACAAAAAAATAATCTAAAAAGCAGTGAAATTAGAAAAGTAACGCTTTTCTCTTATGAAAACTCTCATATAAAAGACATAATTTCTTTACTTTCAAAATCAAAAAAGAAAAGTGAAATCACCGTTTTTGAAGGAAAAGCGCTTAACAATCTAAATCAGCAATTAAAACTTAATTTGCAGCCCGGACAATACTTTGATTTAAATCAGAAAATATCCATAAAAGCAGTAAAAATGGTTTCACAAGATGAATATGATGATTATTTGCTGTCAGCAGATTTAAATCTGGTCAGAGGAGAAGACTCAATAGTCCGTGCAATGTTAAGCGGAAAACCTTTTTTATGGCAGATATACGTTCAAGAAGATAACGCACACATTTTAAAGTTAATGTCCTTTTTTGACCGACTTGAAGAAGTCGTAAAACCTTCAGAAACATTTTTTATTCTAAAAAATTTAATGCTTTCATATAACGATGCTCACGAATTTCCTTTAATCGATTCTTATGATGAATTTGAACAAAACGTAAATGAAATATTCAAGCTTTGGTCTTTACACTTACTAAATTTAGGATCATTAAGTGATAATCTTTGCGATTTTTTACTAAGTCTTAACGCATAACCTGCGATTTTTACAGGCTTTACTATGTTAAAATATTAAAGTTTAGGGCATGAATAGCCCGGTTAACCTAAAGAATATTTCTTAAATTAAGGTAAATTTTAAAGGTAAACTCATGAAATTAGCTCAAGAAATCCGTGCCGGCAACGTTATCATGCTTAACGGCAACCCGATGGTAGTTCAGAAAACCGAGTACAACAAATCAGGCCGTAACGCAGCTGTTGTCAAAATGAAGTTAAAGAGCTTATTGTCTGATGCCGGTACTGAAACCGTATTCCGCGCTGATGACCGTCTTGAAGATGTCATCTTAGAGCACAAAGACTGCACCTATTCTTACTTCAATGATCCTCTTTATGTCTTTATGGATGATGAGTTCAACCAGTATGACGTTGAAAAGGACAACTTAGGTGATGTTCTTAACTACTTAGTAGACGGCATGGAAGATGTTTGCCAGGTAACCTTCTACAACGGTAAAGCAATCAGTGTAGAACTTCCTATCAGCATCGTTCGTGAAGTTGAGTATACCGAGCCGGCCGTTCGCGGTGATACTTCTGGCAAAGTTACCAAACCTGCACGTCTTGCCGGTACCGGTTTTGAAATTCAGGTTCCTGATTTCGTAAATATCGGCGATAAGATTGAAATCGACACTCGTACCAACGAGTTCAAAAAGCGCGTTTAATCAATCGATTTTTCATCAAAAGGCAGGATTTATTCCTGCTTTTTTTATATCTAAATAATAAAAATCAAAACATCAATTGTTGGGAAACCTGTTAAAAAGTATCAAAAAAGTTTTAATAAAAACATTCGGTAAAAACACTATAAAAACTATACTGTTGAAAAACAGGCTTTTTTCAACATAAAAAACAAAGATCCAAAACGATTTTCCCAAAGATTTAATCTTAAATAAGATCTTAAAAATAAAGAGAAAATTTAAGATCCCACAAATTTTTGTTTACTAATAACAAAAATAATAAAGAAA
>NZ_CAJKVK010000143.1 GCF_905203285.1 uncultured Succinatimonas sp.
TATAGCCGCTCTCTTCTCGTATAGATATATTACTACAATACATTTTAACGCTCCGGTTGAAGCCCATGACTTATTACCCTGTCCCTTTATACCTGATGTTGCGCATCATAATTTTTGTATCCGTAATGCTTAAATATATTGACTTTGTATACTAGTTATACTACTATATATTCATGAAGATTCAAGATTTACCCGATTTCGCTAAGCCTTACAAAACTAAAGGCTATGACGTTAAGCTCAGCAAAAACAGCTACCAGCTTTTTCGTATTACTTCCGTTCGGATTGAGGGAAAGAAATTTCCTCAGCCTCAAGCAACCTACATCGGTACCATCGATCCGATTAAAGGTCTTATCCCCAAAAAGATTGAAACCAAGCAGCAATATCCTATAGATACAGTTGAGTTCGGCCTCAGCGATTTTGTCATTAGGCATTTTAAACGTCAGGTGTCGCGCTCTATTTATAACTGCAGCCGAAAGTTGTTTTATATGGGAGTGATCTATTTTCTTTACGGGCATATTGAAGAGCGCTTTGTCCGTCTGTCCTATGTGCAGCGCTATCTTGAAGATATGCCGCCTCTCTCAGGAGCTAATGCCTTAAAACGCGTCAGCAGCGTTGCTGATAAAATTGCCTTTTGTCTGTCAGCCGTTTTTACCGACAGCTCCGATTTGGCTTACGTAACCGCACGGCTGCGAGCCATCACGGTCAACCCGGCAGCTTCGCGCCCTGAAATCACTTATCCGGATGAACTCATCGAGATTTTTCATAAATACGGAGTTAAAGAATAATGAACAATGTTTCATATATTCATGAAGTCATGAATGATGTGGCGATAGTTTTGGCTCCGCTTAAGAGCAGATTGAAATCAGAGCGCCGTTTTATTGATGCTCTGCTGCATATTTTCAGCTCCGTAACCGATTTTCGTCAGCAGCTTAAAGTTATCTATAAACTTGAAAATATCCTCTGTATATGTTTGCTTATCGCCATGCGCGGTAAGTTTACTTCCTTTTACCATGCCGGTTTGTTCATTAAGGTGCGGACCGATTACTTCAAAAATCTCGGACTTATCGAAGGTGACAAAATACCCTCGCATGATACTCTGCGCCGCATTTTCTTATACATTGATGCCGATGAATTGCGTGACTGCATGCTTAACCGCATCCGTGACATGCTCGATAAAATTACCGCTGCAGTGCAGGAAAGCGGGAACAAAGTCCGCCTCTTAAGCGGTGACGGCAAGACCTTTAACGGCTCGGGACGCACCGACGGCACTCGTAACGTTAACGTTTTTAATGTTCTGGACGCTTCCGGCTCTTTGTGTCTTGCCTCAATACCTCTTGAGGACAAAGACTCGGAAATACCGACCTTCAAGCGTCTGCTTAAAAAATATAAGCTTAAAAACACCATGGTTACCGGCGATGCTTTACACTGCCAAATTGATACCATGGATATAATCCATAGCCGCGGCGGCGATTTCACTTTTACGGTTAAAGACAATCAACCGGGCAAAAAACAGCATATCATCGATGTGCTTAAGTTTAATGCCGCCAAGTGTAAGCTCGTTTCCTACAATAATTGCGATTACGAGATTTTTGTCATCGACTATGAATTGACAGAAGAAGATTTTCCTCATGCTGCCGCCTATGTCAGGATGATTAGTCATAAACGCGCAGCTCAACAGGATTACAATCCGACCGCACAGTATTTCGTCACTTCATCGCCCAATATCCGTCTTATCGTTGAGGCTATTGACAGCAGGTGGACCATAGAATGCTGCTTTCATTGGTGGAAAGATGACTTTCTTAAGGAAGATGATTGTACCTTTATGGATAAGAACGCTATTAAGGTTATGGCAACGTTCAATAACATTGCTTTCTCGCTGTACCGGATCGCCTCGGCAATATTCGATGACTCATGCATGGCCGAGACCAGGCTGCGCTTTGAGGAATGCCCGGAAAAGATGCTGGCAAAACTGGTGCCGCTTTTGGAGAAACAAAACCTGACAATGCTGATTAAGCAGAACATGAGAGGTCGGAAAAAGACGACATAAATCTAAAAGTGTCGATGTTTTTATCTTAAAAACGCCCCGAAATGCACTCGTCGGAACTTTTAGTGCACTTGGGCCGCCGCGATCTTAACCGCGTTTTGTTTTATAAAGGATTTTTTTAGTATGAAATTTTTTTTGAAGCTCTCATGCGTAACTACTA
>NZ_CAJKVK010000144.1 GCF_905203285.1 uncultured Succinatimonas sp.
CTCTAAACGGCTTATTTAAGCCGTTTTCTCTTAATTATCTATTGCTTATCTATTTAAATCTTGTTATACTAGATACTTAATATAAGTATCTATATCTAAGATTTTATTATGAATGCTCCGGACTTAGGCTCGTTGCTTATCAATAAAAGCGGCAAATTTTATTATCTTTGTACTTATCAGAACGTGTGGGATCCTGACAAAAAACGCTCATTTAGAAAGAAAGGATCTACCAAAACCATTGGCAAGATTTTAGGCGGCAGTAAGGTCGGTCCCATTGAATGGAAAGAAAGCTTCATTGCTTTATATCCGGAGTTGAAAGGATTAGATGCTAAACGCAATGAGCAGGGTAAAATCGTTTTTACGCTCAAAGACGATCCGGAGCCGGATGACGATCAACCTAAAATCACCGTTCGTGAAGCCATGCGTTTAAAGAAACTTCAGGCGGGTGCCACTTGGCTTTTAGACGGCATCATTGCCGATACGCCTTTAGTCAAAGCTTTGGAGCGGACTTTCAGTAAATATAAAAACCATTTAAAAATTATGTCGCTGGCGTATTTCTTAATTCTGGAGCAGCGCAACTCCATGACGCTCTACGAGCTTTTTGCCCGTAAAACCCGTTTACCTTATTCTCGCCCTTTAAGCAAAAGTGCCGTCACCCGTATCTTTCAAAGTATTACACCTCATCAAATTGACGCTTTTTTAAGCACGTTAAGCAGTTTGTCTGCCCAACGCGATGAAGCGCTTAATGATTTCGCTACTAAGTTTTGGGCCTTGGACTCAACCTCCTTTTCAACCTACTCGGAGCATCTGAGCAAAGCTTTTTACGGTAAAAATAAAGACGGAGATGATTTGAAGCAGCTGAATATGCTGATGGTGGTCAATCAAAAAAGCGGTGAGCCTTATTTCTATCAAATGTATTCGGGAAATATACCGGATGTCTTTACGGTCAAAAACTTTCTGCAGGACTCCTGCCGTATGCAATTAGGACGTGATGTCGTTTTCGTTGCTGACAAAGGTTACGGCTGCATTAAAAACATCAACCGTTTTCTGCAGACTGAGACGTCTTTCTTATTAAATGTCAGCACCTCATTATCCGTATGCAAAAATCTCTTTCGTGAAAACCGTAATGCATTAAAAAATCCCATTAATTTCAGCAGTGCCGCCTGTGGCAATCACTGTTATACAGTAGAAATAAATTGGAGCTATCCTGTCAACTATCAAACCGACTGTAAGAGACCTCCCCATGAAAAAGCCCGTCTCTTCGTTCATATTTATTACAATCCGTTTATCCGTATGCGGGCTGAGGAAATATTAAAAACCAATATTGAACGTACTTTAAACGCCATTTACAGCGACAAAGAGTTATGCAAAGAATATCAGGAGTTCAAAGATACCTATTTATGCTTCAATACGGAAAAGAATGAATATGAAATCAATTTGACCGCTTACCACAAGGAGCTGGAGCTTAAAGGGGTACGCTTTCTTGTCTCTGATTCCGTTAAAAATCCCATTGAAGCTTATAGGGCTTATTATGACCGAATCGAGGTTGAAAAAGCATTCAACCATTACAAAGATACTTTAGGTTTCAACCGACTCAGAAGCTCGGATGACTACTCGCTCGAAGGGCGGGTTTTTGTCCAATTTATCGCCACGTCCATAGCTATTATGCTGCGTAAGAAGATCGCCAAAATTGCCGACAAGGGATTCAGAGCAGCTTATGACAGCGATCAGAAGCTGTTAAAAACCTTAAGCAGTATTGAGGTTACTCAATATGAACATGGCTCTTACTTCAGTCCGATTGTTAAAAATCTTGCTGAGATCTACAACAAACTCGGTGTTGTTCCTCCTGAAGATGCGCCTAAGACCAACAGTGACAAGAGCATTGATGAGGAGGACGCGGAAATTATGCCTGAACTCATGGAAGGATATGCCGAGCCCGACGACGATATTGATGTGCTGACAAGATAAATGAAAGTCCCGGTTTAAAACCGAGAATTATAAATGATTTCCTTCGGTTGCAATCTAGTGTCTAATATAATAGACACTAGATCAGTAAAAACTCGCAACTTTTAGGT
>NZ_CAJKVK010000145.1 GCF_905203285.1 uncultured Succinatimonas sp.
GCAGAGCAACTGCAAGTTGGCAGAGGATCTGTTCGTGAAGCAATAAAGGTTTTGCAATCTATTGGTGTTGTCGATATAAAACGTGGAAGCGGAACTTTTGTTACTCAAGGAGATATTTCAAAAGCGTTAGAGCCTTTATTATTTAGTGTCATTCTTTCTCAATTAAGTGAAGATCAAATAATTGAATTGAGATTTATGTTTGAAACGGCAATATTTGAAAATATTATAAATAATATTTCTGAAAAACAAATAGATAGCTTAGAATCTCAAATTAATACTATGCAAAAAGAAATTGAATCTTCTGAAGATTTGGATGCACAAAGATTGGTTGAGTTGGATTTTGATTTTCATGCTTCTTTAGCAGAAGCTGCAGATAATCCCCTTGTTGAAGGATTGTATAGAGTAATTTTGTGTTTAAGTTTTCCTTTTATGAAGCAGGATTACGCTGGAACAAAATCAGAAATAACAGCAGTAAGCAATCATAGGATGATATGTGCAGCATTAAGAGCAAGAGATATAAATAAAGCTAAAGAATCAATAAGTTATTCTATGTGGCATTCTCACAAACATTAAATTATTAAAAACGTGATCTGTTTCATAAAAACGAACAAATTTAAATTTGATTTTATTAAAAATTTTTGATCTAAATCTAATTCTTGTCCTGATTTAAAATACTATCTATTTGATATACAAACATAATCATTAAGACTTTTTTAAGTTTCAATTGAAATCTTTTACTTTCAAATAATTTGCGCTATTTCACATTCCATAGTTAGGGCTTTTCCTAAAATTTATTTAAAGATAATACGTCATATGTATTATGTATTATGTATTATCTTCGCTATGGCGATTTAGGGAGACATTTCTAATGAAAAGAAAGTTTAAAGGCACTAGCGGTTTGATATTAACAGCCGCATTTAGCTTAGCGTGCTTAGTTTTATCCGGCTGCAATCAAGATGATGCTAAGCAGCAAAACATAACTAGCGGTATCTATACAAAAGCTGATTTGCTTTTGAGCTGTAACGGCACTGATGTGGCAAATGATACAAGAGCTGCAAAACGCTTTGCAGAATTGCTTGAAGAGAAATCCAATGGAGCAATGACTGTAAGAGTTTTTGATAACGATCAGTTGGCTTCTAACAATCAAAAGAAAGGTTTGGAGTTAGCTGCGCTAGGTATTGTTGATTTTGATTTGCACTCAACATCAATTATGGGAAATCTTGATCAAAGAATCATGATTAGTACTTTACCTTGGTTATTTAAAGACTATCAGGCTGCTGAAGATGCTTTTTTTGGAGACGGAGGTAAATATCTAAATGAAGTATTAGCACCTAAAGGTCTTACTTATCTGGGCGCGGTCCACAACGGTTTTAAAGCTATTACCAACAGTAAGCATCCGATTTTAGAACCTAAAGATTTAAATGGTTTAAAAATTAGAATTCCGGGAGGTGAATTATTCTACGCTTTCTATGAGGCTTTTGGAGCAAGTCCGCAAGCTATGAGCTGGGGTGAAGTTTTCACAGCTTTACAACAGGGAACAATTGATGGACATGATAACTCGTTAAGTACTATTAAATCTGCAAATATTCAAGAAGTTCAAAAGTACATTTCAATAACTAACTATACGTATGAAGCATTTACATTTACAGCAAACACTGAACATTTTAATAAGTTAAATGCGGCTTCTCAGGAGTTAGTCAGGGAATGTGCAGAACAAGCTTGTAAAGAAATTAATAAATTAGCTGTAGCAGAAGAAAGCAATATAAAACAAGAATTTATAGAAAAGAATGGTTGTGAGGTTGACGAACTCTCTGAATCGCAAATTGCTGAATTTAAAGAGGTAGTTAAACCGTTAATAGAAAAATATAAAGCCGTTTATGGTGAAAAGGCTTGTAAGGCTTGGGGCGTTCAATAAATGGCAGGGAGAAACCAGAGTATGAAAAAGTTTCTAAACAATATTGAAGATAATATTTGCGCAATTATTTTGCTGGCAATGACTATTTTGACATGCGTAAATGTTTTTGCTCGCTATGTGTTTTTA
>NZ_CAJKVK010000146.1 GCF_905203285.1 uncultured Succinatimonas sp.
CCTGAACTCTGCTCTTTTTTGTATATCTATCAGCAGAGTTCATAATCAAAGCCTTCCCCTGCGGAGGGCTTTATTCTTTGTACCGTTAAGGTGTCAGTAAATCTTCAATCACTATCGGCTCATCTTCTTCATCTTCAGTATTATTTTGCTGTAGAGCTTTATCGACCGGCTCAGGCTCAGGTAAAGGAATATCTAAAGCTTCCATTATTTCCTTTACCTTTCCGACAACTTCACTATAGTAGCCGCCGTCTTGGTAAATCGTCTGCTGCACACTGTTAAGCGCGGCAATAAGTTTGGTTTCGCTGTCATAAGGCAGCTCAATACCTTTTATTTTGGCGCAGTCGGCACGGCGGCGGAACATAAGGCCGATAACGCAGGAAAGGAAAGTCAGGAACGCTTTGCCGCGCAGCGTATCGTCGGTGGAAACGCGGAAGCGGCTGCCTGATACGGTTTGTTTAAAGCAGTAAAATCCTTCTTCCACTCTTTGGCGATCGAAATAAGCTTTCCATGCTTCTAAAGGGTCGGAAACGCAATCGGAGATAAGGATGCGGATACCTTTATCCAGCATGGCTTCCATTTTGACGGAAGCATTGAGTGAGTAATTGCCGCTATCATCTTTGACGATGAACTTATTGAAGAAGTTTTGTTCACCGTCGGTTAAAGCTTCATTATTCTCCATCTTTTCCATGATTAAAGCGGTTTTATCGCCGATAGCTTTTTCATAAGCGTAACGAATGTTGCGGTTAAGATAGATATGAACATAAAGTACGGCTTTATCCCGGGCGCGTTTACCGGGAGTAATGGGATAAGACCAAGAAATAGGAACGGTAACGCAGGAGCAGCCGATTTTTCTTTTGATGGCGCATTCATTAAGTAAAGCCGTGAGATTATCGGCAATCAAAGCTTTGCAGAAAGTTAAAGAGGTTTTGATATTGGTAAGGAAACTTAAGCCGTTTTGTAAGAAACGATGGATATTGATTATGGCACCGTAGCCTTTGTCGGTAACCATGACGGCGGTACGCTCCATACCGACAAGAGCATGATCCTTAAGCATATTAGCCACGGTGGAGACATCGGGGACGGCACCGGCATAGGCGCGGTAGAACAAAGGCAGTCCCGTCTCCTGATGGACAATCATAAGCACGTTGATTTGTTTGAGTAAGTCACCGTCTTTATTGTGACCCCATTGGGCAGGGGTAAGTTTGGCGGCATAAGTGGAAACGGAAGTGGAATCCACAGCATAATAAATCTTGGCCTTGCCGACATTGGCATCTTCGATTTTTCCCTGCTCTAAGTTCAATACCTTAAGAAACTTGGTGATTTCATCGTCGCTGATGCTCTTAAGCAGTTTGCTTATCTGTCCTGAAGACAAAGGACGCTGATAGGGTAAACGGGTATGAGCGGCAAAATCTTCATAAAGATGTAAAGCTCCGTTGGCGTTTAAATATAAGTAATAGGCTAAAGACAACAGTTTGCGGTGACGATTGTAAGAAGAGAAAACCCGGGTCAGTGCCGTGCTTACCGGGGTGGCGGCGATGATATTGTCCAAGACCCAGGTGGCACCGGCGTTAAGCTTTTTTAAATTAACGGCTTGAGTTAAAGAAATCATTTCATCTAAAGGCTCGAATTTAAACTCAAAAATCTTTTTCGATCCTTTCATGCCTTTAAAGATTCTTTTAGCAGTTAATTCACCAAGCAGAGGATATTGATTTAAAAACTCCTCCGACCATTGGATGACCCCTTCCTCACCGCCGCCTAAAATTTTGCCTACGGTTTTAATGGAGCCGGGAAGACGGTAAGAGCGTTTTTTCTCTTTATCCCAGCAGTTCTTATAGGTTTGGATATAAGAGTATTTACCGTTTTTCTGAACGGAAAGCGGCGGGAGCTTGGGGATAGTGACAACTGCCATAGTAGAGCCTTACATAGACAATGATAAATATATATCTATTATAACACACAAAAATAAAAGAGAAACAATAAGTTAAATAAATTTCTCTTTTATTTTTATCTAGAACAGCAGAGTTTGGG
>NZ_CAJKVK010000147.1 GCF_905203285.1 uncultured Succinatimonas sp.
GTAGTGCAACGTACGTTTGCGCGAGAGCAGGTCATTGCCGGGCATCCTATAATGCTGATATGGCTCAGTTGGTAGAGCGCACCCTTGGTAAGGGTGAGGTCCCCAGTTCGATTCTGGGTATCAGCACCATCAGTTAAGAAAGCTGCCGCAGAAGAAATCTCCGGCAGCTTTTTTATTTTCCGCGCAGCAAAAAATCAGCGGCAAAAGTGCCGCTGTCATTTTTATATTTTTATTTGAATCTTATTGTCTTAGCTTTTTAATTTGCAGATAAGATAGTGCGAAGGCGGTTTTGCAGATTGTTTTAATATGTGAAATCCGGCCTTTTGGCATGCTCTTAGTGCTTTAATATCATTAAATCCTACACAAGTTGAAATGTAAGAGTAGGGACTTTGTTTCAGGCTTTTAACGCAGTAACGCTGCAGTTTGGTGCTAAGCCCTTGCCCGCGATATTTTTCATCGATAACGATTACAAGATCATGAACGATACTTGCGTCAAATTCGGCTTCGTTAAACATTAAAAAAGAAAAACCGATAACATCTTCCTTATCATTCTTTATTATGTAGCAAAGATGTTCATATTCTTTATTCCATAACTTAATAAGCCAAGGGACGCCAGCCCCGCAATATTTATGGTAGATTGCGATAGCTTTGGGGTATTCGTTTTTTGATGCAGTTTTAAAAATAAAATTATCAGATCTTTCTTCGCTTGGGATCGGTAAAAGTTCAGCGCGTTTTATGTTGGCCTTTAAGAGCAAGCGATCGCGCTTTAAATGATGAAGAAAATGTGCAATTTCCATTATTATGCTCATATTTTGTGCGTAAAATTAAATTTACGCACTGTTTTAAATCAATGCTTAAATCAGTTTTAAAGGATTAGTATACTAACCTATCTTTACAACAATCTGTTTATTTTACTATGTAAGAGGTTTAATCCTATGTTCTGCTTGAAACAAAAGATCTTATGCGGTATTGCCGCTTTATGCACAGTTTTATCCGTCCAAGCCGAAGATAAGATTATGCGAGTCGGTGCCGAGCCTGCTTATGCTCCTTTTGAGTTTATCGACGAAGAGACCAAAGAGTTAACCGGTTTTGATATTGAGTTAATTAAAGCCATCGCGGAAGTTGAAGGTTATAAGATTGA
Organism: uncultured Succinatimonas sp.; assembly: GCF_905203285.1. Classification (GTDB taxonomy): domain Bacteria; phylum Pseudomonadota; class Gammaproteobacteria; order Enterobacterales; family Succinivibrionaceae; genus Succinatimonas. The sequence goes on from NZ_CAJKVK010000147.1 coordinate 1,142, forward strand.
AATCAATACCATGCCGTTTGATGCGCTGATTCCCGCACTGCTCACTAATAACGTTGATGTTATCTTATCGGCAATTACTATTACCGAGGAAAGAAAAAAACGCGTAGCATTCTCCGTTCCTTATTATGATTCAGGTCTTACCATTTTGATTAATGAAAAAGATAAAGATAAGGTTAAGAGCGTAAGCGATCTTGAAGGACAGAAGATCTGTGTTCAAATCGGTACCACCGGTGCCAATTACGCATCAACTCAGATTAAAGGCGCTACCGTATCTCAGTTTAATACTGCTCCCGAGTCTTATTTGGAGTTAAAAGCAGGCGGCTGTGTTGCTGCTATTAATGATCGTCCGGTTAACGATTATTATCTTGCTACCAATAAGTCAGAAGGAATTATTTCCCTGCCCGGTACCCTCTCTTCAGAAAGCTATGGTATCGCCATGAGAAAGACTGATGAGGCTATGGTTAAGGCCGTTAATGACGGTTATCAGAAGTTAAAGGAAAACGGAACTTTGGATAAGATTTATTCTAAATGGTTCGGTTCTTCTAAATAAGATGAAAATGTCCCTGTCTTATTGACAGGGACATTAATAATCAATAGAATATACGCCCATCGGTGATTAGCGCAGTCCGGTAGCGCATCTGGTTTGGGACCAGAGGGTCGTAGGTTCGAATCCTACATCACCGACCATCTGAAATTCCTTCCTTTTAATTTTTTCACCCTAAATTTACAGTCTAGGTAAAATCGTCTTTAGATTTCTTTAAGCAGATCGC
>NZ_CAJKVK010000148.1 GCF_905203285.1 uncultured Succinatimonas sp.
GGCGTAACGGTATGCAGGCCCACGTGGTCAGCGACGGCACGGGATACCTGTTTTAACAGACGCGGATCCATAGGCTTAGGAATTACATAGTCAGGACCGAACTCAAGCTTATCTACCTGAGCTGCCTTAACTACTTCAGCAGGAACCGGCAGTTTGGCAATCTCGCGAATGGCGTTCATTGCGGCTTTCTTCATTTCGAGATTAATGCAGGTGGCTCTTACATCCAAAGTACCGCGGAAAAGGAACGGGAAGCACAAAACGTTGTTGATCTGGTTCGGATAGTCGGAGCGTCCGGTTCCCATGATGATGTCAGGGCGGACACGCTTTACGAGCTCAGGGTCAACTTCAGGATCCGGGTTGGAGCAGGCAAAGAGCACAGCCTTAGGAGCAAGGCTCTTAACTTCATCTTCAGTAACAAGACCCGGACCTGATACACCTAATAAAATATCAGCTCCGTCACAGGCTTCGGCTAAGGTCTTAGGACCGGCGTCATTGATGAATGAAGGCTTTTCACCGTTGTTGTACTGCGGACGATCGGAGCGGATAACACCGTGACGATCCACCATAAAGAATTTCTTCTTGTCGGCTCCGCAGGCAAGCAATAAGTTAGAGCATGCAACGCCGGCGGCACCTGCACCTACGCAGACAACTTTACAATCCTCAATCTTCTTTCCCTGAAGCTCAAGAGCATTTAAAATACCGGCGGCGGTAACGATGGCGGTACCGTGCTGGTCGTCATGGAACACTGGAACTTTGCAGCGCTTGATTAATTCACGTTCGATGACGAAGCATTCAGGAGCTTTAATATCTTCAAGATTGATGCCGCCGAAAGTGTCGGCGATGCATTCTACGGTTTTGATGAATTCATCAACGGTATCGTGCTTAACTTCGATATCGATGGCGTTAATGCCGGCAAAGCGGTTGAACAATAAAGCTTTGCCTTCCATAACCGGTTTAGAAGCCAAAGGTCCTAAGTTACCAAGACCTAAAATTGCAGTTCCGTTGGAAATAATGGCTACGCTGTTGCCTTTTCCCGTGTATCTGAACGCGTCAGACGGATTTTTGGCGATTTCGCGTACCGGCTCGGCAACGCCGGGGCTGTAGGCTAAGGTTAAATCGGTAGAAGTTTCTGCAGGTTTTGTAACGACGACTTTGATCTTACCCGGTGTCGGGAACTCATGATACTTTAACGCCTCGTCGTGAAGTTGCTGATGATCCAAGGTGTCCCCCTTATTTTTGACATTAATTTAAGCTATAGCTTTTTATTAAATGGAGCTTTTTAGCTTTTTTAGGTTGCTCATAAAAGAGATTTATAAGCGCTTTCTTCTATATGTAAGAAGTTATTTTCAAAGCACAATTTATAAGATTATCACTAATCACGGTAAATAATTGAGAAATTTTCTTTTGAAGATCCTAATTTGTGCATTAGGTCTGAATCTGTAAAAAGCACTGACATTAAAGAGAGCTTATCGAAAAGTAAGTTGTGAACCTAGAGGGGATTGTCAGCTGGGTTTTCTACCAATCTATCAAGAATCTTTGGTAGATTAAGAGAAAATTCGGCTCTAAAAAGACAAAATTTGCCGGAGGGGCGGAAATAAAAAACGCAGACCGTTAAGATCTGCGCTTTTCTTAAAAATAAAATATTTGAATATTTTATTATTTGGTAACTTTCTGAGCAGCACGGGCTTTGCCGAGCATAGCAAAACGCTTGTTGAAAGCTTCGACGCGTCCGCCGGTATCAACAATCTTCTGTTTGCCGGTATAGAAAGGGTGGCACTGAGAGCAGACTTCGATATCGATATCGTGACCTGCAGTAGAGCGGATCTTGAATTTGTTGCCGCAGGAGCAACGTACGTTGATTTCCTCGTACTGAGGATGA
>NZ_CAJKVK010000149.1 GCF_905203285.1 uncultured Succinatimonas sp.
CTCTTTCATATCAAAGGGCAAAGCAGCATTAAGCAGCGACTTTTGCTCTGCCGTTAAAGCCTTTCTGCATACCCAGCGGTCTTGATTGCGGATCATTTTGATGTCTTTTAACACCGTCACGCTGCGATGGAAGGTATGATGTGTTGTGCTTAGTACCGGTTTTAAGCGTTTGTGCAGCTCTTTGCGTAAAATTAATGCCAGGAACAAAACAAACAGTTTCCCTTGCCATGCCTCAAGGGAATGGACATGCATTCTGCCGTCGATAATGTCATTCTTTAATGTTTCGAACATCTTTTCAATGCGGTCTTTATTGCGATAGGCAAGCAATGCTTCTTCGTCGGTGATGTTTTTAAGCGAGGTGAACAATACCGTGACTCCCTGCTGCAGCTCGGCGGCATGAACGGCGTCTTCGTTGCGTTTAAAGGAAAATCCTTTAGGTCCGCGTTTAGGAGTTACGGTAAAGAAGTCTTTATATTTGTCAGGCTCAGGACAGCCTCCCGTTAACGCTTCAAGCTCTTTTTCTTCTTTAGCGATATGCAAATATAAATCATGCAGTTGCTGCTGCTCTTTGGTAAGGCTGTAATAAAAGAGCAATCTTCCTTTAGTAGTACCTAATGTAAAATCCGTATGACCGTGATAAATGATTTCTTCGTTGAGCATAAAGCTGTTGTCATAGGTGCGCTTAAATTCTTTACGCCATTTGTCTACGGCTGCGGCGACAATCTTTAGACGTTTTTGCGATACGCCCAATAATAAGTTATGTCCCTGCAGTGCGGTGAAATTAATATTGTCCTGAGAAAAACCGCCGTCGAAAATTAAAGCAAAATCTGAGGACAAACCTAAGTCTTTAACGCGTTTTAATACATAGTTGAAATTGGCGGTGTCATTGATGCTGCCGTTATAGGAGGTATAAAACAAAGGAACATCATTTTTACGGGAGCTTAATAAACCGATATTAAGCTGCGGTAAGGATTCTTTATCACGGTTATAGCCGAATTCGATTTCAGGCAGGGCATCGGAATAAGAAGATACGGAAGTAACGTCGTAATAGAAACTGTCCTCTTTTTCCTTATCTTGGTTAAGCTTTATCCAAGCCTCTAAAAACTCATCGTTAAGTGTCGGGGTACAACGGGTGAATAGCTCACAAGCTCTTCTGCCGTTAAACGGCTCTTGTAAGAAACTTAAGTTTTTCTCTAAAAACAAGTCAATCTCATCAAGTCCGTCCTTACCGTCGCCTGCGGCATAATAACAGGCAAGGGCAAATAACTTTTCGGCAAGCTTAGTACCGAATACTTTATCTGCTATGTCTTTAATTCCCAGGTAATGCCACAAACTTAAACATACGACGGTAAATCCGACGCCGACAGTATCACCTGTTGAATGTCGGTGAGGATCTGATTCTTTAGGTGCTCTGCCGCGGGAGCGTACGGTACTGCCTAGAGGAGCTGCAGCACCGCTTAACTTAAAATAAGTATCATTGGGAATAAGATATTCAATACCGCTTTCTTTATCAATTTCAACTCTGCCGATTAAAGCCGACTTATGGCGCTGTTTTTTATCTTGAGTGTAATAAGTGTCCGTGTACTTATAAAGATAGACAACTCCGGAGCGTTTTTGTCTGTAGGTTGAGGAAATCGGCAGGTTGATTCTGACATCGGTGTATAACATAGCGGGTACCACACTATATATAATCTAATAAATATAGTATAACACAAATAGAAGAAGACGGCATAATTTCTTATAAAAATAATGAATAACAATAGATTAGAAGAAAAGAGAAACGGAGGAAAAAAGAAAGAGCTGCTATACTACATAAAAAATCAGGCGATCCGGGTT
>NZ_CAJKVK010000150.1 GCF_905203285.1 uncultured Succinatimonas sp.
AGCCGTTTAGAGAGGATTTTTAGAGTTACTTATCTAGATCCGCAACTTTTAGGTTTGATAAGTTGTGCTGCGGTTTAGTAAAGGGAAATTAAGATATATCGGGACAGCTGAGAAGTAACAGAAAAATCATGTTGTTTAATAAATATGCTATTTCTTTAAAGTAAAGGGCTTACATTAAGGATAAGAATTATTTAACGGTTGTTGAAAGAGCATCTTACCGTTGTTAAACTCTTAGAAAGATTTTAACTGGACGGGTTTTTACGGATGTCTATCAATATATACGAAATAAGCGATGATTATCAGGACAAGTTAACGGACATGGTCCTTAAAGAATTTAAGGATACCGTAGAAGAAGTCTTGGTTACAGAAGAAGATTTGTATGACAGAATGCTGCGTTTGTGGAATGACCCTGAACGTGAAATTGAAATAGCATTGGAAGAGCCAAGTGATTTATGGAAAGAATTAAATTCTTTTATCGATCCGGAGTATGATTATTTTGAAGCCGAGGTGGTTTCAAAAGGGGAAATGGATCGCATTGTTTTGGCTAAAATTTTGTGCAGTAATGAGATGTCAGACGATCCTGAGGTTTTTCACTGCGTTCAATTTGTGTGGTTACCGTAATGGCAGAATTAACCGTAGGTCATGTAAATTTAGCTCGCGGTTTTCGCGGCGGCGAGCGTCAAACCGAGCTGCTGATTGCTTGTCTTGCTCGTCTTGGCGTAAAACAGTATTTGGTGTGCAGAGCAGGGAGCCCGCTTGCCGAGCATCTGGACGGTACTCCTGATTTAGAAATCATTGAGCTAAGAAAACGTATTGATTTACGTTTTAACGGACATAAATATTTGGCAGATAAATGTGATGTTATTCAGGCTCATGAGGCAAGAGCGACACAATGGGCTTTTGTACATCATCTGCTTTATAAGACTCCTTATGCAACGACGCGCCGTGTTCCTGAAACAGTGCGCGACAATGTTTTAAATCGTGCTATTTATGCTAAAGCTGCAGCTGTTGTTGCTATTTCATCAGCTATAGGAGATGGTCTTAAAGCGCAGTTTAAGCGCGAAATTGAGCTTATTCCCAGTTCTTGCGCGCATTTTGCTGTAAATGAAGTTAAAGCAAAAGAAATTAAAGATCGTTTTAAAGGCAGTTTTGTCATAGGTCATATCGGAGCATTGGTTGACAGACATAAAGGTCAATCTGTTTTGATTAAAGCTGCTGAAATCTTAAAAAAAGATATTCCGAATCTTAAGGTAGTATTTTTAGGTTCGGGAATAGATCTTGAGAAATTTAAAGAGCAGGGCAAAAATCTTGGAGACTCCTTGGTTTTTGAAGGATTTGTCTCAAATGTTGTGGATTACATCAAATCCTTTGATGTTTTTGCCTATCCGTCAAATTATGAAGGGCTGGGCAGTGTCCTTTTAGATGTAATGGAACAGGGTGTTCCCGTTGTGGCGACGGCTGTAGACGGGATCCCCGATATTGTGAAGGATCATGATAGCGGTCTTTTAATTGAAAAAGGAGATGCTAAAGCTTTGGCTGACGCTGTTTTGAAGATTAAAAACGAATATCTTTTAAAAGAAAAGCTTATAGAAGGAGCTCTTGGCATGGCAAAGGCACATAGTCCCGAGCTGATGGCTGCTTCTTATTTATCTCTTTATAAAAAGGTTTTAAAACATTAATTCATTAATAGAAAAAGCGGGGTTTGTTCCCCGCTCTTTTTTGTCAGATGTTATGAAATAAATCACGGGTATAGATTTTATCTCTTACATCGGCTAATTCTTTTTGCATGCGATTGGTGATAATTAAATCGCATTCCTTTTTAAAAGC
>NZ_CAJKVK010000151.1 GCF_905203285.1 uncultured Succinatimonas sp.
CGTGAAGGCGGCCGTACCGTTGGTGCCGGTGTTGTTGACAACGTCATCGAATAATAACGCATTGTTTCAGGCGCCTTTTTAAGGCGCCTTTGTGTTATCCGCGAAAGGCTTTATAGCCATCGCGGATTAATTGCCTATATAAAGGCCCGATTTTTTTAGATTCCAAATCCCATAGGATCTAATCCCATGAGTGAAAATAAAAGCACAAAAACTCAGACCGCAGCGATTAATACCGCAGCTCCCGCTAAAGCCAAAGCTCCGGCTAAAACTGCAAATAAAAAAGCTGCAGCACAGTTTGTTTCTACACCTTTAGATCGTCTTTTGTGGCTGTGCGCTATCGTTCTTGTCGGCGGAGCTATCTTCGGTAATTTTTATTACACCCAGCATATCGTAATCGATGAATCATCTTTAGGTCGTTTCGGTCGTACCGCTATCGTCATCGCTGTAATTATTGCCGGTCTTGCAGTTACTCTGTTTACCAACAAAGGTCATGCTTTATTGACTTTTGCCCGTGAAGCCTATGTCGAATTACGCAAAGTCGTATGGCCTACCCGACAGGAAGCCGTCCAGACCACTATTATCGTATTCGTCGGTGTTTGCGTTGTAAGTTTATTCCTCTATCTGTGCGATCTTGTTTTCCTGCAGGTAGTGAAGGCAATTACTCTTTAATAAGAGGCAGACTTGGTCATGGCTGAAGAAAAAATTGAAATTAATGAAGCTCCGATGATGGAAGCTCCTGAGGCTCCGGTTGCCGCTTCGGCAGATAAGCCTGTCGTTGAAGAAAAGAAAGAAGAGAAGAAACCTGCTGAAAAGCCGTTGCGCTGGTATGTAGTTCAGGCTTTCTCCGGTTTTGAGCAGCGCGTTGCACAAACATTGCGTGAGCGCATTAAGATCCACAACATGGAGCATGATTTCGGCGAAGTTCTTGTTCCTAAAGAGAAAGTCAAAGAAATCAAAGACGGTAAAAAGCGTGAAAGTGAGCGTAAATTCTTCCCGGGTTACGTTCTCGTTCAGATGCGCATGACTTCCGAGACTTGGCAGCTTGTTAAGCACACCGATAGAGTATTAGGCTTTATCGGCGGAACTGCAGAAAAGCCTTTGCCTATTACCCAGGCTGAAGCTGACAAGATTTTGTCACGTTTGCGCGAGAGTGAAGAGTCTCCGCGTCCGAAGACTATTTATGAGGTCGGTGAAGTGGTTCGTGCTATTGACGGTGCCTTTAAGGACTTCGTCGGAACCGTTGAAAAAGTTGACTACGAGAAAAACCGCGTTACCGTTTCTATCGCTATTTTCGGTCGTGCTACTCCGGTTGAACTTGAGTTCAGTCAGGTAGAAAAAGACATCTGAGATTAAGTTTAAAAGACTGTATCTTTGCTTAAGGGCACATGTTGAGAATTTCATCATGTGCTTTTTTATTTGCTTTTGCATAATAGAAAAGTTGGTCACAACAAAGCTTAGAGAGAAATTTATGCGTATTTTTAAATTAAACAAAAGATCATCTCCAAAGATAAAGAAGTAATTATCAAGAAGCTTTGTAAAACTTACCAATATGTAAGCAAACTGGATAAAGATGATTTGGATGAAGTCCTTAACGCTTTTACAAAGGAGGTTAAGGAAAAGGACAAAAAAGAAATCTCTTTTGATGAGATGAAAAAGGTCATAAATAAACAAGAAAAATTTACTTTAGATTTTTGCAATAATTGCATTTTTCTAAAGTAAATTAGTGTTAATTTTTCAAAAGTGATATTTTTAGCGAACTTAATCTGTGTAATCTCACCAAAGCAGTGCAATAAAAAAGTTAAAAAATTTTCCCTTGGATTTATGCGC
>NZ_CAJKVK010000152.1 GCF_905203285.1 uncultured Succinatimonas sp.
AGGCTTTGATTATGAACTCTGCTGATAGATATACAAAAAAGAGCAGAGTTCAGGTTTTAAAGCTTTAAGGATTTGACATATTCCGTAATGGCTTTGCCTAAAGAAGGGTGCCTTAACGAATAGTCGATAAATGTTTTGACATAACCTTCTTTATTGCCGCAGTCATGGCTGTGACCGATGATAGGGTATGCGTGAATATCTTCAAGATGCATAAGAAGCTCTATAGTGTCGGTAAGCTGGAACTCACCGCCGGCACCAAGCGGAGTACGCTTGAAAAGCGGCCAGATTTCAGAAGACAAAACATAACGGCCTACGACGGCATAATCTGAAGGAGCTTCGTCGATTGAAGGTTTTTCGATAATGCTCTTAATCTGTACGTCCTGACCCGGTTTAGGCTCTACGCCGTTTAAATTTACGATACCGTATGAAGAGACTTCGTTGTGCGGAACTTTCTCGACCATGATTTGGGAAGTACCGGTTTCCTCAAAGAGTTTAATCATGGCAGCTAAGTTATCTTTCTTCAAATCAGAGGCGGCATCATCAATAATCACGTCAGGAAGCAAAATGGCAAAAGGGTTTTTGCCGACGATAGGAAATGCGCATTTGATAGCGTGAGCAAGACCTTTAGCTTCACCTTGACGGACGTGCATGATGGTAACGTCTTTAGGAATAATGTTTTGAACTTCGCTTAACAATTGGCGCTTAACGCGCTTTTCCAAAGTAGCCTCAAGTTCAAAAGACGTATCGAAATGATTTTCGATAGCGTTTTTTGAAGAGTGTGTTACCAAAACGATATTTTTTATTCCTGCGCTGACCGCTTCGGTTACCACATATTGAATGAGGGGTTTATCAACAAGCGGCATCATTTCTTTAGGAATTGCCTTTGTTGCGGGAAGAAGTCTTGTACCTAAGCCTGCAACCGGAATGATTGCGTACTTGATATTACCAAAGTTCATGTCAGGCATAGGTTATTCCTTATTTTGTCAGTTTGTTATCTTTTTTCAGCTCTTTTACTTCAGCCAAAATTTCGGGATTTGTTTTCATCAGATAGAAGATGCAAACTAAGGCAAATACGAAATTTAAAATCGCATTGCCGAATGTCTTATAGTCAACCCAAAGAGATTCTGCTGTCATCGCATCAATACCGAACAGCGTCGGCAGGAAGAAAGCTATTACTACATTGAGCATGGCGGCAAAAACAAAGAATATCATCCACCACGTCCCAAGTTTTAGCCAAAGATTTTCAGGCAGGGCTATTTCCTGTCCGAAAAGATAAGAAAAAGGGTTGCGCTTTAAGATATGCTGGCACACTAAAATAGCGGTGGCCATAATCAAGTTTACTACGGTTACTTTCCATTTAATAATTTGCGGATCGTTTAAAAGCACGGTAGGCAAACCGAAAAGCAATACGGCAGCGCATACAAAAACCTGCATGCGTGATACTTTTTTCCAAAAGATATATTGAAGCGCAAATGCAATAAGGCAGCAACCGACAATTACGGCAGTGGCGGTAATTAAATCGGATGTCATTTTGTAAGTTATAAAAAAGGCAAGAGCCGGAGCTATATCAAGGATCTTCGGTAACATTTTTATCTTGCGTTTAACGTTAAAACTCTTGATAGTATAGCACTTATAATCTTATCGATAAAAAGAAAAAAAGTATTATTTAAGTATTTGCAAAATTTACGTAATTCCGATTAATTTTTTGTATTTTTTAGAAATTTTGCGTGCGCAAAAGTAAGTGTTTTTACAAAGTTGTGTCTAAATGATCGATGAGTTCTCATTTTGGTAATTAATTTTATATTTAAAAATACAGTTGTT
>NZ_CAJKVK010000153.1 GCF_905203285.1 uncultured Succinatimonas sp.
CATCATTTTTTGTTCTCTTTGCGTTATTTGTTTAAAGTATTTCCTTAAGTTATGGGCTAAAGCCACTAATCCGAACTCTACTTTGACCTTGTCCTTGGAGCGTAATCTGAACCGCTTGAATCCGTGGTTGTATTTGATGTCGCCGAATACCGCCTCAGGCTCAATCGGACGTCTGCCGCGATGCATGAGACCTTTCTCGCTCATCAGCAGCTCCCGCGCTTTATTCCGGTACGCGTTGTTCTTATGATTGATTTGTATCGTGCGGCGGTCGGCTTTGCCTTTATAGCACATTCCGCGTAACGGACAGCCTTTACAGTTTTGCGCTCTATAAAAAGATATCGTCGAGATATAACCTAAGTCAGAGGAGGTTTCGGCAGTGCCGCAAAACGTAAGATGCTGACCCATCGGACATACGTAATAGTCTTTAGCGGCGTTATAAAACATATTGGCAGGCAGGAAAGAGTTGTTTTTAAACGCTCTTTTCATTTCTTTATGGAACATGTTGAACTTCACGTACGGGGTAAGTCCCTGTTCAAACATGAACTCATAGTTCTGCTCGCTGCCGTATCCGGAATCAGCCACGATTTCCGTGCCGTAACTGCCGTATTTGGCATAAAAAGAATTTAAAAAAGGAATTAAAGTTCCGGTATCGGTGGGACGCCAATAAATGTCATAGTTGGTGATATATTGGTTCTCGGTGGCGATTTGCACGTTATAGCCCGGTTTGGTCTGACCGTTGCGCATCGCGTCTTCCTTCATCCGCATGAAGGTGGCGTCGGTATCGGTTTTGCTGTAGCTGTTGCGTTTACCCATTATCTTAAGCTGTTCTTCATAACGCTTAAGCCGCGGAGCGTCTTCATTCACTACCTTGTTTAAGGATTTTACAGTTTTTTTTTCAGCCGTCTGTTCTTTCTCAAGCTTCTCCAGCATATTGGCGGCTTTTTCCTTAAACTCCTCCGCCGTCATTTCCTTTGGCGCGTTTTCATCGTTTTCCCGCTTCAATACTTCATTGGCTTGCTTGAGCACCCCGTGTACTTTGGTAATCAGCTTTTCCTTATTCTTCTCGATGCTTCCTCGCCAGACGAAGGTATATTTGTTGGCCGCCGACTCGATTTTGGTCCCGTCAATATACTGTACCTCAAGTGAAATTAATCCTTCTTCCTGCAACAGCTTTACCACTCTGACGAATATCTTTTCAAAGACTCCGTTCTTCAGCCTTTTACTGCGAAACAAATTGATGGTTCTGAAATCCGGTCGGGACATCCCTGCCAGCCACATAAAGTTGATGTTCTCAGTGATGACTTTCTCCAATTGACGTCCGGAATAAATATTGCACAAATAACCGTATACAATAACTTTAAGCAGCATGCGCGGATTGTAACTGCTCGCTCCGCCTCCGACATAGGTGGATTTAAGCTCGCTGATATCAATCTTGTCTAAAACGGCGTTAACCAATCTCACCGGATGAGTGGCGGGAATTAATTCGCTTAAAGAAGGAGGGAGAAGCAAAGTCTCATACTGGGGATAAGGTTTGAAGGTAACTTTAGCCATAGATAAGCTCCGGAATAAGCTTTACGGAACATGTTTAAATTATAGCATAAAACGGGTTAAAAGTTAAAATAACATATTGAAAACAAAGAAAATAATGTAAAAATTAAGAGCTTTTTTCAGGTAAAAAAGAAGGTGACTTTTTAGTCACCCTC
>NZ_CAJKVK010000154.1 GCF_905203285.1 uncultured Succinatimonas sp.
CCCTACATCGACCCGGATTTTCAGAACAACATCATTTTGACGCAGACGGAACGGCTTACCATGAACAGCCGCCCTAAATCACCGAAATACGCGAGAAATAAAAACGTCGTGGTGATCGGCGGCAGCGGCAGCGGAAAAACAAGGTTTTTTGTAAAGCCTAATTTAATGCAGCTTCATTCTTCCTACGTCTTGACCGACCCGAAAGGCACCGTCCTAATCGAGTGCGGAAAGCTGCTGCAACGGGCAGGCTACCGCATTAAGGTACTGAACACGATAAACTTTCGGAAAAGTATGCACTATAACCCCTTTGTCTATATCCGCAGCGAAAAGGACGTGTTAAAGGTTGTCAATACCCTTATTGTCAATACCAAAGGCGAGGGAGAAAAAAGCGCGGAAGATTTTTGGGTGAAAGCCGAGAGGTTACTATATTGCGCGTTGATCGGCTACATTTGGTATGAAGCCCCCGCCGAGGAAATGAACTTTACAACGCTGCTTGAACTTATCAATGCAAGCGAAGCACGCGAGGACGACGAGGAATACCAAAGCCCCGTTGATCTGCTCTTTGCCGATTTGGAAGAACGCAGCCCCGACCATTTCGCGGTGAAGCAATATAAAAAATACAAATTGGCGGCGGGCAAAACGGCAAAGTCAATCCTTATTTCTTGCGGTGCGCGGCTTGCCCCTTTTGATATAGAGGAACTCCGGGAACTCATGTCCTATGATGAATTGGAACTTGATACATTGGGCGACCGGAAAACCGCGCTTTTCCTCATAATGAGCGATACCGACGACACCTTTAATTTTGTTATCGCTATTTTGCAATCGCAGCTTTTCAATTTGCTTTGTGATAAAGCGGACGACGAATACAACGGCAAATTGCCTATTCATGTCCGGTTTTTGCTTGATGAATTTGCCTGTAGAGCACAAGAAGGAAGCAACCAGATTATTTTTACCGCACATGATGTGAACTTAATAAATCTAGATAACTTCCGCCAAGATGAGATCTGGTTTATTGAGAAAACGCAAATGGGCGAATCTACTTTAAAGCCATTTTCTGATTTTGAAGTCAAAGAAGGCCAAGATACTTTAAAGGCTTATTTGAGCGGTAGATTTGGTGCCGTTCCCATGATAAGGGGGGTGTACTAATGCCGCTTCTTAAAAGCAGGGTGCCTTTTACCCCGCAAAACCCTTACCGTGTGATTAGGCCGAAAACCAGTAAAATTATATTTCTCTCATGCGAAGGCAGTGTGACAGAGGAAGAATACTTTGGTTTGATTTCAGATATTTATAGCGGGATAAAAAGTAAGATCCAGTTTATTTCTGTTGCGGAGGATGCTGTTCTTACTGCTCCTAAATGTAGAACACCAGAACATGTGAGGATGCTCACCAAAGTGCGTCCAAAACATTTAGTCGAACGGATTAATCAATTTAAGGCTGAAAAAGATGATATTTATCAGTTTGAAAAATATCCGGAAGATGAATTTTGGATTTTAACAGATGTGGATCAGAATTGGTCAAATCAGGTTATTGATCCCCAAAATGGCA
>NZ_CAJKVK010000155.1 GCF_905203285.1 uncultured Succinatimonas sp.
AAAAATTAAGAGCTTTTTTCAGGTAAAAAAGAAGGTGACTTTTTAGTCACCCTCTCTTAAAAAGATCCCGATTAAGTTACATTTACTTTTTCGGGATTTTTGTTTGGATTAATTGTGATGTTGGCTCTGCATGGTTTTAATGAGTCTGAAAATATTTTCAGCAGTATAGCGAAGATTATAGACACTGATGTATTGAGAAATTGACAGATCTTCAGCTCTGCGGTTTATCGGAAATATTGCCGTTACGCCTTGTTTAAAAACATCACTTACTGTACTGTCTTCCGATTGTCCTACAACAGCTATAACCGGCTTTTTGTAACGCATAGCTCTTCTTGCTATGCCTAAAACCACTTTGCCGCGCAGACTTTGAATGTCAATTTTGCCTTCTCCGGTGAAAATAATATCAATATCTTTTATTTCTTCTTCAAAATTGACGGTATCAAGAACGATCTCAATTCCTTTTTTTAATTGTGCATTGAAAAAAGTCAGCATACCGGCGCCCATGCCACCTGCCGCAGCAGCACCTTTAGTGGACGCAACTTTAAATCCTAAATCATGCCAAATGACATTACTTAAATGCATAAGACCGCGATCAAGTTCATAGACCGTTGTTAAATCCGCACCTTTTTGCGGTCCGAAAATATATGCTGCGCCGTTTTTTCCGCATAGCGGATTATCAACATCGCACATCGCAAGAATTTCAATATCTTTTAATTTGGGATCAAATCCTGAAGTATCAATTTTGTATATGTCTTTAAGTGTCCCGCCTGTGGGAATAAAGCTCACTCCTTCTTTATTTAATTTAGAAATTTAATTCCTACCGCCGCAGCTGCTCCGCAGCCTCCGTCATTAGTACAGCTTCCGCCCAAACCGATGATAATGCGTTTTACTCCTTGTTCGGCAGCATCAAGAAGCTGTTGTCCGACACCGAAAGTGGTGGTTAAAAGAGGATTCTTATGATTCTTGACGATATCAAGTCCAGCGCATGAAGCCACTTCGATAATGGCTGTGTCTCCGTCATTTATGAGTCCATAGTAGGTTCGCATTGTTTCCATGTACGGACCTTTAACTTTTACGTAATGCTTTACTCCTTTTAATGCGCTTAAAAAACTGTCAACCGTTCCTTCTCCGCCGTCTGCCACGTAAATAGATTTACATTTACAGTCAGGAATGATTTTAAGTGCTGCTTTGGTCAATGTGTCACACACTTGCTGTGAACTTAAAGTTCCTTTGAAGGAGTCAGGCATAAATAAAAATCTGTTCATTTTATTTTTTTTGCACTCTTAGTTCAAAAATGTGTTTTTATCCTTTTATCGGGATAGGTTTAGTGACAAAGCCAAAACAGCTTTTAGCTGGTAAAGCAAAATGACGAGCTAAAAACTAAGGTAATGAGTACTCTTTGTAATATACATTTCTAGAAATACTCTTTATATAAGAAAAAAACAAAAAGCATTTTTGTA
>NZ_CAJKVK010000156.1 GCF_905203285.1 uncultured Succinatimonas sp.
TTATAAAACAAAAAGTTAATAAATTAGTTTAAAATGTCATGCAAAATAAAAGCCCTTTATGTTTAAATAAAAGGCTTTTATTTATGAAAAAGGAATAAAGATTATTTGGCCGGAGGAATTAATCCCACCTGTAAATCTTCGGCTGTATAAATATGTTTCCCGTCAGCAAATACTTTACCGTCAGCGACACCCATAATCAATTTTCCGCGCTCAATGATGCGTTTGATAGTTATTTCGTAGGTAACAAGTTTACAACTATCTATAACTTCACCTTTGAACTTAACTTTATTAACGCCAAGGGCGCGACCTTTTCCCGGGCCTCCGCGCCAGCCGAGGAAAAATCCTACCAATTGCCACATGGCATCAAGGCCAAGGCATCCGGGCATTACAGGATCGCCGGGGAAATGGCAGGCAAAAAACCACAGATCAGGGGTTATATCAAGTTCAGCCTGAATAAAACCAAGACCATGTTCTCCGCCATTATCATCTATATGGGTAATTCGATCAAACATCAGCATATTGGGGGCGGGAAGCTGGCTGTTGCCGGGACCGAACAGTTCGCCGCGGCTGCAGGCTAGTAAATCTTCTTTTGAAAAAGAATGGATTCCGCGTTCAAGCAGTGAAGCCATCAATAAACTCCTTTAAATAATAAAAGTCCGGCAAGGCGGATTTTTAATGATTAGCGAGTACCAAAAACAACAATAGTCTTACCGTGTGCCGTAATAAGATGCTGTTCTTCCATCATTTTGAGAATACGTCCGACAGTTTCTCTTGAACAGCCTACAATCTGTCCTATTTCCTGTCGAGTGATCTTAATCTGCATTCCGTCGGGATGGGTCATGGCTTCCGGCTGATGAGCTAAATTGATTAAGGTCTGAGCAATACGTCCGGTAACGTCAAGGAATGCTAGATTTCCGACTTTCTTTGAAGTTGCGGCAAGACGACGTGACATTTGAGCAGACAGACGCATTAAGATTTCAGGATTAACCTGAACCAGCTGTTTGAATTTACTGTAAGAAACCTCTGCAACTTCGCACTGAGTTTTTGCTCGCACCCAAGCTGTTCTAATGGGATTTTCAGATTGATCAAAAAGACCGACCTCACCGATGAAATCACCTTGATTTAAATAGGTAAGAATCATCTCGCGGCCTTCGGCATCCTTGATTAAAACGACGACCGATCCCTTAACAATGTAGTATAAGGTTTCTGCTTTTTCTCCGGCGTGCATGATTGAACTTTTAGCAGGATACTTATGGATGTGACACTGACTTATGAACCAGCTAATAGTGCTGTCAGTTTGCGGTTTTATAATACTGCTCATAATTTATAGCTATACGACCTTAACTTATTGTTTAAAGGTAAAAATATAATTTTTTTGATAATAACAGA
>NZ_CAJKVK010000157.1 GCF_905203285.1 uncultured Succinatimonas sp.
TAACTATTTATTATTTAAGGGTTTTATTGTAAAGTGGCGCCTTCATTTTTAACCTAAGGATTAATTATGAATACGCAAAATGATAAAAATGAACGCAAAATCATCAACAGATTAAACGACGCTTTCTTTAAAAACCTCTTCGGCCGACCAGGACACGAGAAATATCTTATTTCTTTATTAAACTCCATGTTTGAAAGTGTTCCTAAAGGCAGACGCATCATTATCAATACGTTATCTTATTTAAACCGTGAAATCGATCCGATTACAGACAACGGCAAAGCGTGCCGTATGGATTTAATGGCTCAAATTGATGACGGCAGTATCATTGACATTGAAATCCAATTGCTCAACAGCTCAAGTAACACCATACGCAAGCGTACTCTCTATTATTTTTCCACGCTGTACGAAAGAGGAATTAAATCAGGTGATGATTATGCAAATTTACGACCGTGTATCATGGTTAATATCGTCAACTTCAAGCTTGATGAGGATGAAGAATTTCTAAGTCGTTATCAGTTAAGAAAATACAATCATGATAGAATTCTAAATGATGATATTGATTTCTTTTTCATTGAATTGCCCAAATGGCGCAAAATAAGTACAGAGAACAGCAGCAAAAGCATAAAGGAAAGTAATCGCTTAAACCGTTGGCTGACATATCTGACGGTAAGCGATCCAAAGCTTATAGCTGAACTGAAGGAAAACGATCCTCTCATTAAGGAGGCGATTATGTTTGAGAAAAAATATACCATGGATGATGCGAGCTGGTATGAATACTTAGCGAAAGAAAAGGCGTATCTCGATCAAAATTCCCGTGAGAACTGGGCTAAGAGAGAAAAAGAGGAAGCTCTGCAAGAGGGCATGAAAAAAGGAGCAAAAACAAATTTATTACAAAATATAAAAGGCTTGCTTAAATTCGGCATGGATGAAAACAGTATCAAAAAAGCATTAAATTGCACGGATGAGCAGATACAGGAAGCCAAAGCTCAATAAATATGACCTTACAGCAATAAAATAAATACCTTAAGGCTCAATTTAAGCGGAGATAATAAGCACATGGCAATATTGAGAAATACAATTTATGATGAACGTTTTTTTGAAGATTTAATGCGTAAAAAAGAATATCTTGATCAAAATTCCCGAGAAAACTGGTTCAAGAGGGAAATAGAAGAAGCTTTTCAAAAAGGACTAGCTGAAGGTCGCGAAATAGGACGTCTACAGGTCTATGCAGAGGAGGCAAAAAAAACATTACTGCAAAATATAAAAGGCTTGCTTAAAATTGGTCTTGATGAACAAACCATCAAAAAAGGATTAAATTGCAC
>NZ_CAJKVK010000158.1 GCF_905203285.1 uncultured Succinatimonas sp.
TAATTTATTTTTAAAGTTTTTAAAATTAGAAAATTTACAATATCTTAATATTTAAGGAAATTTTTATAAAGTAAAAAACGATAACTCTAAAAAGGCTTTTTTATGCGGAATTTAAGCTTTTTGGCTTTAGGAATATTTTTTCAAATTATGTGACATATCGCAGAATTTTATTTTGTTTATACATAAATTACTATAAAAGGAAATTACTGGATAAAGGTATGAATATGGAACACGCCAACCAAATCATGATCTGTAAAGTTTCTCCTAAATGGTACAGGATCATAAGAAGCGAGTATTTAGTTTCCGGATCTCTTGACAGCTGTTTTTGGTCGATAGATAAAAAGTCATCTAAGCTTACGCAGGATGTGAAGGATTTTCAGCCTGGAGGAGTGGTTTTATATATTTGTCAAATCGGAGATCAGATCAAGGTTGTAGGCGGCGGTTTCTTTATTTCGTGGTATAAGATTTCACTTGATGAGGCGTGGTCGCGTTATGGTGTGCGCAACGGTGTTACGGATTTTGACGATCTGGTGGCCGAAGTTGAGGAACATGGCGGTAATCGCGACAGTAATATAATTGCGGCAACTTTAGGTAATAA
The DNA here is from genome assembly GCF_905203285.1 of uncultured Succinatimonas sp. Taxonomy (GTDB): domain Bacteria; phylum Pseudomonadota; class Gammaproteobacteria; order Enterobacterales; family Succinivibrionaceae; genus Succinatimonas. The sequence goes on from NZ_CAJKVK010000158.1 coordinate 599, forward strand.
TTTTATTTTTGACGGCAGCAGCCTTATTACCGTGCCTGATGAAGTTTCATCACATTTTAAATCAGGATTGCGCTTTATTTTGAATATTGACGATCCTACAGGACGTTATCTCTATCAGGTAGCAAAGAAAGTTTACAATCAAGATCTTGATAAATACGGCGACACTTGGAAAGGTGTTTACTATCTGGCTTCCCGCAGCCATTTTCGCAGTTATTCTGCAGGATTTTACGCTAAAGTTCGGGCTGCTTATAAATTTAAGTGTGCAGTTACCGGATCGACCATTGTTCCTTTACTTGAAGTTGCTCAGTTAAGACCTTTTTATGATTTTAAAGAGCAGATTGCTGCAAACGGTATTTTGCTCAGATCGGATTTTCATCGGCTGGTTTCTTTGGGCTATATTACCTTGGAATATATGACAGATGATAAGGTAGTAATACGAACCTCTTCTTGCCTTAAATCAGTAGGTGCTGCTGAATATCTTGAGTATGAAGGAAAACAAGTGTCGTTGCCTGATGATAAGTCTGCATGGCCTAACCCTCAATATTTGGAATGGCATCGCAAGAATTGTTTTGAAAATTGGATGCGGCTTGGCGGTTCGCATATTTAACTGATGATTGTTTAGTTCCTGAACTCTGCTCTTTTTTGTATATCTATCAGCAGAGTTCATAATCAAAGCC
>NZ_CAJKVK010000159.1 GCF_905203285.1 uncultured Succinatimonas sp.
GATAGAAAAAATATATAGAAAATTAATTTTTTTACTATTGTCTTGAAATAAACATCCAAAAAACTACAGAGTCTGCATTCTTTCAAGGCTAATAGTCAGCATACCTGAAACAATATCTTCTCTAATATGATCATTAATCTCAAGACGGGGCAGTAAAGCAATCTCTGCCTCAGTAGAAAGCTGTTTCTTAACTCTCTCAAGGAACCCAGATTTTAAATTTTCTGAATAAACAACTACTAAAGAAGGGTTTAAAACACACATAACCGCCCTAAGCGTTCTAATGGCCAGATCATCAGCCGCAAGCGGTTCAAGGGGAAGAACGCCGACATCGTTAAACATCGGAAAGAATCTAACTTCTCCCGCCATTCCGTCTCTGCCCCTTAAAACATTTCCCTGATAACAAAAGCCGCATACCGGAGCACGGCCCGGGACCAAAAGCAATCCAGCCACATAATTATGCTTAACATGACGGTTAAAACACCCTAATGTTGCAGCGTTAATGTCTGTCTCAAAAAACACCGGCACATTAAAATGCAGTTCAAGATGCTTTGATAATCTTTTTGCCTGGGGATCATGACGTACTGCTGAGGCAAGTCTTCCTCCTACCGTATCAGTCGGCATGGAAATTCCTATTATGGAAATCTTTGAGTAACGATCAAGGTAACGCTCAATACCGATTCTGAATTCATCGGTATGAACTTTGGATAACAGTTCCTCTCTTCTTTCTATGCACTCACCAAATAAGTCATGAACAGAATAACCGGCATAATCATGACCGGCTCTTTTATAGCAAGATACGATCAATATTAGTCTGTACGATGCATTGAATCGATATGTTGCAGCGGGTCTGCCGTTACCTATTGATATGCTTTCGCCTTCAAGGACTTCACCCGTTTCAATTAAATACTGCAGCAATTTTGTCAAAGTGACAACGCTAAGTCCGGTCAAGGTTTTAAGGCGTGAAATGGTCGCTACCTGCTCGCTGTGAAGAGCTCTTCTGACATTTAAAATATTTTGCTCTCTGATTTGCTGACTGGTGACTGGCTGACTTTGTATCTGCATAATTTTTAAAGTTACTTAATAAATCCCCTTTAATAATACCCTGTTTTTTTAACTTTTGGAAAAAAATTTATAAAAAAATTATCTTG
>NZ_CAJKVK010000160.1 GCF_905203285.1 uncultured Succinatimonas sp.
CTAATTCTTTTTGCATGCGATTGGTGATAATTAAATCGCATTCCTTTTTAAAAGCAGTTAAATCGCGTTCGACTTTAGAATTAAAGAAGCTGTCTTCTTTAAGTAAAGGCTCATATACGACAACATTGATTCCTTTTGCTTTGATGCGCTTCATAACACCTTGAATTGAGGAAGCACGGAAATTGTCGGAGCCTGATTTCATGATAAGACGGTATATTCCGACGGTTTTAGGGTTTTTGCTTAGAATATCTTCGGCAATAAAATCTTTTCTAATGCTGTTGGCTTCCACAATGGCTTTAATAAGGCAGTTCGGTACGTGCTCAAAATTGGCAAGAAGCTGCTTGGTATCCTTAGGCAGACAGTATCCGCCGTAGCCGAATGAAGGATTGTTGTAAAAATCGCCGATGCGCGGGTCAAGACACACTCCTTTAATGATGGATTTAGGGTCAAGTCCTTTTTTGGCCGCATATGTATCAAGCTCGTTAAAGAATGAAACGCGCAGCGCAAGATAAGTATTGGAAAAAAGTTTGACGCTTTCAGCTTCTGTGGGCGGAATAATAAGAACCGGCACGTCTTTTTCAAGAGAAGACTCTTTTAAAAGCTCGGCAAAAGCATGTCCTACTGCTTCATTGTGAGTTCCGACGATGATGCGCGAAGGATGAAGGTTATCATAAAGAGCAAGACCTTCACGTAAAAACTCCGGCGAAAAATGTAAATTATGCAGGTTTAAATTAGCAGAAGTTTCTTCGGTAAAGCCGACCGGCAAAGTGCTTTTAACGATAATTTGGGCATTAGGGGCAAATTTCAAAACACTGTCAATTGAACTTAAAACCGAGCTTACGTCAAAATAATTAAGATTAGGATCGTAATTAGTCGGTGTGGCGATAATGACAAATTCAGCACTTTTAAGGGCGTCGGCGGCATTATCGGTGGCTTTTAAATTTAATTGCTTTACTGCAAGATATTCGGAAATTTCTTTATCGGTAATAGGGCTTACTCTTTCGTTAATGAGCTTAACGCGTTCGCTGTTGATTTCAAGAACGGTAACTTCATTTTTTACGGCAAGCAGTACGGAAAGGGACATTCCGACGTATCCTGCACCTATAACGCAAATTTTTGCCATA
>NZ_CAJKVK010000161.1 GCF_905203285.1 uncultured Succinatimonas sp.
TAAAATTTTCTTTCTTCTTGCTCTTGAAGCAACATGATTTACTGATCTTGGCATAGTTTTTACTTGTTTTGAATGTTAGCGTCACCTCCTCACGGGATGATCTTCGAGCTATGACATTCGGTTAATAAAATTTTAAACTCGCTTTTTGCTTTAAATAAAAAATCAAAGGCTTATTTCAAGCACAATAACTCTTTCACATTATTGATATCTGCAGAAGATACAAGAGTGAAATGAGTAAGATTTCTTTTTTGCTTTTTAGTCTTTTTCGTCAGAATATGACTTTTGAAAGCGTGTTTTCTTTTGATTTTTCCTGATCCGGTAAGGACGAACCTTTTTTTGGCACCGGAGTTAGTTTTCATCTTTGGCATCTTACTAAATTTTAATTTATGTATTACTAAAACATATAATATTGAGTCTCCTCAATTCTCTACTTTTTCTTAGGAGTAATCATTATAATCATACGCTTACCTTCCAAAACGGGTAACTGCTCTACTCTGCCATAATCTTCCAGATCATTGGCAAAACGAAGTAAAAGCACTTCTCCTTGTTCTTTGAACAATATAGAACGCCCTTTAAAGAAAACATAAGCCTTAACTTTCGCACCTTCTTCAAGGAAACCTTTGGCATGTTTTAATTTAAAATTATAATCATGATCATCGGTCTGAGGTCCGAAACGAATCTCCTTTACGACTACTTTAGTCGATTTAGCTTTCTGTTCTTTTAAACGTTTTTTCTGCTGATAAAGGAATTTCTGATAATCCGTAATACGACAAACAGGAGGAACCGCATTTGGAGAAATTTCTACAAGATCGAGTTCTTGCTCTTCTGCAATACGCAAAGCGTCTTGAATAGAATAAACTCCCTGTTCGACATTTTCTCCTACCAATCTAACTTCTTTTACCCTAATTTTTTCATTGGTACGGTACAACTCTTTCATTCCTTCATTTTTCTTTGAAGGATAATTTTTATTAACTCCTAAATTGTTTTTTTTCTCCATTCAATTACCATTGGGTTATCATTCTTTCAACTTCTTCAGTCAGAAGTTCGGCAAAGGTAGTAATTTTCATCGAACCTTTATCACCTTCGCCCTGTTTTCTTACAG
>NZ_CAJKVK010000162.1 GCF_905203285.1 uncultured Succinatimonas sp.
AACGCTCTTTACCGCCAAAGCGATTTTCTTGGTACTGTTGAAAACACTGACCCCAACGGCTCCTTTTTTACGGCGGGAGCTTTCCCCTTTGCGATACGAAGATACGACTTCCTGACCGTCAAAGCTTATGGTTTCTTTGTCAACAAGCTCAGGACGCTCCCACTGCTCACCTGCCTTTATCATTTCGCAAAGTGCCGTCTTGACCGCGCTGAAATAATTTCCAAGCAATAAATTTATTTCGTCAGGTGAAAACATCCGCATCACGCAATTTACCGTCGATTCCGACAACCGGTATCGCGGCCGCGGCTTCACGGGAATTAAATATTGCAGCTCAAGATTACGCTCCCTATAAAATTTCACCACCTTAGCTGCCGTTATATTCCCGCATAAGCGTGCCAATAAAATAACCGTCACCATTACATCCAAAGGATAGATGATTTTTGCTGCGCAGCGCATGTCGGTCAGTGCGTCCCTGATATCTTTAAGACAACAGGATATTGCCGCTATAACTTCACCTTATAAAGCATCGTATAAAGCTTTTGCTTCTTTGTGCTTAAACTCAAAATGGACTTTATTAGTCGGCATTCTTTTATGCGGATAATATAATCGTGAATATTCTTCGATAGTTGAATCGAAATCATCGGTCTCATGAAGATGACTGCGGCATGTCTTTGCCAAATTCCGCAACTCTTCACAAGCGATGAACATAAAAAAATCCTAAAAAAACAAAAGGCTGAATCTTTCAATATTAGATCATTTTCTTAGGATAAAGGGGATCGTCTTATTAATCTTTTGATCATTACGTCACAGTTTTTTTATGGAGTTATGAAGTTTAGCACCTAAAATTTTTTGTGAACTCTATCAGCTTGATCGTTTTGCCATATAATAGATTAAAATGAGATTAATTTAAGATTTTAAACCTTTAAAATAAAAGTTGTAAACAAACAGAAATTTCCACTTAGAGGTAAAAATGTTGGATCCTAAAGTCTCAGTGATTATTCCAGTATATAATGTTGAAAAATTTCTTTCTCAATGTTTAGACAGTATTATTAATCAAACATTAAAGAATATTGAAATA
>NZ_CAJKVK010000163.1 GCF_905203285.1 uncultured Succinatimonas sp.
GGCCCCTGCCGCTTCTATGATGGCATCAGCAGCGGCGATGCTTACATTACAGATATTAAACGGCAATGACGCATTAAAAGGTTATGTGCAGTTTTTTGATTTAAAAAACAATGAGATAAAAAGAATGCGCTTAACCAAAGATGTCGATTGCCCGGTTTGCGGAGAAGGTAAATGAAGATTTTTTTTAACGGAGAAGAGCTTACGGTAAGTGATGACATAAGCCTTTCTCAGTTTATTAAAGACAGGGGCTTGTCACCTGACGGTACCGCTTGTGCCGTTGACGAACAAATCATTCCTAAGGCAACTTGGGATAAATTCAAATTAGAAGAAAATATGCACCTTGATGTGTTCACCTTGGTAGCAGGAGGTTAAAAGTGGATAAATTAGTACTTGCAGGTCAGGAATTTGATTCCCGCCTTATTATCGGAACCGGAAAATATGCATCAGCTCAGGCTTTAACTGATGCTTGCAAAGCTTCAGGCGCTCAGATTGCCACTATGGCAATTAAGCGTGTTGACACTAAAGGCGGTACCGACGATATTATCCCTCCGCTCCGTAAGCTCGGCGTTACCTTAATGCCCAATACTTCCGGTGCCCGTACCGCTAAAGAGGCGATTTTTGCCGCTCAGCTGTCCCGCGAAGCGTTAGGTACGGATTGGATTAAAGTTGAAGTTCATCCCGATCAGAAATATTTGCTTCCTGATCCGATTGAAACCTACAATGCCTGTGCCGAGCTTGTAAAACAAGGATTTAAGGTTTTTGCTTATTGTTCTGCCGATCCGTGTCTTTGCAAGAGTCTAGCAGAAGCCGGCGTAAGTGCCGTTATGCCTTTGGGAGCACCTATCGGATCTGCCCGCGGCCTTGAGACTTTGCCGTTTTTAAAGATTATTATCCGTGAAAGTTCCGTCCCGGTTATTGTAGATGCCGGTATCGGTGCTCCGTCGGAGGCGGCTAAATCTTTAGAGTTAGGCGCTGATGCCGTTATGGTTAACACCGCAATTGCCGCAGCAAACGATCCGGTAATGATGGC